>NZ_JAUOET010000002.1:0-434877 GCF_031932075.1 Shewanella sp. SP1S2-4
TCTCATTGAGATGTAACGAAGCCAGCTGAATAAGCTGGCTTTTTTGCGTCTGAGGTTTGTAAAAATCAGCCTAATACCATTTACATTAATTATATGTCTAATTGATTATCAAGTTATAATCATGAAGAACATGCATAATCCCAACATCGCTGCCTTAGTTAAATCAAAGAAATGCGCATACGTTTGCGCGAGTCCGTGTGTGCCGCTCATAAAGTTATTACAGACTGCTCTTGGCGTTCACTGGCTAGGTTAGTTAACACTTAACTGAGGCGTTAAAGTGTATCTCTTTGATGGGCGAGGTGCGTAAAGAGCATTTCATATTTAGTTGCAGTTTCTAGAGATAGGTTTTAACCGACGTTTCTAATGAGCCATTACTTGTTAGTGAGCCCATATATTTCGATAGTCGTTGGATTGGTCAAGATAAGCGCACCGAACACAACAAAGTGCGCTTAAATTGATTGAGGCTTACTGGGTGTGTTCTGAATGCTTACGGTGGAGTACTTCGAGTAGTTCATCTTCGAGTTCGAAGCGAGTTTCCATGTTATGGGCAAGTTCAGATAAATCTTTATCGAGTTGATACAACACGAGATCGTCTTGAGTTTCCGCATATTTATCGTTGAAGTCTAATGCCGCATTCGTGGTTGGCGTTATTTTTGGCAATACTTGTTGCGCGAGTGTTTTGCTTGATTCACCATATTCACTACAGGCATTAACGACTCTATCGTAGACTTCGAAATGGCCTTCAGAGACATAGTCCACTAATAAGTCACAGAAAGATTTAACATGTTCGAACGAGGGAAGTGATTTTTCTGATTTACTGTAAGGAGGAAGCCCAGCAATTTGGCAGTAATGCACTAACAGTTTTCGACGGTTTTTTAGCCATTGATCAATAAGCTTATTTGAACCGCCCCACTTCTGTTCTGCTTTTTCGAGTTCTCTCAGCATGATGCATTCCATTTAAGTGCCAGCACATGACTCTAATGTAGGGACAAGTTGCTAATCGATCAACTCTTTTCATGCGAATTTGCGAGAATGACGAAATGGACAAACCAGCTGTTTCGTATCGAAAAATGCAAATAAAAAGCCCAACGATAGAAACCTATCGTTGGGCGAGTAAAGTTTATAGCAGGCTCGATGCGACGAGCTTCTTGATTGTTCTTGCTAGCGCAGACTTTTTATACCAAAGGCTGGGAACCGGCGCAACTTTTTTCTGTCTGAGTGTGACTTCGTTACGAATAAATCAGCAGTATGTTATCTGGATAACAATTTCCAATTTATATGGTCAAATCGACGCCGACGATGGGGAATAGCTCACATATATTTGCACATAAAGGTTACATTATTCGCGTAAATGCTAAACTACCGACCCAGCGGATCTCAATAAGACTAGGAACCAAGCCCAATGGCAGAATTAAAGAATGATCGTTATTTACGCGCCCTACTAAAAGAGCCTGTCGATGTGACCCCTGTGTGGATGATGCGTCAAGCTGGCCGTTATCTTCCTGAATATAAAGCTACTCGCGCTCAAGCGGGTGACTTCATGTCTTTGTGTAAAAATCATGAGCTTGCCTGTGAAGTCACGCTGCAACCTTTACGTCGTTATGATCTCGATGCGGCGATTTTGTTTTCCGATATTTTAACAGTGCCCGATGCAATGGGGTTAGGTTTGTATTTTGAGGCGGGTGAAGGCCCACGTTTCGAACGCCCTACAGACACTATCGATGCGATCAAAAAGCTCTCAATTCCAGATCCAGAAGATGAGCTGGGTTATGTGATGAAAGCCGTTAGCACTATTCGCCGTGAACTGAATGGCGCAGTGCCGTTAATTGGCTTTTCTGGTTCACCTTGGACCCTAGCGACTTATATGGTTGAAGGCGGCTCGAGCAAAACTTTCGAAAAAATTAAGAAGATGGCTTACGCTGAGCCAATGGCATTACACATGCTGTTAGATAAATTAGCCGATTCAGTGATCTTATACCTGAATGCTCAAGTGGCTAATGGTGCACAATCACTAATGATTTTTGACTCATGGGGCGGCGCGTTATCACACTCTGCTTACCGTGAGTTTTCTTTGCGTTATATGCAGAAGATTGTCGATGGTCTGACACGTTTTGCCGATGGCCGCAAAGTGCCAGTGACGCTGTTCACTAAAGGTGGTGGTTTGTGGTTAGAAGCGATGGCAGAAACTGGCTGTGATGCGTTAGGTTTGGATTGGACGGTAGACATTGCCGATGCCCGTCGCCGTGTAGGCCATAAAGTTGCATTGCAAGGCAACATGGACCCTTCAATGTTATATGCACCTATTCCACGTATTGAAGAAGAAGTGGGCCATATCCTAGCGGGTTATGGTGAGGGTACTGGTCATGTATTTAACTTAGGTCATGGCATCCATCAGCATGTCGATCCAGAGCATGCTGGCGCCTTTATCAAGGCGGTTCATGCGCAATCAAAGCAATACCATAAGTAATTTTTGGTTTGCGAAACAGGCCCGCTTGCGGGCCTGTTTTATTTCTGACATTTAGAGTTGATAAAATGGAAAACTTCTCTCGCAGCTATCTTCATGGATTTGCCTTTATGGATTAGCGTATGCGGTGGTTTATCTCGTCTGCGAGCCTAATGAGTGTTACGTTAAAATAACAACTTCAATACTCTATTGTTACGCTTAGTTTATCGCATAGGATCTGGATAAAAATAAAATATCAGCAGTGTTTATTGAGCAATTTAATGCTTTAAATCAATCGGTTAAATTGATTTAATTACATAATAATGTCTACTTTAGCAACGGCTAAAGCTAAGCGATGTTTAATACTATTCGCAAATGAGATATGTTGCATGGCGCAGTGAAGGATTATGCAAGGCCGTCAATCAATTTAGTCATAACAAGCCGTGGTAAGAGATGCACATTGGCAAGAAAATATTGGTATTTATTGCGGGCTTTTGTCTCCCCGCGGTGGTCATTGTCTCCTATTGTCTGGGGTGTTGGTACGACCATCGCGTCGAACTATTGCGCCAAGACAGTGCTAATCGTGAGCTTGCTAATATCCAGCAGCAGTTTCACATTGATGTCGACCGCTTAACCTTTCTCACGAATATCTACGCTTTACCTTTGTCTCAGTTAGATGAAGAGCAACTTAAGAAACTAGAGTCCTCGTGGCACGATAGTTCAATGTCGGCCAACCTTAGTTGGTATATTTTACGCCAAGGCGAACTGCAGACTTTTTTCCCCAATGTATATACCTTTGCGTCTAATGAGCTGCGGGAAATTGCCAGCGCCATTATTAGCGCTAATAAACCCAGTGTTGCTGGTGCATATTTGATTGGTGGACAGGCTTATGTCATTACCGCCGTGGCTTCTGCACCTAATGAATCTGTACTGCTGGTGCGTCAGTTGACCGATAACGACTTGCTTGAATATGCGCAGGCCTTATTGGTAACTAAAGTGACTATGAGTCACTCTAACGCTGTCACAGCAAGTGTTGAGGGCGTTCATAGTGACACCATTGAAATACCCAGCCTGTTAAAAGACAAACCTGTTTACCTGCAAGTGCAGTTCTCCGAGGGCCCGTTCCAAGAGGTTAAATTTAAGCTCGATTGGGTATCGCTCGGTTTCATTCTATTTGGCGTGTTTATTGTTGGCCTTGGCTATATTTGGTTGCGCTCTGGTTTACTCAAACCCTTTAAAAACTTGATGCAGCAATTGGCGTTGGTCGATCCTATGTCCAGTGTCTATCAACCTGTTACCAGTGAAGGCAATGAGGAATTAGAAGTGCTTGCTTGCCGCGTTAATAGCCTGCTAGCCAGAATTTATCAGCAGAAAGAACGCGCGAAAATCACCTTAGAATCCATTGCAGAAGCGGTGATTTTGACCGATGTCGATGCCAAAGTGATTTATATGAATCCGCGGGCCGAGTCGCTTTTGGATGTTGCCAGTTGTTATGCTATAGATCAGAGCCTTGCCAGCCTATTAAAGGCTGGCGACCAGTTGAATCAGGCGGTGTTCACTTGTATTCGCCTTGGCGAGTCATCACCACAGGTCGAGAAAATCAAGTTATTGACCGCAACACCGCGGATTATGGAACGCAGCATTAGTAATTTGCGTAACCACGATAAAGTTATTGTCGGCACCGTCGTGGTATTGCGAGATATCACTCAAGAAGAGTTACTTAAGCGCCAACTCCAAAAAAGAGCCAATTTCGACAGCATTACTGGGCTGCTAAATCGTCAGGCGTTTGATGAACAGCTCCCTCAATTTGCTGTCTCAGCTAAAACCATCGCCGTTTGTTATCTCGATTTAGAGCAATTCAAGTTGATTAACGATAGCTGTGGCCATACAGCAGGCGATCGTATGCTCGCCATGGTGGCTAAGGCTATGCAGGCTTGTCTCGGGCCACAGGAGTTGTTGGCGCGGCTTGGCGGTGATGAGTTTGGTTTAGTGGTGTGTAATCGCAGTGCTTTATCTGTGGCGCAATTACTCAAGCAAATGATTGCGCAGGTCTCGCTGCAAGTGCTGAATGACAAAAACTGTAACTATAAAGTCGGCCTTAGCATAGGTGTTGCTTTTGGTCGTGCGCCTTATATTGATGCCCAAGAATTATTGAAAGACGCTGATATTGCCTGTATTGCCGCTAAAGCTAAGGGCGCCAATCAAATTCATTTTTACGATGATAAAGATAAAGAGCTCACTTACCAAAGAAACGCGCCAAAGTGGGCGGTACGTATCGCGCAGGCGATTGAAGAAAACGAGCTAATTCTTTATTACCAACCGATCCGTGGGTTAGGCAGCGGTCCACAGCGACAACGCATGGAGATCCTGCTGCGAATTCAAGAACCCTGCGGTCGTATTTTGGCGCCTGCGCAGTTTATTGCCGCGGCTGAGCGCTTTAAGCTGATGCCTGACATAGATAAAGAAGTGATCCGCAAAGCCTTTTTATGGCTGTCTTTGCATCCTGTACTTTGGCCTGATCATTGTATTTCGATCAACCTTTCGGGCAATAGTTTAGGCGCCGAAGGTATGGTGGAATATATCGCCCAGCAGCAACATATTTTTGATATTCCAAGTCAATGTATTTGCTTTGAAATTACTGAAACCACCGCGATCCAAAATCGCAATCGTGGTATGGAAATGTTGAAGCAGTTACGTAAACTCGGCTTCTCGTTTGCACTGGATGATTTTGGCAGTGGTTTCGCCTCTTATGGCTATCTGCGTGAGCTGCCCGTGGATTATGTCAAAATCGATGGCTGTTTTATCAAGAACCTTGCCGTGAACGCTAAAGACTATGCCATCGTTAAATCGATTCAGGATGTTTGTCGGGTCATGGGGATCGAGACTGTGGCCGAATTTGTTGAAAATCAGGAGATTATCGACAGATTGTTGAGCATTGGCATTAATTACGCGCAAGGTTATGCGATAGGTCGCCCACAACCCTTAGCAAATTATCGTGAACAATATGAGATGAGGCTTGCACAACGCGCGTGAAGGATTGCGCTTTTAGTGTGATTATGCCAATTTAGCCAAAGACGTAATTAACATAGCGATAACAAAGGAATGACTATGGATGGACTTACTGGCAAGGTCGTGATCATCACGGGTGCTTCAGAAGGTATTGGTCGGGCACTTGCTGTGGCAATGGCGCGAATGGGCTGCCAACTGGTGATCAGTGCACGCAATGAAACACGTCTCGCTTCACTCGCCTTAGAAATCGCTAATTATGGTCCGCCTCCTTTTGTATTTGCTGCTGATGTCTCTCGTCCTGAGCAGTGCGAAGCCTTAATAGAAGCCACGGTCGCGCATTATGGCCATCTTGATATTTTGATTAACAATGCTGGCATGACTATGTGGTCACGTTTCGACGAGCTGACTCAGCTGTCTGTACTTGAAGACATTATGCGGGTGAATTATCTTGGACCCGCGTATTTGACCCATGCCGCGTTACCTCATTTAAAGGCCAGTAAGGGCCAAGTGGTGGTAGTGGCCTCCGTCGCTGGATTAACGGGCGTTCCAACTCGTAGCGGTTATGCCGCTTCTAAACATGCTGTGATTGGCTTTTTCGATTCGTTGCGGATTGAGCTCGCGGACGATAATGTGGCAGTGACGGTAATTTGCCCCGATTTTGTGGTGTCACAAATTCACAAACGTGCCCTCGATGGTGCAGGTAATCCTTTAGGCAAGTCACCGATGCAAGAAGCTAAGATACTGACGGCCGAGCAATGCGCCAATATGATGCTACCTGTGATTGCGACTCGGGGCCGACAACTTATCACTTCACTTCGTGGCCGTTTGGGGCGTTGGCTTAAGCTGATCGCGCCAGGTTTAATCGATAAAATTGCCCGCAGGGCGATCGCCTCCGGGCACTAACATCTTTGGCATTACAAGCTATTTTCCACTCTTATTCAGATGCGTAATGATTGACTGTTCAGCCTCGCTTTGCGTTGCTTTTTCCCCTTGCTTTTCGATAGTTGCCGTGGCCATATGGCCCGTCATATCCTCTGCAATATGAAACCAATCTGGATGCCAGTAAAAGCTGGCTCCTTCTAGGGTTTGCCAGTTATGTACGCCCGATTTTTCACCTTGATAAATAAGATCTTTTATCGAATAACCCATATATTTACCTCATTAATTTCATGATTGTTAAAAATATAAGAAGTTAAATGGTGCACGTCATCTGAGCCTAGGTATGTGCTTTAGGTCACATTTTTCAGGTAAAAATAAACCCCGCCAGAGCGAGGTTTATCAGTTGCGTTAGTATCTTAGCGCGATTAAGGCTTAGTGCACTTATGGTTTAGTGCACTTATGGTTTAGTTGCACTGGGTTGGCGAACCCACGCCTTTCCACTGTGTAGTGCCATCAGTGAGTGACAGTGGCACAAAGGTTAAACCTTGGCTCATGTTCGCTGGCGGCAAGTCGGTTTCTAGCTCATACATGCCCATGGGCATAGTACCCGAGATCGCATTAGCGACCGTTTGCGCGGCTGCAAGGCTTGAGTAGCGCAGACCCAACATATCAAAGTGGCTACGCCAATCTTTGCCTGTGAGCTGACTCAAAGACACCAGCATAAAGTCGTTGCCGGGGATATCTTTCACGGTTTTGCCGCCGTAGACACTATTGCCGTCAAACGGAAATTGGCTAAAGCCCAGTTTGCTGCGGTTCGCTTCCCAATCACTGGCGTTATTCGCATATTTACCGAAAATACGACTGTGTTGATACAGCAAGGTAAAGAGATTAAAGCCATTGTTCAGAGTGGTGCCGTCACTGAGCGTTATGCCGTGAGCCTTAAGCGCCATTTGGATGTAAAACGCCATGCGATAGCCGTTATGCACAGCATAATCATTACTGGCCCAAGGCGCAGTGTATCTGTCTTCACCTGCATCAAGCACTTTACAGTTAGCCCCAAATACTACACGTTTGCCGCTGGTGTCTTTTGTGCCCGCTGCATCGGACATAAACACATAGAAGAGATCTTTGTGGTTCATGTGGCCATCGGTCACTGTGTCTGTATTGCCATCGCGCAGATAATGGGTTTTCCACTTCACTACATAAGGGAAGATATTGTTGGAGTTTTCCCCCGCGCGACTGCTATAACCTGCCCAGTTGTCACTATTGTTTGCCGCTGCATATTGCACATTGAGGCGGTTCGTTTGCAGATTATGGCCTAACTCATGGTTATCACCCCAGCCCGTTGGGTCGATATTCCATGCCGCATCCCAAGGATTACCACTACAACCGGCTCCGCACTGGGCATTTTGGTCATAATTGGCGTGTTGAATAATAGTGCGGGTATGCAGAATATTGTCGATACAGTCGTCGCCAAACAGTCCTTTGCAGGCCGCCAGCACATCGGCGGGTAAGGATTCACTGAAACTCTTACCTTGAATTTTAAGGCCAGCTAAGGTGTAAACGCTGTTGATATGGTCATCGACAATGCTGTTGAGCAGCGCGTTGACATCAGGCACATCGGTACCTATGGCGTTTAAGAAGCGGTCGCGACGTAGATGCTGCTCTGCACCATCGGTGCGCAAGTCCACATGGGGTAATTCGGTATTTTGAATGCGTTCGTTAAAGGCCGCGATTTCAGCTGGATTGGAGAAATCCATAATGGTCGGATGTTTAGCGACATGCTCAGCGTTGACATCAACACTTAACGCGCCATCAACACTCGAAGCATCACCATTGATGTATAGATAAATCGGCCCGCCGTAGGGGGAGGAAAACTCGATACTTTTCCCTTGCGCTAAGCGCAGGCGTTGTTGCGCCAGCCCCAAGGGGCCGCGGTAGATTTTCTGCTCATAGGCACGGTTAGTGTTACGTCTGTGGTAGTTGAGTTTGATCTCCACATTCGCAGCGTTGCTATCGAGGCGAGTGAGTTTGATGGTTTGCCCCGGCAATGCATACCAGCCTGTAGTCGTCCATTGGCCTGCATAGGGCACACTAATGGTTTTACGCTCTGAGACTGTCGCAGGGTAAGCGTAGTGCGCATTGCTGCCCTTGCTGAGGTTGACTCTGTCGGTGACATATTCACCCAAATCTGGCTGGGCTAAGTTATGGGCGCGAGCATAGCTTACGGCCCAATCGGCAAACAGGGCCCGCTGCCATTGTGCGTGCTCGCTGTAGGCTATGGGGTAGTCAATCTCGCTGCGATATTTATCTGCAAGCAGCAGTCCAGCCTTCATCAAAGGGAAGTCTGCCTTGGTAAACACATCAATTGCGTTGTTATCTAGGGTTTCGGCATTGCTGCGATACCAATCTGCGCCCGCTTTGAACGAGTCAACAAAGGCGGCAGCATTGCAGCTGAGATAATTGCCGGTGCAGTCGTTAAGCACTGAGGTATCGAAGCTTGCTTCATTGAGCTTGCCGAGCAAATTATTTACCTTGGTCAGGGCAGTATCTTCAGCCAAAACATCAGTCACATTGAGGTCGTTGGCATTGAGCTTTGACCAATAATTACCTGAGGTTGAAAGCCCCATTTCAAGGTAAAGCGGCGATAGCATTGGGCTTTGATTGCGCCAGTAGTTTGAGAGCAGCAAGGGAATGCCCGCCGCTTTGGCCTTAGCGATAGCAGCTTTAATGCCTGCAAAACCGAGGGACTGACGGTCTATGTCACTAATCACTATCACATCGGGCTTGAGTGTGTCGATACAGTTGCTTAACTCACTGTAGTCACAGGTGTTTGCCGCATTAATGCTATGGGCTGCGGGGTAGTTGTTTGTAAGCCAAGTGCGAATACCTTCGTTATGGGGAAAGTACCAACTGTCGGCTTTGCTCGGCATTTGCGTGGTCACTATACTGAGGCCGTCGGTTTTATCGGCGCCTTTGGTCAGCCAGCCTAAAAGATTTTTCAGCAAAGTATCGGTTTGAGCTGAAGTGTTGACGGAAAAGAGATTTCCTCCCATGGCCGCATATCTTTGCCCTTGTTGCTCGCCCGCCATGACTAAGCCGCGAACCGCGCTTGCGCCACTGCCATCGACATTCGATGGCAAGACAGTAAAAGTGTTCTCTGGCATAAAGCTCGAGAAGGTAATTGAGTCGTGAGTCGGATGCCAAGAGACGCTGCTACCGACACCTTGATATAGCTGATTTATCTGGGCTTTACGTTCGATGTCGATATTAGTGAGTTCGGCGATGCTGAAATCAATTAACTCACTCGCACTGGCAAGCCTGTGGTCTTGATGCTTAATGGCATTTTCGGCGTTAGCAATAAATGTCGGCGTGACAGTGCAATCCGCCGTCATGGACGCAGTGGTGTAAGTTAGCGCATTTAGCGTGCCACCACAGCCAGTAATGCCTTCGAGTGTAAAGCCAATATCGGCAGTGATGCTAAAAATAGCGCTTTTACCCGACTCCACTTTTTGACTGCTTGGATCTAAGGCTCCGCCATTTGCTGACACACTACTAGCAATGTATTGCACCGGCGCGGGAGGTTGGACTGGCGGCTGAGTCGGTGGTGTGGTCGTGCCAGCATCTTCTGAGCCGCCACCGCATCCGCTAAGCAGTATGGCGATGGAGGCGCACAGCAGTCTAATCCTCATGGGGAGTCCTTGATATTTAGGTATTTAACATTTGGTTGACATTGTATCTCGTTGCTCCAATTTTCAATAGAATTAATTATGTAATTTTATTGAAAATCATGACGTTATATTTGACGCTCGTCAAAATTCAGGCACAAAAAAACCGGCTTCTGGCCGGTTTTTTAACGCGCCTAGCAATTAGTCTTGCTGCTCACGTGCAATAGCACGGTAACCAATATCGGTGCGGAAATACACATCATCCCAGTGGATTTCATCAACCAATTTATAAGCCGCTTTTTGCGCTTCGGTCACTGTGTTACCCAGTGCAGTCGCGCAGAGTACGCGACCGCCGTTGGTGACTACGTGGCCGTCTTTCATCTCAGTGCCAGCATGGAAGACTTTGCCATTGTTATCACCAAGGCTGAGACCGTCAATCACATCAAACTTGCGATACTCATCTGGATAACCGCCAGCGGCTAATACCACGCCAACGGCTGCGCGCTCGTCGTATTCAGCTGTCACTTTATCTAACTCGCCACGGGTGGCGGCTAAACACAGTTCCACTAAGTCAGACTTTAAACGCATCATGATTGGCTGAGTTTCTGGATCGCCAAAGCGACAGTTGTATTCAAGTACTTTGGCGCTGCCGTCTGGAGAGATCATCAAACCAGCATACAAAAAGCCTGTGTAGATATTGCCTTCTGCGGCCATGCCATCAACCGTTGGGCGAATTACGTTTGCCACAGTCCAATCGTGTACCGCTTGAGTCACCACAGGTGCTGGCGAGTAAGCGCCCATACCACCCGTGTTTGGACCATAGTCGCCGTTATCGCGGGCTTTATGATCTTGGCTGGTCGCCATTGGCAGAATGTTTTTGCCATCGACCATGACGATGAAGCTGGCTTCTTCGCCTTTCAGGAATTCTTCAATGACCACGCGTGAACCCGCATCGCCAAACTTGTTACCAGCGAGCATGTCATCAATTGCAGCATCGGCTTCAGCTTGGTCTTGGGCGATAATCACGCCTTTACCTGCGGCTAAACCGTCAGCTTTAATGACCACTGGATAACCTGTTGTGGCCGTTAATTCACGCACGAAGGCTTTAGCATCGCTGATTTCAGTGCAGTTTTTGTAACCCGCTGTTGGAATATTGTGGCGGGCTAAAAAGTCCTTAGTGAAGGCTTTTGAACCTTCGAGCTGAGCTGCCGTCTTAGTTGGGCCAAAAATCGGTAAACCTGCGGCATTGAATGCATCAACCACGCCCATCACTAATGGCGCTTCTGGGCCGACTATGGTCAGTTCAATTTTATGGGTTTTCGCAAAATCGAGCAGAGCAGGAATGTCGGTGGCGCTGATCGCCAGATTTTCAACATTAGGTTCTAGGGCTGTGCCCGCATTGCCTGGCGCAACATAGACAGTTTCAACTTGAGCCGATTGTGCAGCTTTCCACGCTAGGGCATGTTCGCGACCGCCGCCACCAATAACTAATACTTTCATGTTAAGTCATCCCTTAGAGTTTTATGTTCTGTGTAGGCACACTGTGGTCGAAACCAGAGTGCGGTAAAACAAAGAGTGGTAAAACAAAAAAGCAGCCAGTACTGATTGAGTGCTGGCTGCTTAGTGGCGATTAGTGACGGAAGTGGCGCATGCCCGTCATCACCATGGCCATGCCGTGCTCGTCTGCTGCGGCGATGATTTCTGCATCGCGCATTGAGCCACCCGGTTGGATGATGCAGCTAATGCCCGCAGCCGCTGCGGCATCGATACCGTCACGGAAGGGGAAGAAAGCATCGGATGCCATCACAGAGTTCACTACTTCTAAGCCTTCATCGGCGGCCTTGATGCCAGCGATTTTAGCGCTGTAAACGCGGCTCATTTGGCCTGCGCCGACACCGATAGTCATGCCGTCTTTGGCATAAACGATGGCGTTAGATTTAACGAATTTCGCCACTTTCCAGCAGAACATTAAGTCTTTCAGTTCGCTTGCAGTGGGTTGACGTTTAGAAACCACTTTGATGTCTTCTAAGCCGACCATGCCTTGGTCGCGATCTTGTACTAACAAGCCGCCGTTAACGCGTTTGTAGTCTAAGGTTTGGGTCTTAGTGTTCCACTGACCACATTCCAATAAACGCACGTTGGTCTTTTTCGCCACCACATCGCGTGCCGCTTGGCTGACGCTTGGGGCGATAATCACTTCAACGAATTGACGCTCAACGATAGCACTCGCCGTCGCTGCATCTAACTCGCCGTTGAAAGCAATAATGCCACCGAAGGCTGAGGTTGGGTCAGTTTGATAAGCGCGGTTATAGGCATCGAGCAAGTCTTTACCTAAGGCCACACCACATGGGTTAGCGTGTTTAACGATAACGCAGGCGGGTTCCAAGAATTCTTTTACGCACTCAAGAGCGGCATCGGTATCGGCAATATTGTTGTAAGACAAGGCTTTGCCTTGCAACTGAATCGCCGTCGCCACAGAGGCTTCATCAATTTTCGTATCGACATAGAAGGCCGCCGCTTGATGGCTGTTTTCGCCATAGCGTAAGTCTTGCTTCTTCACTAATTGGGTGTTGAACGTGCGTGGGAACTTAGAATCAGCAAAGCATTCGTCCGTGCTATGCGCAGGAACCATAGTGCCGAAGTAGTTGGCGATCATGCCATCGTAACCCGCAGTGTGCTCAAAGGCTGCAATCGCTAAGTCGAAGCGCGTCGCATGGGTCGTGCTGCCATTGTTAGCCGTCATTTCTGCCAGTACGCGTGAGTAATCGGCGGCATTAACGACTATGGTGACGTCTTTGTGGTTTTTTGCCGCTGCGCGCACCATAGTTGGGCCGCCAATATCGATATTTTCGATAGCGTCTTCTAAGGTACAACCGGCTTTAGCCACAGTTTCAGCGAAAGGATAAAGGTTAACCGCAACCAGATCGATGGCATTGATATTGTTGTCGGCCATCACGCTTTCATCAAGACCGCGGCGCGCCAAAATGCCGCCGTGCACTTTAGGGTGCAGCGTCTTAACGCGACCGTCCATGATCTCAGGGTGTCCTGTGTAATCAGATACTTCGATAACAGGCACGCCGTTATCCGCTAACAGGCGAGCAGTGCCGCCAGTTGATAACAGTTCCACACCTTGGGCGTGAAGTGCTTTGGCGAACTCGAGAATTCCGGTTTTATCTGAAACGCTTAACAGCGCGCGACGAATGGGTCTGGCATTATTTGCAGCAGTCATTTGGGTACAGGGTCCAGTTATTTTAGTTTCAAGGATCTTTCGGAAAACAGAACAGCCTTAGCGCTGCACCGCTTTCCAAAAGTCCCTTGGTCCTATTTTTACTTTATTAGCTAACTTTTTATCCCTTCATCACGGCGCGCGTATTCTAACGTAAAACTCGATTTACGGGTGTTTTTTCTGCGTGATTTCACAATATTCATATCAGAACAAAGTGACGTGACTCGGCCGACTTTATGTAAAGTATGAATTACCCCTTGACCTTGGAGTAGGCTCCAAGGTTTATACTCGCATTATTGAGTTGTATGCTGGAAACTCCCCCTGAGTTGGGCGCGATTTCGCAAAGGATGAAGACATGTATCGTATTGGTGAACTGGCGGATTTGTGTGAGGTGAAAGCCGACACGTTGAGATTCTACGAGAAGCACGGTCTGCTCGCGCCGTCGAGCCGTACCGAGTCTGGCTATCGAGTGTATACCGAGGCCGATGCTGCGCGACTGCGTTTTATCTTACGGGCTAAAGCTGTGGGTTTTACCCTCAATGAAATCAGTGAATTGCTTTCAATCGAACTTGATAAATCTAATCGCGTCTGCGCCGATGTGAAGGGTATGGTCGATATTAAATTGGCCCAAGTGCAGGCCAAAATTGCCGAGCTGAATCATTTTCAAACCAGTTTACAGAGTCTGTCCGATGCCTGTTGTGGCGGGCCGCGTAGCGCCGAACATTGCTCTATTTTAGAGGCGTTGGAATCCAGTACTGAGCGGGTACGTGTTGAGCATCATTCTCACGATGGAAATCAGCACAAAGCACATCAAAATGAGTCGCACCAGCATACTCATGGAAAAACAATCCATGATGAGTCAGGGAATTAATTATGTTACTGAAGAATTTTATCGATCTGTTTTTAGACTCGGCGCCTTGGTTGTTATTGGGCCTGATCTTGGCTGGGCTATTAAAAGTATTCGTACCAATGGTGTGGATGCAAAAGCAGCTCGGCGGTCATGGTGTTAAAACTGTGGTGAAGGCGGCAATGCTCGGCGCACCATTACCTTTGTGTTCTTGTGGCGTGATTCCTGCGGCTGTAGGGTTACGCCGTTCTGGTGCCTCTAAAGCAGCAACGACCTCCTTTTTAGTGTCGACGCCAGAAACAGGCGTCGATTCAATCGCCGTTTCCTACGTGTTACTCGGCCCCTTTATGGCGATCGTCAGACCGATTGCAGCGATTACCAGTGCGATTGTGGCTGGCTTACTCGTTGGCCGCGATGACGACGATGGCAAGCCTGCGGTTAAATCAGAGTCTAAGTCAGCTAGCGACGCACCCGTGGCGGCATGCTGTGCGTCGAAATCGGCGACTCAGCCCCAAGCTGTTAAAGCAGAATCGGTTAAAAGCTGTTGCTCATCAACTAAAGAGCCAACTTTAGCGCCTGTTAACGCGGCTGCATCCTGCTGCAGCACTGAAAGACCAGCTGATAGTGAGCAGAATACTGAGTCTAAGAGTGCGATCAAAATGATGCCTATGGCTGCTGCGCCTAGCTTAATGACGGCTCATGGCGGTAGTGTTGCGAATGGCGGCGTGATAAAAGCTGAGAAAACAGCTTCATGCTGCGCCAGTAAAGCTGCTGAATCTGTACCCGCTACCCCTGAAAAAATCCTTGTGGTAAAAAAGGGCGCCTGTTGCGGCACTTCCAACAAGGCCGAGTCTAGAACACATGATCACAGTGCTCATGCTCCTCAAGCACAAGGTGAAGCGGATAGCTGCTGCGCTTCGACTCAAGATATGGCGACTGAGTTAAAATCACAATCTGTATTAAGCCGCGTCGGTATTGGTCTTAAATATGCGGCAACGGATTTAGTGCGTGACACTACCTTGTGGTTGCTGGTGGGTTTATTCTTCGCGGCACTGGTGCAAACTTATGTCCCCGCAGACTTTTTAGCACAATGGGGCAACGGTATCTTAGCTATGTTAGTCATGGTGTTGGTCTCTGTGCCTATGTATATCTGCGCCACGGCATCGACACCGATTGCAGCCGGACTATTATTGGCTGGCGTGTCACCGGGAGCCGTTTTAGTGTTTATGATGGCGGGCCCTGCGACCAATATCGCGACATTAGGTGTGGTGGCTAAAGAGTTAGGCAAACGTGCGTTGTGGGGATACTTGGGCGGCGTGATCGGCGTGGCCTTAGTCGCGGGTATATTGGTCAATTATCTGGTGGATAGCTTTGGCTTTGTGGTGATGCCACAGATTGGTGAGCAGCACCAAATGTTACCTCAGTGGTTAGTGGCAACCTCTGGCATAGTGCTGGCGTTACTCATGGCAAAAGTGGTGTTTGAAAAGATCCCTCGAAGCTGGATCCGCCGCAACGATTGCTGTTCTTAATCAGCTCATATTCCGCTCAGTAATTATCGAGCGAATAACGAAAAATCCCAGTGTTAGGGCTAACACTGGGATTTTTTATTGTCGATTTATGCTTTTGCTCGAGCTAAACCCAAGCTTAGTTGCCTTTTTTCACATCGATAAAGGGCAGAGTGCCTGTCGGTAGCATGGTTGTCGGTAGTTTACCGTCCCACTTTTCCGCTTTAGTTAATTCAACTAAGTTTTGATTTTGTGCCAGCGCTTCGGCGCGGCTCTTAATCGCAGAGGCTTCTGCATCACCTTTGATACGAATACTTTCGGCTTCAGCCTTGGCGCGGGCCAATTGCGAGTCGGCCTGTGCTTGCGCTTGGGTGACGGCGATTTGCGCGCTGACGCGTTCTTTTTCTAGATTCTGCAGTTGAGTTTGCACTTCGACTTCGGCGCGCATTCTGTCTTCGACGGATTTTTCATAGGCGTTGGAAAAGTCGATATTCTCAATCTGCACTGAGTTAATTTCCACCGGACCTTTGATCGAGTTAGTGATCGCGCTGGTCACATCAATACCGAATTTGATCCGCTCTTGTACCACAGAAATCGCCGTGTATTTACCGAAGATGTTTTCGACCTGAGTCGGCACTTGTCTGTCAAGCAGGCGAGTGACCATGGCATCGATACTCTTGAAGTTCGCATACACTTCTTCGACGCGGTCTGGCGGTACGCTAAATGTCACCGATGCGTTAAGTGTCGCAGGTTGTTGATCGCGGCTATAGGCTTGCAGCGAGGTATAACTGGTGGTGTGTGTTTGGGTCGAAATCTTCACCACAGTGTCTATCAGTGGGATTTTAAAACCAAGCCCAGGTTCTGCTGTACCGATAACTTTACCGTTGCGCAGCAGTACGCCACGTTCACCTTGGTCAACTGTATACCAACTGCCAAATAAGGAAATAAAGAGGATTAATAGAATAACAATGGGGATAATTTTGCTGAGGCCAATTGAGCTCGGCAGATTGAATTCATTTTTAATCATTTAGCTTCCTTTGCTGATGTCATAGTAATGAGCTTGAGGGTGAATCGGATTGTTTATCTTGGGACAAGACTATTAACGCGAAATGTATCTTAATGGTTAACAACTGGCAATGACAAGGCAGAAGTGTTGCCTATTTGTGATTTGAATATCATAAACCATCCTTACAGTGTAAATCTTATTGCGAATTATTATCACCAAGGCTAGAGTCCCGAAATTAAAATTCTTCCATTGCTTTCATGTGCTTATCTTTTTACATGATGTACAGCAAGCATAGGCAAATGGACTCGAATGCTAACGCTTTGTAGTGAGAGGATAACATCCCGTGTTGCAACTTATATTCCTGTTGTCGACGCTTCTGGCCTGTTTGTTATTTTATTTAACGAATAAGCAGCAAAAACTATTTGCAAGCTCCCTTCCTAAGCGGCCTTGGCGGTTACTCGCTTACGGTGTTGCCTTTGTCAGTCTTATCGGTTGGCTTAGCCTCTTTACCCTTAGCGCCGCAATTTTTATTTGGTTAGCCCTATTGATGTTATTGATGGGGTTAGTGCCTTTTATCTCACTTTTCGGTCGGAAATAACTCATGGCACGTTTAGCTGAACAGGATAAATTGCAACCCGACTGGTGGACTAAGTCACTGGCTGGATTGATTTTAGGATTTACTTTAGCACTTGGATTGGTGGGGTTATTTGCCTGGTTTGGCCCAGGCGGCATCGATGCCGATACTAAAGTGCAGTTCAACATGTGGCTGATTACGCCTATCTGGTTATTGATCTTAAGTTTTAGCTTTATGTTTAAAACTGGACTCAGGGCAATTGGCTACTTGGGCTTGTTTAACGTTTTGACTTATATAGTGTTATATACCTTTAGGTGACAAGGATGAAAGTTCGCAGTGATGTGTTACGTGTGTATCAGTCTATCCATATTTGGACTGGTATCATCGCCGGAATCGTATTGTTTATCGGCTTTTATGCCGGCTCGCTCACTATGTTTAAAGGGGCGATTGACGCTTGGTCAATGCCGCCAGCCCTGACCTTGCCTCAAGTGCCCACCGAGAAGCTGGATGACTTAGTCGCGCAAGTGTTAGCGCAGGATGATAAGGCCAAAACCGGTTTTAGTTTGCACTTAAATGATGAGCATCAATCGCCGATGACTTGGTATCAGCAGGGCTCGGAACGTGAACTCAGCATGAGTCACCAGCTTTGGCATGCCAGCCTTGACGAGCAGGGGCAATTAGTCACCCAACTAAGTACACCAAGCGAGTTAGCTGAATTGATTGACCAATTACATCGCACCGCGGGGATTGCCGGCGAAGTCGGTCACGATCAAGCGGGTGCCTATGTGTTGGGGATAGCCGCCGTTTTATACTTCTTGGCGCTCGTTTCTGGGGTGATTTTTTTACTGCCAACTTTAACCAAAAGTTTTTTCGCCCTGCGTAAAGATAAAGGTGAGAGTCGTTTCTGGCTCGATGCCCATAATTTAGTGGGCATTACCAGCCTGCCATTTCATCTAGTGATATGTGTAACTGTGATTGTGTTTGCTTTCCATGACCAGCTTTACGATGGGCTTAAGCATATGGTTTATGGTGAAAAACCATTATTTGCTCAATCGGCACCGGACAAAACGCTCTATACACTTGTCGATTTGCCAAAGGTCACCACTGTGTTAGCCAAGGTGCAGCAAATCGCCCCCGATTATCAAGTGAATGAAATGAGCTTTATGAACTTGAATAATCCCCGTGCGACTCTGCGCTTGGGGTTATATAACCCCAATGGTTTTATGCGTGGACCCGTTACCGATTTCTTATACCTGCATCCTTATAGTCTTAAGGTGACCAATAGCACGATTGATCAAAGCGACAAGGGGATTTGGGCCAGAACCGTTGCGGTATTCTTTGGATTACACTTTGGCAGTTATGGGGGCGATCTCGGGCGCTGGGTGTATTTCTTCCTAGGTTTGAGCGGTGCTTTTTTATTTTACAGTGGCAACTTGCTGTGGCTGGAAAAACGCCGTAAAAAGCAGGCGAGCGAGCAAACCCGTGCTTGCCGATTAATGGCGAGCGCCACGGTGGGGATTTGCTTAGGCTCGGTTGCCGCCTTAACGATAAGTATGTTGTTGGGTAAATGGTTATATGTGCATGTGAGCAATATTAACCACGTCTATTTGTGGCTGTATTATCTGGTGTTTGGCTTGCTGGTGGTTTACGCCTTTTGGCGTGGTGCTGCTAAGGCGGCGCTGCTGATTTTGCCTTTGTGCGGCTTGGCTACATTGGCGATGCCAATCACGTCTCTAGTTGCGTTAATCGCGCCAAGTTTAGGCTTATGGGCGCCTTATTCTGCGGCAACGTTAGGCGTCGATCTGGTGGCGTTAGCCTTTAGTGGAGTGTTCTTTTATGGTTACAGGCTGACTCGCCATCGGGTGCTTAATGGGCCGCAGGACAGTGTCTGGGCCATTCCCGCCACAGTGCCAGTGGCAGAATTAACCCAGCAAACATCATAATAACAATGGGCGCCGTTATCGGCGCCCATTGTTATTCACAGGGTGTAGAGACTTAGCATTAACGGCTCAGGGCTAAGCCTTCGCTGTGGGTAGACGGGCTTTGCTTCGGGCGAGTAAGTGCGCGCTTAGATAGCAAACCGTGACTAAAAAGCTTGCTGCTAAGTAGAGCGGTAAGCCATGTTCTACATCATCAAAACGACTGGCGGCAACCGGACCAATAACCGAACCCACAGAATAACTGAGCAACATAATCTGAGTGGCGGAGACGATTTGGCTGCTGGGTAAATGATCGCACGCCAGACTGATGGCGATGGGATAAAGAGCAAAGGCGCAGGCACCGAGTAACACAAAACCTAACCATAATCCCACAAGCGATGTTTGTATCAGTAACAACAGCGCCGCCGCACCCACTAAGCAAAAGGCTGTCATCAACACACTCTTTTCAACACGCGGGGATAAATAGCTCACTAAGGGTTGAACTATCATGCCGCCCATAATGATCAGCGCCATAAATTGCCCCGTCTGCTGGGCAAAACCCATGTCCCGCGACACATAAACAGGCAATAAACCGTAGATGGGACCGAGTAATAATCCTGAGACTAAACAGCCGACAATGGCAGGTTTACTTAAGGTTTTAAGGTCGGAAAGGGCAATAGCGTGTTGTTCACTGGACTGCGGTTGGCCGCGTTTAACTAACAGTGCGGGCAAGCTGGCCGCTGCCAACAAACCTATTACTACCAAGTAGGGTAAATTACCCGTGGTGCCTAAATAATCTACGGCAAGTTGCCCAATGGCAGTGCCACCGTAGAGGGCGGTCATATATAAGCCTAAGCGTTTTGCCCGTTGTTTTTGGGTGTCGGCCATAAGTAACCAAGACTCGACCACCACAAAAATCCCTGCAACAGCCAAGCCTGCAATCAGGCGTGATACTAGCCAAACACTGCTCTGTGGCAGTAATACCATTACCACAACGCTGCACAGTAAGATATTTAAGAACAAAATAAAGGCCTTACTGTGACCTATGCGGCTGACAATCGGTGCAATACAAGGTGCACCTAGTAATAAGCCAAGGTAGAAAATACTCGCCAGCCAAGGCGCAAGATCAAGGCTCAAATCAAAGTAAGTGAGCGAGAGTGGGATCAAACTCATCAAGTAGCCTGACGCTAAAGCAAATAGACTGAGTCCTGCCACAGGCACAAACAGCCCTGGCTTTTGATTGGGTTGAGCTGACAGCATATTTTCCACAAGCGGTACCAAAATAGGTAAAAAATGAACAGGAGACGAGAATACGGGCGCGACTCTAGGTTGGATTGCTCGCGGGGTAAAGTGAGTTAGATTGACTGAGATGGTGAATAATATTTGTGTTTATTATTCATAGGGATATTGAGTTGTAAATGTTATTTATTTGAGTAGGATTCTAGGGTTGTTTTCGGCTTTGATGGTTTGAAACATTTTTAATTTCTACACAGTTTTGCATCAAATAAATGATGGAACCACTAGGAGACGTTATCGAGCACTTGCTGGAGTTAAGTGGCAAGCGCCTGCACAAATTCTACAGGGAAGCTAATCAGATGTCCTTTCGCATTATCAGATAAATTTAAAAGGTTAAATCGTTTTTCCATCACCATGCCATTTAAGTTTTTAAGTATGTAAACCAACATTTTAAATGCGAAAAATGAAAGTTCTTCGTGAAATATAAAACTGAGTTGATGCCAGCTGCAATTTTGTCATTGGGATGTTCGTTTACGTATCACTTTAAGTTGCAGTCACCTTGAGGGGGCAAAGAGTGGTAAATACACTCATGGGTGTTTTATAGGCAAAAACTGTGGTTACAGGATTGAATTAGCGTTAACCACTTTATTTAAGGTTAAATTCAGTGTTTGTCACTTAGTATTAAAGTGAAACCTGATCCACGTCACAGTTTTAAACACTTATTCAATTACAGCTTTATCAAGCTTTTGCGTGATTTTTGCTCGTTTGAAAGTTTTGCACATGGCTTTAGATCAGAAATGGGTGATTTTTATCTCACTTAAGGTTTTTCTGGGCTTTTAGTCGGCAGAATGTGTGGTTGCTAAGTGGCAAAATTACAAAATAAACCGCTTTGCCAAGTGTGATCTATGCCCTAAATTTGCGTCAAAATAAAATGGTATTAAGGTTGTAACCATGTCATCAACAGATTCAAGCACTGTTCCACCTCAAAAAGCGCCCGTCAGCGAGGGGCTCGATAAAAAGAAAATGCTGATCCTAGCGGCGGATATTGTATTGTTATTCGCACTCTATTACGGCTTACCCTTCGAACAAGGGGTGAACACGGGTCTGGCGATTCTGGTTTTCGCTGGCATTCTTTGGTTGACCGAAGCGATCCACATTAGTATCACCGCGATCCTCGTGCCTATACTCGCGGTATTCTTTGGGGTGTTTGAAACCAAGGAAGCTATGAGTAGCTTTGCAAATCCTATCATCTATTTATTCTTCGGCGGCTTCGTACTGGCTGCGGCCTTACACCATCAAAAGATTGATACCTTAATCGCACAAAAGTTGTTGTTAGCCTCTAAGGGCAAACTCAGTATCGCTTGCTTTATGCTGTTCGGGGTAACGGCACTGCTCTCAATGTGGATCAGCAATACCGCCACCACGGCGATGATGTTGCCATTGGCTCTCGGGATTTTGCAGCAACTAGACCGCGAAAAATACCACAGCACGTATGTGTTTTTACTGCTCGGGATTGCCTATTCGGCCAACATCGGTGGTATCGGTACTTTAGTGGGCAGTCCACCGAATGCGATTGCTGCGGCGCAAGTTGGCTTGAGTTTTAGTGATTGGCTCAAGTTTGGTATTCCGACCGTTATCCTCATGTTGCCGTTAATGTTGATTGCCTTGTATTGGTATTTTAAGCCGGATCTTTCAGCCAAGTTCGATGTGCAAGTTGAAGCGCAGCAGCTGACGTTCCAAGGTAAATTCACCCTGCTTATCTTCCTCGCGACAGTATGTTGCTGGATTTTCAGTGTGCCATTAGCCAAAGCATTAGGTGGCATTACTCAGTTCGATACCATAGTGGCGTTAGGCGCGGTTGTTTTGCTCGCGGGCTTAGGGTTAGTTGGATGGAAGAAGATTGAATCGACCACAGATTGGGGTGTGCTGATATTGTTTGGCGGCGGTTTAACGCTAAGCGCAGTGTTGAAAACCACAGGTACTAGTGTGTTTTTAGCCCACTGGATGACAGATATTTTCGGCAGTACGCACATGTCGTTGTTTGTCTTTGCTGTGATTGCCTTTGTGGTGATGCTGACCGAGTTTGCCAGTAACACCGCCAGCGCCGCACTGTTAGTGCCTGTATTTGCTGCAATTGCCGAGGCATTAGGCGTATCGCCTGTGATGTTATCTGTGCTGATTGGTATTGCCGCATCCTGCGCCTTTATGCTGCCAGTGGCGACGCCGCCCAATGCGATCGTTTATGGTTCTGGCCATATCAAGCAATCGGAAATGGTGCGAGTAGGTATGATCATCAACTTTATCAGCATGATAGTGCTAGGCATTATCGCCCATGTTTTTTGGGATATCTGATGCTAGTAGATTGAGAACCACGTAAAACAAAATACCCAGCGAGTCTGGGTATTTTTATGGGCGCGAAATAGTTATCTGCGATTAACTATGGCTTTTTAACCATTGATTTAAGGCTGACTGAGGTAAAGCGCCCGCTTGCTGCGCGAGTATTTTCCCTTGCTTAAAAATCATAAGAGTGGGAATCGAGCGAATATTAAATTGCGCCGCAAGGGCTTGCTGTTCTTCAGTATTGATTTTGCCGAAGCGAAATTGCGGCTCCCACGTCTTAGCTGCCGCGGAAAATACCGGGGCAAAACTTTTACAGGGGCCACACCAGCTGGCCCAAAAATCAACGACTAGGGGAAGCTCTGATTTATTGGCATGGTTGGCAAAGTTTGCGCTAGTGAGTTCAATCGGCGCAGTCGTAAAGACACTGAGCTTACATTTACCGCAAGTAGGTTGCTGGTTTACACGCTCATCGGGAACGCGGTTTAACGTATCGCAATGGGGGCAGGCAATAATCATGGCAAAGCTCCAAAATAAAACGTCTATACGGCTAATATATTGGGCTAACGGACGGTTATTTAAAGGCTGAGTGATGATTATCTCGCCCATGGTGACCTTATTCTCAAGAATAAAGCAGTGAACCGAGCCGCAGAAATGTGGCAATAGCGCCGACAAGCGTGGTCGTCGGTGATAAAATCCTGCGCAAAGTTGAATATCGCGCAATTTATTAAGTGCGAACAAGAAAAGAGAGTGAAGAAATGACTGAGTTAGAAGTAATCGATCTGCAAGTGGGCGAAGGAAAAGAAGCGGTAAAAGGCGCGCTGATCACCACCCAATACCGTGGTTTTTTGCAGGATGGCACCCAATTCGATTCATCCTATGATCGCGGTCAGGCATTTCAATGTGTTATTGGCACTGGCCGTGTGATTAAAGGCTGGGACCAAGGCATTATGGGGATGAAAGTCGGTGGCAAACGTAAGTTATTAGTGCCAGCTCATTTAGCCTATGGCGAGCGCCAAGTCGGTGCGCATATTAAACCAAATTCTGATCTCACCTTTGAAATCGAATTGCTTGAAGTGCTGACGCGCGACTAAGCGTGGCATGATAGCGATAGTCTGTGTAAGCTCGATTGAGCCAGCATGATTTTGGCTCATCTTGCACTCCTCGCTATCTTGCTTCGGCATTGAGTGTTTTACACTGGACAAGATTTCCCGCTTTAATGAAAGAGATTTTTCGTGGCATCGGATACGGCAGCAGAACACATCAAGCAACTTCAGGCTGAAATTGCTCAGCTCAAACGTGAAAACGCTCAGTTAACGGCGTTGAATCGTCGTGCCGAAGAAAAACTGTTTGCCGCCCTCGATGGCAATGGCTTGTGCCTGTGGGAACAGCATATTCCAAGCGGGAATTTAACGATATTCAATATGCGCTGGGGCGAAATGCTCGGTTTTAGTCCTGAAGAATTAGCCGCCCACGTTGATATCTGGAAAAGTAAGTTACACCCAGAAGATAAAGCATGGGTGATAAAAGCCTTTGAAGATCATGTCAGTGGCAAGTCCGATTACTATCAGGCAGTACACAGAATGCTGCATAAAGATGGCAGCGTCACTTGGGTGTCTGACCGTGGGCGCATTGTTGAACGTTTTGCCGATGGCACGCCGCTGCGGATGATGGGCAGTCATATCGATATCACCCAAGAAAAACGCTACGAACTGGATTTGGCACTGTTAGCGCACAGCGATCCCCTCACCAACTTAATGAATCGCCAAGCCATAGCCAAAGCGTTCGATGAGTGTTTGCAACCTGAGATGCGCGGCGCATTATTCTTTATCGATCTGGATGGTTTTAAAGCCTTAAATGACCGTCACGGCCATAAGTTTGGCGACAATTTATTGGTGCATGTAGCGCATACATTAGTGTCTCACTCGGGTGAGTTAGCGAAGATCGCTCGGCTAGGTGGCGATGAGTTTGTGATCATACTGCCGTCCTCCGATATTGAATCTTTAGCTATGCTCGCACAGTCTTTGCTCGATGTTTATCGACAGGGCTTTTTGCTTGAAGGTTGTGACGTGGAGATAGGCCTGAGTATCGGTATCGATATATTTAGCTATGGTGATAGTTTTGCCAAAAGCTGCGATCGCGCGGATGCTGCTATGTATCGCGTGAAACACCAAGGTAAAAATGGCTATCGCTTTTACCAGCAAGCTGATGATTGCTAACCCTTAACCCGCCCGTCATTTACTCGCTTAGCGAACATCAATAGGCGCGACATTTGCCTGTTCACAACCCCACACCTCAACGGCGGCATCTTGCTTGTTCGGCTGACCAATCCAATGACTCATGGCTTGGCATTGCACCTTGCCAGAAGCCTGCGCAAAACAAAGTTCAAAATCTCCCGCCTCGGGTGTACGGCCTAAACGTAATTTAGGCAGAGTGGGTAGCTTAGGCCGATAATGCCAGCTGCCATTTTTAAGATAGGCATCATCTGGGATTTCCATGCCTGCCCCCGTGCCTTTTACTCGCGCTTCGACTAGCACTAAGCCTTGAGGCGTGACGTGATAGTCTTCCTCCCAGCGGATTTTCTCTATGGTGTGGTTCCATGCCAAGGTGAAGTGCTCTGTGGGCACTTGCGCCCACAGGGTACCTGCTAGGCCTAAACATAGGCCTAGCATAGCTTTACCTTAGACTTATTAACGACTGACAATCCCAAGGGTTTATCCTTGCTCTGCCAGACGTTTGAGTTTGCGCGCGCGCCAACTGTGCTGCACGATAAACAACAGCGCGAGTCCAAAGCCGATTTCATCGCTCAATGGCGTCGCAAGGATCAAACTTGCCCCCGCAAGGAAGCCGATAACGCGTTCCCACCAATAGAGTTTTTGTAGTAGATATCCGGTAAAGATCACGCCCCAAATACCAATACCGACCGTTGCCTTCAGCACCACAAAGCCCGTCTCTAATAAGCTATCACCTTGGAGCATCAAGGCTGGATCGTAAACCGCCATAAAGGGGATCACAAAACCGGCAATGGCAATACGAATCGCCCAGAGACTGATCTTAAGTCCGGATTCCTTCGCAATCGGCGCTGCGGCAAAGCAGGCCAAGGCAACGGGCGGGGTGAGATCGGCCATGATGCCGAAATAGAACACAAACATATGCGAGACGATAAGCGGTACGCCTAAGTCGAGCAATGCGGGTGCGGCTATTGAGCTGGTAATAATGTAGTTAGGAATCGTCGGGATCCCCATGCCGAGCACTAGGCAAGTGATCATAGTCAACACGAGTGACAAGAACAGGTTATCTTGGCCAACGGCGAGAATGTAGCTCGCGAAGGTTGAAGCAATCCCTGTGAGTGACACTATGCCGATAATCACGCCCACTAAGGCGCAGGCAATACCCACAGGCACAGCATGACGCGCGCCTTCAACCAGCGCGTGTAAGCAAACTGTGAGGGTTTCTTTGCCGCCCTTAATAAACCAACAAATGGCGACTAGCAGGGCGATAACCCCAAACACGACTCCGATCCCGAGTTGGAAGAAGCCAGCACATAACACCCCAAGGGCAATCCAAAAGGCAATCCGCATCGCCATTGAAGACAACCGCAGGACGATGGCTGAGCCTAAGATCACTATCGAGGTGAGGGCTAACCCTACCATGCCAGAGAACAGCGGCGTTCTGCCCGAAAACAGCAAGTAGACCAAAATAAACAAGGGGATAAGGAGATACCAGCGTTCTTTAATCGCCGCCCAAGGATCGGGACATTGATCTTTGGGCAGGCCACAAAGATTGGCGCGTTTGGCCTCTAAGTGCACCATCCAGAATACTGAGCAGAAATAAAGAAGCGCGGGGATCAATGCCGCTTTGGCGATCTCGATAAAGGGCACGTTAATGGTTTCGGCCATGATAAAGGCCACGGCGCCCATGATAGGCGGCATGATCTGGCTGCCCATACTCGATGTCGCTTCCACGCCACCGGCGAAGGCGGAGCGATAGCCAAATCGCTTCATCAATGGAATGGTAAATTGCCCTGTGGTGACGACGTTCGCCACTCCTGAGCCCGTAATCGTTCCCATCAGCGCCGATGAGACCACAGCGACTTTAGCAGGGCCGCCGAGCTTGTGGCCGAACAATCCCATGGCAAAGTCGGTAAACAAACGGATCATCCCGGCTTGTTCTAAAAAGGAGCCGAAAAGAATAAACAGGAAAATATACGTCGCCGACACATAGGTTGGTGTGCCGTACAAGCCTTCGGTGCCGAAGGCTAATTGGTTGATAATTTGATCGAAGCCATAGCCGCGGTGCATCAAATCGCCTGGTAGGTATTGACCCAATAAGCCATAGGCCAAAAAGATGCCACAGATAATCGGTAGTGCCCAGCCCATGACTCGGCGCGCCGCTTCAAATACCAATACGATCAAAGTGATACCTATCACCATGTCCGCATCGGTCAGCTCGCCAGAACGTTGAATTAAGTCGGCTTCGAAATACCACTGATAAGCCGCCGTTGCCATGCCTGCTAAACCGAGTAGCCAAGCGAGCGGTTGCCAAGGTTGTGATTTACCTCTGGCGGGATAACTCAAAAACACCACGAGCAGCAAAAAGCCAATATGGGTGGCGCGCAGCACTTGCGTCGACACGGGATGAAAAGCGGCAGTGATGATTTGAAAAATAGAAAAAATTAAGGCGGTATAGAATAGCGCCTTGGGCCAATCGCCAGTATTAGCGCTGAGACCTTGTTGGGGATCACTCATATTATGCCTCACAGCATTAGACTACAGAGGGCGATATATACCCAAGCTACCTCAATATACGAGTTTCAGATCCGCTTCAATTCAAGGCGCATCAATGATTGAATTCTACCGTTTGAGGCTGTTTGGATATAAAAAGATGCCGTTATTCAACGGCATCTCGATCGCTTAGTTTGGAATTAGGGTGCACAGATATCAGCAAAACTTAGAGTGCGCCTACTTCTTTGTAATAACGTTCTGCACCTGGATGTAGCGGTATCGGCAGATTTTTCGTCGCTTTCTCTAGGCTAATAGATTTAGCGGCTGAGTGCGCGTTACCGAGACGATCTAAGTGCTCGAACATGATCTTAGTCATTTGATAGGCTAAATCGTCCGACACGCCGCTTTGCGTTACCAGCAGGTTTTGAATGGCAACAGTAGAAACGTCAGTGGTTTGGCCTTCATAGGTCGATGCTGGGATCACGCCATGTTGATAGGCAGGGTTGTTAATCTTAGCAATCACATCCTCTGGAATTTCAACAAAGTTGATTGCCATAGTCGCCGCTAAATCGCGGATGGCTGCCATACCGAGACCAGACGATTGCAAGGTCGCGTCTAACTGACGATTTTTGATGAGTTCAACGGATTCGGCATAGGGCAAAAACTCGACTTTACCCATATCTTCGTAGCTTAAACCCGCTGCCTTAAAAATTGATCTGGCATTGAGTTCGGTACCCGATTTAGGTGCGCCGACAGAGATACGTTTCCCTTTTAAATCGGCCAAGGTTTTAATGCCAGACTCTTTATTGGCAACAATTTGAATGTAGTTAGGGTAAGCAGAGGCGAGCACACGGATTTTATCCAGTGGCGTTTTAAAGCCCGCATCAATATCACCTTGGTAAGCGGCTGCGACTGAGTCACCTAGCGCGAGCGCTAATTCGCCACGACCCGCTTGCAGTAGATTGAGGTTTTCTACCGAGGCTTTCGTCGCTTGAACTGAGGTTTTAGAACCTTCGATTCCAGTGCCATAGAGTTGCGATAGGGCTACACCAATAGGGTAATACACGCCACTGGTGCCACCCGTGAGTATGTTAATAAAAGCGGGTGCGGCGGCCATAGCGGCGGCACTGAGTGTGAGTGTCACGGCGGCGCCGACGGCGACAAAACGTTTTTTGATTTTCATTGTGAAATATCCTTATTTTTTATAATGTTATGTAGGGTCTTTCGAGCTTGGAATACCTTAGCCTGCTGAATATAACTACATAAAACCTGAAAAAGGTCAATTAGGCTATAGTCGATAGCTGCTACTTTTGCATCATAAAACGAAGATTTGAGGCGGTTTTGCGGCGGCGCTATCGTGGGGCTTAACGAGGTCGGTTTAAGGAAAAATGCACAATAAAAAGGGCTAACCTGAGTTAACCCTATTTGTGTTATTTGAGGATGAACCTTTGAATAACAAGACACTATTTAGTGTTATCTAAGAAACCTTTAGTGGCATTTTTCGCGTGTTTTGCTGCTTTCTTTTCTTTAGCAGACAACAGCGGTTGTTTCTTCGATTCTTTACGGTTTTTTTGCTCTTTACTCATATAAAACTCCATGTACTCTTTGGTTATTCATCAGGCTAATCATGCAAGCCGTACTTAATTGAACCTGTTCCATGATGTCCTGATTGAAGCGAAATTTTTATCTCGAATTACAACATTTTAAAATTACAAATATTTAAAATCATTGATAATTATCTGTGAATTGATTTGCCTCAATGAGCGATTACAGCAAAATAATCTTATCACCGAATTCCGTACCATGATCCATCGATCACTTAGAATAATTAACGCTAATGCTAGCGTTAACCTGTATAAGAAATATGCGATCTATCACACAGCTTTCGAATATGTGATCTAATTATGGATTGCCTAGCGTCGGCTCGATTTACCTAACATCCCGCCTAATATGCCGCGCAAAATTTGTTTGCCTAATTGGCTGCCGACAGTGCGTGCCGCTTGCTTGGACAAGGTCTCAGCTAAACCTTGGCGGCGTTTATTACCAAAAATAAGTTCACTGAACCAACCTTGTTCTTCGGCTTTTTGACCCGTTTGGCCATCATTTGCTGCATCACTTGCTGTGGATGTGGGGTTGCTGGTGGCAGCGCCACTACGTCTTTGGTTAAGGCGTTCGTAGGCCGATTCACGGTTGATGGCATGATCGTATTTACCACCAATCGGGCTTTGGGCACGGACTTGTTGTAACTCCTCATTCGTGGCGGGTCCCATGCGGCAACGCGGCGGTGCGATGAGTGCGCGCTCGACCATAGTCGGCACGCCCTTGTCGGCCAGCATAGACACTAAAGCCTCGCCTACGCCGAGCTGGGAAATAACCTCACTGACAACCAGTTTGGGGTTAGGCACAAAGGTTTCGGCGGCGGTTTTGACCGCCTTTTGATCCCTTGGCGTGTAAGCTCGCAGGGCATGTTGAATGCGATTACCCAATTGTCCGAGAATTTCACTCGGCACATCATCAGGAAATTGCGAGCAAAAATAAACGCCTACGCCTTTTGAGCGAATAAGGCGCATGATCTGTTCGACGCGTTTTAATAAACTCGGTGGACAACCTTCAAAGAGTAAATGTGCTTCATCGATAAAGAACACGAGTTTAGGTTTTTCGGGATCGCCGACTTCGGGCAAATTCTCAAATAATTCTGACAGTAGCCAGAGTAAAAAACTTGAATATAAACGTGGCGTTAAAATCAGCTTATTCGCCGCTAACAAATTGATGATGCCGCGCCCCTGTAAATTGGTGCGCATAAGATCGTCAAGCTGCAACGCGGGTTCGCCAAAAAAGTCTTTGCCGCCATCGCGCTCAAGTCCTAGCACTGAGCGCTGAATCGCTGCGAGGGATTGGGCGCTGATTAAACCATATTTGGCGGAGATTTCTTTGCGTTCCTCGGCAACTAAGGCCAGCATGGCCCGCAGATCATCTAAGTCGAGCAGTAATAACCCTTGGTCGTCCGCCAGTTGAAACACTATGTCTAAGATGCCACTTTGGGTGTCATTTAATTCTAAAATTCGACTGAGTAAGGTTGGGCCCATTTCGCTGATGGTGGTACGCAGTGGATGGCCTTGAACGCCCGCTAAATCCCATAACACCACAGGGTTAGCCTCGTTGTGATAATCCTCTATGCCAATTTGCGCCGCCCTTTGTAACAGCTTTTCACTTGGCGTCCCCGCCATCGCAAGACCCGAGATATCGCCTTTAACATCTGTGATGAACACTGGTACGCCTTGGCGTGAGAAACCTTCGGCTAGGCTCATTAGCGACACGGTTTTGCCTGTTCCTGTGGCGCCGGCAATTAATCCATGGCGATTGGCATACTTAAGATTTAAGTGAACCTGCTGATCACCTTTCCCAATCAATAGAGTATTCAAGGTCATTCCTTATATTAACTTTAGCGCCTGTACATGGATTGCAGCTCCATATTTAAGTCGCTGTAGCGCGTCGTTTAACAGTATGAAAATCCACCATTGAGTGTTGGCCTTGGTATTATTTCTGTCAATGTTAGTGTTATACAGCAAAGAGCAAGCTTGTTAATGTCATTGTGCTTAAACGTGTCATTATTGTTGTACTAATTAGAGCGCTTTAAAGATGAAAATATTATTGATTATGTTAGCCTTATTATCTTCACTGTTGATGTCTGGCTGCGCCGAATTAGCATGTTCTGCCAGAACTGATGTCGATCCCTATGAGCCTATGCGAGATAAACTGCGCTGTGTTGCCGAGGCGGATAAAAATCTCGACGAGTACCAAAAGGCAAAAGCAGCGGAAGAAAAACAACGGCTGAAAACGGCCATAGAGCAAGCCACTCAAAAATCGTTAATTTAGAAAGGATATCTATGAAAGGTGCGGGCGGAACACAGGGCGGGACAGGACAATTTTTTATGGGTCTGGCCATGATGTGTGGCGGATTTTATTTATTGTTCAATGCAATACAAGTGAGCTCTAGCTTTGGGCTGGGCTATGGTTTATATCGAGTGAATGCCTTTGGGCAAGGCATGTCGATTACCACAGGCATGGTGATGCTACCGTTTATTATCGGCATTGTGATGGTGTTTTTTGACGCTAAGAGTAAGTTAGCTTGGCTGCTGAGTTTAGGTTCGCTAACGGCCTTGATTGTGGGGGTTATTAGCTCGATTCAATTCCACTTTAAATCTATGTCGGCCTTTGAACTTATCGTGATCCTCGTTTTGGCTTTTGGTGGTTTAGGATTGTTTTTACGCTCACTGAAAGATGCGCCCACAAGCGATACACAAGCGAAATAACCACTAGACTCTTAACCACTAGGCGCTAGAGTGCAAATACGAAATAGAGCTGTGCATCTAAGCGGCTCAAATAGCGATGTAACGAACGGTTTAACGAAAGTTTTAACTACTGAGTGAAGGAATGCGATGCGCTGGCGTGACACTGACAGAAGCTCCAATATCGAAGACAGACGCGGCCAGCAAATGGCATCAGCGGGCGTGCCGAGTGCTTTGTTACTCAGGTTCTTGCCCTTTTTACTGAGAACTAAACTTGGCCGTGTGGTGTTGCTCATCGGCGGCATTTATTTCGCTTTTCAGTATTTTACTGGTGGCCTGTCACTCGACCCGAGCACTCAAGCTAATCTTAGCCAATCCCAATCTAGCTCAACGACCGCGGTACAGGATGAAAATGCCCAGTTTGTGGCGGCCATTTTAGGCACCACAGAAACCGTTTGGGGCCAGTTACTCAAGGGACAATATCGAGAGCCTAAGTTAGTGCTTTATCGCAATATGACCTCCACTGGCTGCGGTATGGGACAGGCGCAGTCTGGGCCTTTCTATTGCCCCGCCGATAGCAAGGTATATATCGATCTCAGCTTTCTTGATGAGCTTAAAACCTTAGGCGCGCCCGGCGATTTTGCCTTTGCCTATGTGATTGCCCACGAAGTAGGCCACCATGTGCAAAATCTACTGGGCACTAGCACTAAGGTGCGTCAAGCACAGCAATCTGGCAGTAAAGTGCAGGCGAATCAATTGAGTGTTGCACTCGAATTACAGGCAGATTGTTACGCGGGGATTTGGGGGCATTATGCCAATCAACAACTTAATTTACTTGAAGCGGGCGATTTAGCGGAAGGTATTGCCGCCGCCAGTGCTGTGGGTGACGATCGTCTGCAACAGATGGCGGGTCGCGCCGTACAGCCCGATGCTTTTACCCACGGCAGTTCGGCGCAGCGGGTGAAATGGTTTAAGACAGGGTTTGATTCGGGTAATCTCGCCAGTTGTAATACCTTTGCGGCGAAGTGATTTTGTTTGATATCTCAAATACGTACCGAACATAAATGCAAGGATAACTGAGTGGCCTTTAACGATACCTTTAGACTGAGCAGCCACGCGGTTATCACTAATGCGCAGGGACAAGTGCTGTTGCTTAAGGCCAATTACGGTAACTTTGCTTGGGGCTTGCCCGGCGGCGCACTCGAGCCTGGTGAGACGATTCACGAGGCCTTAGTACGCGAATGCCAAGAGGAATTAGGCTTAAGTGTGCAGGTTAACTATTTGAGCGGCGTGTATTATCACAGCGCCTATCAATCCCAAGCCTTTATTTTTCGTTGTGAACTGCTATTGCCTGATGGGCCTGAGGTGGCAGAAGGTGAGTCATTGCCGATCCACTTAAGCCACGAACATTCAGAGTTTGCCTTCCACGATATCGACACCCTTAGCGCGGTTCAGCAGCAAAGAATTAAAGATTGCCTCAATTTCAACGGGGTTGTCATGAGCGCAAAGTTTTAATGCTTTGCCAGTAAACCGCCGGCCGTTAATCGGCTTGGGTTTGCGCGAGTAAGGTTTCTAAGCAATGTTCCTTTATCCCGTAATAGGCTTTAATGTCAGCAATTTGCGCGAGGATTACGGCGCTGTCTTTCTGATTCTGTTGTGGCTTTTTAACGGCCAAAATCATCTTATTTTTATTGGTATGTTCTAGGCTGATAAATTCAAACACCTTAGTCGCATAACCGTTGGCTTCCAAAAATAGCGCACGTAATGAATCCGTCACCATTTCAGCCTGTTGGCCCATGTGCACTCCATATTGCAGCATAGGTTTGAACAATTCTGGGCTGTGCATCTGCGGCCGAATTTGTTTATGGCAGCAAGGCGAACACATGATGATGTCGGCATTGGCGCGAATGCCATAATGAATCGCATAGTCAGTGGCGATATCGCAGGCGTGCAGCGCGATCATCACATCGGTTTGCTTAGGCGCATGGGTTCTCACATCGCCGCAGACAAACGACAAGCCTTGATGATCTAGCGTTGCCGCTGTTTCATTACATAAATCGGCCAAGGCTTGGCGCAATTCTACCCCAGTCACCTGCGCATCATTGTGTAGGCTATGGCGCAGGTAATCATGGATTGCAAAGGTGAGATAGCCTTTGCCTGAACCAAAATCGACCACATTGATTGGTTGGTCATTCTTGTGGGGTGAGGCTTCGAGTGCTTGACTGAAAACCTCAATAAATTTATTGATTTGTTTCCATTTACGCGACATCGCAGGGATAAGATTATGTTGGCTGTCCGTCACCCCTAGCTTGGTCAGGAAGGGCCGTTCGATATCCACAAAACGTTTTTTCTCACGGTCATGTTCTAACGGCGCAGCGACGGTTTGTTTAACGTTATGTGTGCTGATTTGGACTTTGCCTTTTTTGCTGATCTCAAGCTGAACTTCTGCCTCTGCCGTAGCTAAGTGGGCACTCTTAAAATCGCTACCGAGTAACAGTTTTATGCTGGCTAAGCCTTCGTCATAACTCAGGTTTTTAGTGATGTGATTCGTCTGGTGTTGATACACAAACGACAGCATAGGCTCATTTTGCAAACTAATCGGCCGAATCGTAATGCGCTGCAGGCTTTTATCTGCCCCTCGGTACTTACTCAACAATAGTTTGATCAGACTATTCTTCGCCAAGCTGTCAGCCAAAAGCTGGTAAAAATCATCAAAAGAATTAAGCGCTGAATGGGACATTATTGTTTCCGAAAAAGTAACCAAGAAAAACAGGGTGAGTATTCTAACCGCGATCCGCCGCTACCTAAAGTTATTCTCATTGAAAGGAGGGTTTGGGTCTAAAGCATTGCCCATGTCTGGCTATGTTATTGCCCCCACATCTTCAAGCTAAATACTAAGCCGTAAAGGATAAAGGCGCTTTGGATAGTGAACCAAGGCGCTCCCGTATCGCGATTGCCCGTTTTTGCGAAAGTAAGCGATTAAACAACAGGTGAGATAAAGCTAAAAAAAGCGTCGGACTGCTTGCACTTGCACAGTCCGACAAAGTGGAAGATCTATTTCGTTAAGGTTGAGTTGGTGTTAGCTCTACTTGCCAAAGGGAAAGGTTATTGGCGGTGTCAGTGATGCTGACTAATGCCCTTTGATTCCCTTGACAGGATTTGCCGAGCAGAGGGCTAATGGTCATAGTTTGGGTGTTGCTGTAACTAAAGGTTGCTGTACCTGCGGTTGTTACTGAAAAATTGGTGTTGATTTGAGTATTACTAGTCACCTCAGTTAAGTTCACATCACCTATGGTGTCGCCAATATCATTCTCTGCAAGATTTCGAACCAACATAGTGTAACGCGCGCCGCAACGATTATTACCGAAACTCGTTATACAGCGGTTCTCTGTGTCGCTCGCATATTCCAAATCAAATTGCAGTGGCTTATTGACTATGTCAGCGCTAATAAAGCCTGAAATATCTCGTACTGAGGTAATTCTCCCAAGACTCGTACCCGCAGCAGAGCTAGGTTTATCAACGAGTTCTGAGACAAAGCCACCAATATAATCGAGTGAGAAAGTACCGCCCTCTGCACCATTTTGAACTGCGATCATTTCTCCCCAAGCGGTGATTTTGATTGATGAGAATAGATAGTCATCTGGTGAATCAGTACTGTAGAGTCCATTAGGTCCATCAGATTCGACTGTGGCGGTAAATTTGTAGCCGCTAGCATCTTTGATATAACGACCAAACTCGCCAGACTGCGCCTGTGGTGATTTACCTTCGTAGCTATCTGTATTCGCTGTATGGGCAATCACATAGTTTTGATTGGGCAGGAAGGTGACAAAACTGTCATTATCAGCTTCAGTATCAAGTACGTGCCAAGTACCAATCAGCGGATCGTTTTTATCTTCGATACGTGTGAGGGTAATGTCTCCTTCAGTATTGTCGATAAAACTCACCGTCAGTTTATCTAAATTCACGGTCGCGTTATTGACTGTGCTTCCTTCGTCATAAAACCCTCCTGAACCATCAGATTGCGCAATGATGCTGACACTAAAGCTGCCTGTTTGTGAATCCCAGGTGTAATGACCATATTCCACCGATGCAGCGCTTTGACCACCGTCACTTTCATGCTCGTGGATCATGATGTAGCTAGAATGGTCTTTAAATGTCAGCACTGTCCGTTGGCCATCACCTTCGGTGAATAACCAGCTGCCTAAAAGTAAGTTACGATTTGAACTGTCAAAGTGTGTTAATGCTTGAGTCTCGCTGATTAACGTTAAGCCTGAGTTCTTGGTCGTAAAGGCTGCATTGATGTTGGCATCGAAATCAGCACTAGTGATATCGAGTACGGTATCGGCTAACAGTTCGTGGCTTGTAGCCTTCACTTGAATCCCATTTTCAACATCACAATCCTTATCTAAGGTTTGTAATAGCTGCAGGATATTAACTTTGGTGACTTGGTTACCTGCGGCAATTTCTGTGGGTGTGATCAAGATTGCTGCCGCCGTTGCAGGAAACATTATCGCACCCACGGAGAAGGTGACATGCTCACCTTTAAGGTATTGATATTCACCGATATCACTCGTGATTCCTGCTTCTTTGGTTTCGATTTGGTAGTTAATGCCCGCGACTGGGCTGTCCCTCAGTATTCCGGTTAGCTCAGCATTGGGGTTATCTTCGCAAGTGACTAAAGTGGCGACCGCTGTCGTCGCATTTAAGGTGCCACTGCCATTAGTTACGCTGCAAGTTTGTGCCGCAGGTTGAGTGTTAACAGTAATCGCAAAGCTAATGCCTTCGTCTTGCATGGTGGGAAATGTAAAGGCCTTATCTGTGCCATCACTTTGAATCGACAGTGTTTCTACTGCTTGACCATTTTTTTGTAATTCGAGCTTAACTGTGTCAGAAAGCCCTTTCACATTGCCTTTGATAGCAAGCTGTGGAGTCGGGGGCGGTGTCGGTGTCACTTCATCGTCGTCATTGTCGTCACCACCACAGGCAGTCAGTATTAGTCCTGCGAGTAGCGGAATAGCAAGGAGGTAGGTCGGCTTCATTATATCAATTCCTTTTATGAAACTTAGGTAGACGTATTGAGTTACGGAGCTAAATCCACAGGCGCTTTCATTGCTTTACTGCGGTTTATGCTGAGCAATCGATATACCGAAGGCATAGAACAGTTATCGATAGAAAAGGTATATAACGGCTATCTTAAATCTGTCTTTGAAATCTATTGATTAAATTTGAATGTTATAATTATCAATTAGTTACTCTATAGCTTTAGATGATGACTAATCTGCTGAGTGCAGGGCTAGTGTGGGGACGACTCTAAATCAAAGGAGTCAATAAGTGGGGTCAAGTGTTGATATAAATCTTCTGCTTCGACGGCAATGTCATTAGCGCCATGATCGCGGGCTTTTTGCCTTAACGCTTCAGAGGGCATAATGGTATATAAGTAAATGGGGGTTGGTATGCCAAGTTCCCTGATCATCCGTGTCATTTTTAGGCCCGCCAAAGGATCGGCTTCCCGTCCCATATCGGTAATAATGGCATCGTAGCGATAGAGACCTAGTAGCGTGAGGGCATCTTGGGTTGTTTGTGTGGTGTACACCCCAATCTGTCGTTCTTCGAGGTATTGCCGTTCAGTTTGATTATTCTCAGGATGGTCATCCACCCAAAGGATCCTTGCTTTGACATTATTGGGTTCTGCTAACACTAAGGGATTGGCACGCTGAGTTTGCTGGTGGCTTGCTACTGCAAGTGTTATCGCAACGGACGCGATAAATAGCCACAGATAACGCAAGTTAACCCGTTTGTAGCTTGGCTGGGTTTGATTTGGGCTTTGCTGCTGACCACTATCAGATTGCTGTGTTTTACTGGGGTCGAGATTGACTGTCGGGGTGTCGGTATTCTGCGGCGCTGCGGGTTGTACTTCATCGTTTTGTGAACTGAGTATGGCGGCAATATCGTGGGATAAGCGGTAACCTCTGCCGTGTAATGTTTGGATTATCGGAATATCCAATCCTGCTGAAGTGAACAATTTACGGGTATCTGAAATTAACCTAGCTACCGACCAGCTACTCACGACAGTATTAGGCCAAATTTTTTCGAGTAAAAATGCTTGGTCACAGTGTGCCGGATAGGCTTCAATCAAGAGACTAATAAGTAGGATAACGCGTTCATCACAGTTAATGCGTTCACTATTACAGTGCAGAGTGCGGTTTTGAACATCCAGCATAAACGTTCGAAAAGTGTAATGCATTCATGTCCTTTTGCGTTTCTAAGTCTAAGTCAGCTTAGCGTTGTTCTGAATGTTAATTATTTGTTAGGTCCTAATTCAAGCGAAACTTAGCTGTTTAGTCAACTTGATTTGTGCTCATGGGGTGGGGAAAGCTCGAATAAAAATCTGGCTACCCAGCTTAATTTCGCGAGCTCAACCGCATTTTGACGGTCTGAAACCGCACCTAATTTGTTCTTTAGGTAGCAAAATTTAACAGTGGGTGTCTTGATAAACTGCTATTTGTATTTTTTAATAAAAATCAACGTCGTGGGGCTTCACCCCCTGATTTTTAATCAAGAGTCGACCAAGGAGGACTGCTCGTCCTATCCTCCTTCCTATTTATAACCACTCAGCCATGACGCTCCCAACGGAGTTGAAAGCCCCTTGGGCAATTAGCGCCCTTATGCTATCGCGTCAGACGCTCGTCACTGATTCGACAGACGCTATCTCGGCATCTGATAGGCAGGATGCCTGAATGTCGTAAAGTGCATGGATGCACTAGAACGACCATGCCGAGACTCACGCGCTCTTTATTAAATCAAGAGCTCTATTCGCTCTGCGGCAACTCCGAGGGGATGCGTATTCCGTCGATTTTTGAGTTGTCTGATTGGTCAATTAAAGCATTAAAGAGTTGTGGATGTCTTGTTTCACCCTCTGTTTCACTCTTCGTCCCCGCTAACGCAAAATTTAACAATTGCTGTCTCGATAAACTCTCTTGAGCTATCAGCTATTCATCCAGATGAGTTTTTATGTGATATGTTCGAGTTAAATCCAAGTGCTTGTATCAAAGCGGCTCAACAGCAAAGACGTAGCTTAAAAAATCCGCCAATGAATGCCTCTGATTTTTTAAACTGCTTACAAATACAAAGGTTACCTGTTTTTGTTTCGAAGTTGAGACCATTTGAACTAATGCTTTAAATAGTGCCCATGAATCAGCCTTCTCAAGTCTGGTTCCCGAGGCTAAAAATCCGTTTTATTGGTTTTTGGCTAGCGCATTGTCATGTCACAAACTTGTTTGCTGAATGCTTATGTGAATCGATAAATGCTGGGTTGGAACGATGTAAATCAACATCATGAATCCGCCAAAATGAGCCAGAAAGAATGATAAAGCTGAAACAATATCAAGCTATTACCCACAAAATTGTCTAAAAACAGCTACCCCAAAAAAGCAAATTCCTATAGCATCATTGATACCAATTAATATGGCCGTGGCAGCGGCCATATTTAAGATTTAGTAAACAAGCGATTTATGCCCTGCAAATAGCGCAGCGCATAAGTACTAAGACGTTAAGCCTACTGAACATGATATCTCAGGAGTGATTAAGTGTTTTTAATGAAACCAACTTTAAAAGACTGGTATGAAAGTTACCTTTCACCCGAGTTTGAGTTAATGAAAAGCTATATAGAAGGAATTGAAGAACAAGTTGCTCTTAATATACAGAAATTTAAAGATAACCAGCAAATTTACGAAGTAGATGATTACCCAGAAGAAGGGTATGTACATGCTGTTACCGTATATCAGGGCTTAGATGATGAAATGTGGGGTATTCATAAAGTTTTTAGTGAGTACTTCCCCAATATGCAACGTAAATCGGCACTACTCACACTCACTGGAATGTTTGAGCATGAGTTAGATCAGTTATGTGAAAGCTACGTCAAAGAGCATGAAGTAACAGTAGGACTGAATGATATTGCAGGCAAAGGACTTGAACGCTCAACAAAGTACTTAGAAAAAGTTTGTGGCTTCAACGTATATAAAACTAGTGACGAGTGGAAAAATATTAAGGGTATACAAGTGCTAAGAAATGCTATTGTTCATCAAAATGGCAAAACTAATGATGGAAATGGTAGAAAGATCAAGGCTATCCAATCTCATATAGAACAGGTTAAATTTATTCATGATGATGGGAAAGAGGTGGTAATTGGGAAAGAGTACTTGAATTATGTGCTAAAAAGCTATGACGATTATATTCAACTATTAGACAAATCGATAAAGCAGTCATACGAAAAGTAGGCTAACATGCGTATTAAAAATGATGTCAAACGCTTGGTAGGGCTCATTCTTTGCTAATTTTAGCCAGCATTACCCGCATATTAGGCGGGCTTTATAAATCATGGAATGTATGGATATCGAATTTATAAAATGGTTAGTCACTGGGGGACTTGGAGGGGCTGTAATATCGTTCCTTCTAAAGTCTTGGTTTGAAAGTAGGCTAAAAAATAGCATAAAACATGAATATGATTCTAAGTTACTAGAGCTGAAAAACACGTTGGATAAAGACAGTGCTGCTTTAGCTGTTATTCAAAATCACTACCGCACAACTAATGCTGCGGGTCATGATAAGGTATTAAACTCCATAAGCTACTTATGGAATGGCATGGTTGAACTAAGAAAAATTAAGCCGTCTATATTAACTATTTCTGACCTGTTAGTTGAAAGTTAATTCGGCGAAGATTTTGGGAGTGACCAGAATGAAAATATTATTGATATCACAGAAAATGATATTAATAATTTATTTTCAGGAAAACTTGAAGCAGTGAATGAGCATAGGCTTTTTGCTGGAGAGCTTATTTATTCTTACTTTTATTCTTATCAACGTATAATCGGAAGAGTTTCAATCGTGATTAAAAAAGGGAGAGTGAATAAAAACGTTCCACTTTGGTGGGAAGATGATATTTGCAAAAGCGTAATTTCAGCTGTTTGTAACGAAAATGAAAAAGAAGCGTTTAATCAACTAAAATTTCAGAGAATTAACTGGTTACTCAATCACATCGAAAAAAAGTTTCTAAGTGCTGCAAACCAAATAATTTCAGGTGAAAGTAGCATTGATAAAGCATTCGAACAATCCGCTCGTATTATGCAAAAGTATTCTAATGAAGAGTTACGTGGGAAATGATTTATAACAGAAAAGACAGGATAGACATGTTTTTCACTGTAGTAACTGTGTCGGTTATTTTTGGAATCCAAGCTTCAATAGATATGTTTACAGAGATCGCTGCCTCTTTTTGGGTATCGCAATGCACCTTGATTTAGTTATCAAAGCGGGAACAAAGATAAGGTGAGTCGCTTTTTCGCCTTCTATCTTTGCTGGCTAGCAGAGATCCGCAAAGGTTAATAGGATTAAGCACTGTCATGGAAGTGACCGTTGACGGCATGGATGCCGTCGTCGAGCCTTCAGGGATGAGTTAATGGCGTGTCACTGGAATGACAGTGCGTAATCGTTGAAACAGCATGATGAACACCCTCTCTATGAGTCATTAATACAGCCTTGTATTTGTTCAATTCCTACCCTAAAAACAAAGATCTGTTACCGAAACGCTGGATTCCCGCCCACAAGCATTGCGGGAATGGCAGTGCTTAATCAATGTCGTCATTACAACACCAGTGCAAAGCAAGATGCGGCAACTTGTCATTCGTCCTGTGGTTCTCGTCTTATGGCTCTCGTCTTGTGGATCAGGCGCGCAGGCGGGTTTTCTTCTGTTATAATGCCTCCTCGATTTTTTGGAGGCGAGAATGGACGTATCTTCTTTACTAGACGGCCTGAATGATAAGCAGCGCGAGGCTGTCGCGGCACCGCAATCTAGCATGTTAGTGTTGGCGGGCGCGGGCAGTGGTAAAACTCGGGTGTTGACCCACCGCATTGCGTGGCTGATGCAGGTTGAACAGCAGAGTCCTTACTCGATTCTTGCGGTGACATTTACCAATAAAGCTGCGGCTGAGATGCGCGAGCGAGTTGAAAAAGTCGCTGGCACCAATATGGGCCGCATGTGGATTGGCACGTTCCACGGCTTGGCGCATCGCTTGTTACGCACTCACTTCCAAGATGCGGGTTTACCGCAAAGCTTCCAAATCCTCGATTCTGACGATCAAGTGCGCTTGATCAAACGTATTCTTAAAAGCTTGAATTTGGATGAGAAACAATATCCTCCACGCCAAGCTCAGGGTTATATCAATGGTAAAAAAGACCAAGGATTACGCCCTAAACATATCGATGCGGGCGGTTTTCCACTTGAGCAAAATCTGTTAAAAATCTATCAGGTTTATCAAGAGTCTTGCGACCGCGCTGGTTTAGTCGATTTTGCCGAAATCCTATTACGTGCCCATGAGTTATGGCTCAATAAGCCGCACTTGTTGGCTCATTATCAAGACAGATTCAAGCATATTTTGGTGGACGAGTTCCAAGATACCAACGCGATCCAATATGCGTGGATCCGCGTGCTTGCCGGTCAAACCGCCAATGTGATGATAGTCGGTGATGACGACCAATCGATTTACGGTTGGCGCGGTGCTCAGGTTGAAAACCTACATAGATTCTTAAAAGATTTCCCGACGGCGACCACGATTCGCCTCGAGCAAAACTATCGCTCGAAGGGCAATATTCTTAAAGCGTCCAACGCCTTAATCGCCAATAACCCAGAACGTATGGGCAAAGAGTTGTGGACGGATGAAGCCGATGGCGATCCGATTTCGCTCTATTGCGCCTTTAATGAAATGGACGAGGCGCGCTTTATAGTCGGCCGGATTAATGATTGGCACGAAAAGGGCGGCAACCTCAGCGATTGTGCGATTTTATATCGTTCTAACGCTCAGTCGCGGGTATTGGAAGAAGCCTTATTACACAAAGGCTTAGCCTATCGAATCTACGGTGGCTTACGCTTCTTCGAACGCCAAGAAATTAAAGATGCCATGGGTTACCTGCGGCTGATTAATAACAAAGACGACGATGCGGCATTCGAGCGTGTGGTGAATACGCCGCCCCGTGGCATTGGCGATCGCACTTTAGATATTTTGCGCTCCACCGCGCGCCAGCATGAGTTAACCCTGTGGCAGGCGAGTGTGCGTTTGCTCGACGAGAAAGTGCTCGCGGGCCGCGCAGCAAATTCTGTGCGTGGTTTCATGGACTTAATCATGACGATGCGTGAAGACACCCAAGATATGGTGCTGTATCGCATGGCCGATACTGTGATCCAAGCTTCGGGTCTTAAGGCCATGTATGAAGCCGAAAAGGGCGAAAAAGCCCACGCTAGAATCGAAAACTTAGAAGAATTAGTCACGGCGGCACGTACCTTCGAAATGCCAGAAGAGCTGGAGGACATGGGCGAACTTAACGGTTTCCTGTCCCACGCGGCGCTCGAAGCGGGCGAAGGCCAAGCCGATGCCTTTACCGATGCGGTGCAGCTAATGACGCTGCATTCTGCCAAAGGGCTAGAGTTCACTATGGTGTTCATGGCGGGTGTCGAAGAAGGGATCTTCCCGAGTAAAATGGCGCTCGAAGAGGGCGATAGACTCGATGAAGAACGCCGTCTCTGCTATGTGGGCATGACCCGCGCCATGGAAAAACTCTACATTACCTATGCGGAATCACGGCGCATTTATGGCCGCGAAGATTACGCTCGGCCATCGCGTTTTATCAAAGAGATCCCGCCGCAATATGTGGATGAAATCCGCCTCAAGGCGCAGGTTTCAACCCCGATGGCGAATAATCGTTTTAGCACCCAAAAGTCGGCTGCCACAAACGATACAGGCTTTAACGTCGGCCAACGAGTCAATCACCCTAAATTTGGTGAAGGCAAAGTGACCAACTTTGAGGGCAGCGGTGCTCAAGGGCGCGTGCAAGTCAGCTTTACCGACTTTGGCAGCAAGTGGTTAGTCGTGGCTTACGCTCGTTTAGAAGCGCTGTGATGACTGACATCATCGCGATAAATGTCAGCTTTTTGTGACACGCTTTTAGGGGATGAATTCGCATCGGGAGAAGCATGGGTATATGATGCTAAGCCTGAAAACCGAGTGGAAACTTGAGGGTATTGGGAGTACCTAGTTAATGAATTTAAAGCAAAAGTGGGATGTGTATTCCCGTCTTACTCGAATCGACCGTCCAATCGGTACGCTATTATTGCTGTGGCCATGTTTGATGGCGCTAATGTTAGCTGCGGGTGGCATGCCGGATCTTAAGGTCTTGGTTATCTTCATTATTGGCGTAGTGATCATGCGTGCCTGTGGCTGCATTATTAACGACTATGCCGATCGCGATCTCGATTCTTTTGTTGAACGCACTCGATCCCGCCCACTGGCCAGTGGCGAAATCAGCACCAAAGAAGCGCTGATACTGTTCGTCATTTTAGGTTTGTCCGCTTTTGGTTTAGTCTTATTACTCAATGGATTAGTCGTTAAATTATCCGTTGTCGGCATTATCCTCACGATTATTTATCCCTTCACTAAACGCATCACCAACATGCCGCAGATGTTTTTAGGCATAGTGTGGAGTTGGTCTATCCCTATGGCTTATGCCGCACAAACGGGTGAAGTGCCGATGGAGGCTTGGTGGTTATTTGCCGCCAATTGGTGTTGGACTGTCGCCTACGACACCATGTATGCCATGGTCGATAGGGACGATGATCTCAAAGTGGGTATTAAATCCACTGCGATTTTGTTTGGTAAATATGATCGCCAAATCATAGGCTTATTCCAACTTGCCGCCTTGGCTTGTTTTATCGCCGCCGGTTGGAGCGCCGATCGTGGTTTGCTGTATGGTTTAGGTATACTGACTTTTGTCGGTTTTAGTACTTACCAACAAATGCTGATCTTTGGTCGCGAGCGAGCCCCTTGTTTTAAAGCCTTCCTCAATAATAATTGGGCAGGACTGGCCTTATTTGTTGGGCTGGGTGCGGACTATTTGATTTAACGAGCATCGTTTACGCTGGGCAGATCTTGATGGATCATCCATTGATTTTCCGGCGCTAATATTTGTTCTAAATCGATTTGGTGGATGTTGTCTTGGGAGATGACCTTGATAACAGGGCTCACTCTGTGGGGATAAGGCGCACCTTCGAGTGCGCGCACCGCGAGATCGATGGCAATTCGAGCCTGCAATACCGGTGAGTCACTGACTGTCGCGAGTAGCTGCTTTTTCTGCACTAATTCTATAGTTTGCGCATTAGAGTAAAATGCGATGACTTTGCCGGTTTGATTCCGGCGTCCATCTAAAAAGCGCGCCGCGAATGTGGCCGCCACCGCATTGGCAATTACATAATCTACGCTTTGTTTTGCAAGTACTTTTCGCACTAAATCCGCTTGAACGAATAACTCAGTCGTACCGTAACCGCCTTCAATAATCTCGAACGCTTGTTTGGCTGCCGCTTGTCTAAACCCTTGTTCCGCCGCAATTACCCAAGAGGCACCCTTAGGCCCAGGAAACCACGCCACCTTAAGCTTAGGTGAGTCCTGATTGATAGCTTCTCGCTGCTGCGCCGCAATATATTCTGTCGCCGCAACGGACATATCTTCAAAGCTGACTAAGGAGCGACTCGTGAGTTTGTCGGTCGCGATACCATTGACTAAATCGATAACCGGAATGCCCGCAGCGCTGAGTTGTTCAATATCCGCAATCAGTCCGTCAGCGGTATTGGCGGCAATAATATAAGCTTGAGCCTTGAGTGCATAACAATCATGGAGTTGCTGTCTTTGCTGCTCAATCTTGTCATATCCACCAGCATCATAAATGCCAAGCGTTACGCCTTGGCGCTCGGCTTCTTGTGATAATCCAAAGGCAACGCCCCACCAATATTGATCTTTACCGTGGGGAAGTAAGGCGCAGATCCGCCATGCTTGATTGGCCTTAGTGAGTGGCGTGTAAAGGGTCTTTTGACCGTCGGCAATGACATCGGCGGGATACCAAGCTGCCTGCACTGCAAAGACGAAACAGCTAAGGATTAAGAGGAGGCATATCCTGAGGGAACGGGCGAAGAATGCAGTCAAGTGCATAGGCTCATCATGTTAAGTGAACAGTGAACTAAGCATAGAACAAGGATCCGTAGTTGCTTAATCATAGTGATATAAAGCTAATTTATTGTTTAATAACAAGCGTAAAGCAGTACTGTTATGGTTTGGTCGCAAAGGTATAAAATGACTTAAACGCCGTGGGGACAACGCATCCGCAGGCTTTACGCTTTGACTCGTTCACTGAATGCTTAAGTTTACATTTCACGTTGAAGGCTTAATGGCAGCGGGCTAGTTTTCGCCCTCGTGCTTAGTCTATAGTCATTGGCTTATAGTGGTTTTTTATGATCAATTTCATGCTTAGGTAACAAGGAGTCGTTATGTTTATTCCGCCAGGATTTTCACGGGTTAGCCCGTATATGATTATCAACAATGCCGATAGTTTAGTGGCCTTTATGCAAAAAGCCTTTGATGCTAAAGCGCTACATATTTCCCATCGATTGGATGGCAAAATAGCCAATGCGCAGATGCAAATCGGCGACTGCCTATTTATGTTAAGCGAGGCGAGTGAAGCGTTTCCGCCAATGCCAGCATCCTACTATTTGTATGTGGCAGATGCCGATAAATCGGTAGCTCAGGCACTCGCTGCTGCGGGCGAGTTAATCATGGAAGTGGCGGATAAACCCTATGGCGATCGCCAAGGTGGAGTGCGGGATCCCGTGGGCAATTTGTGGTGGATCTCCCAGCGTTTAGCCGCAGGGCCATATCAGGATTGATCGTCAAGTGATAACCAGTCAAAGGAGGTGATGTATGCCGTGCCAGTTAACCCGATTATTTGGAATCGAATTGCCAATTATTCAAGCGCCTATGGCGGGTGTTCAGGGCAGTGCCTTAACGATAGCCGTGTCGCAAGCCGGTGCGTTGGGATCTTTGCCCTGCGCCATGTTATCCCTTGAAGCCTTAGATGCCGCGTTGACACAGATCCGCGCCCAAACGGCTAAGCCCATCAATGTAAACTTCTTTTGTCATCACGAGCCCGAACCGCAAGCGGCGAAACAAGCTGCATGGCTCAAGCAGCTCACGCCTTATTTTGCTGAGCTGGGTATCCATCCTGATACCCAAGCTGCGGGAGCACAACGCGCGCCCTACACAAGCGCTCAGGCTGAAGTGTTAGCCAAATTCAAACCTGAGGTTGTGAGTTTTCACTTTGGTTTACCCAATGAAGACTTGTTGCTGGAGATAAAATCTTGGGGATCTAAGATCATCTCGACGGCGACAACAGTAGAAGAGGCGCTCTGGTTAGAAGCGCGTGGCGTAGATGCTATTATTGCGCAGGGCTTAGAAGCTGGCGGCCATAGAGGACATTTCTTATCCGATGATTTGACTGAGCAACACGGCACTTTTAGTTTATTGCCGCAAATCATTGCCGCCGTTGATGTGCCCGTTATCGCAGCAGGTGGCATAGTCGATGCCAAAACCGTGCGCGCCGCCATGGCGATGGGCGCTTCGGCGGTGCAAGTTGGGACGGCCTATTTACTTTGCCCTGAATGCACCACCAGTGAGATCCATCGCGCCGCACTGCAAAGCGAGGCGGCGCAGCATACGGCTCTGACAAACTTATTCTCTGGTCGCCCCGCACGCGGCATAGTGAATCGTTTTATGGCTGAACTTGGACCTATCAATAACGCAGTACCGGATTTTCCGCTCGCCTCCAGTGCCGTCGCAGGATTGCGAAGCGCCGCCGAGCAACAAGGGTTCGGCGATTTTAGCCCACTTTGGTGCGGCCAAAATGCAACCGGCTGTCAGGCGATTCCCGCCGCAGAGCTCACCAAGCAATTGGCGTTAGGCTTGATAGTTTAAGATGTTGTATTAATAGACCATTAATACTCATTGATATGCTCACCAAGGCTTACATTTTACATGGCTAAATTAGCGGCTTGTTAGTTTATACTCACTGTTTAAAGGTTGGTTGCTGGGTAGACTGTCGCTCCCTTTGATTATGTATTTTCTGTGTAAATGGCTGCAAATCACTGGCCCCATAGTCGTGGATGCAAGTGGTCTATCAATTTAAGGAAAACACTATGTTGGTACGTCAAATCATTGTTATGTGCCTTGCCGTCGTGAGTTTTACTACGTTTGCGGGCGACAAAGCCTATCAAGATATCGCACTTAAAACCTATCCCGATCAGCAGCAAGTGACCTTAGGCAGCGTTGCGGGTAACAAGCCGATATACCTAAAGTTTTGGGCAACTTGGTGTCAGCCTTGTATGGAACAAATGCAGCATTTTGAAGCCCTGCAAAAGAAGTATCAGGACAAGATTAATATCGTCGCAGTTAACATCAATATTAATGAAGAGCAGCCTAAGATCGCTGACGTTATCGCGCGCTTCGGGCTCACTATGCCAGTGTGGTTGGATAATGAAGGTGAGTTGGGTGTGGCTTTAGGCTTGGTCGGCACGCCCTATAGTGTATTGATCAATCGTGCGGGTGATGTGGTTTACACTAGCCACGAGTCAGACGCTAATTTAGATAAATTTATCGATATGTTGGCGAATGGCCAAGAGTTGACCGCGCAGACAACAGAGGCGCCCAGTGCCGAGCAAACGGCTAAGTTACTGAAGCCTTGGGAACAAGGTGATCATCTACTCTTTTTCACTGCAACCTGGTGTGATTGGTACTTGGCAGAGAGCCGTCCAGAAATGTCGAAAGAGTGTATTGCCGTCCAAAAAGGCTTAAATAATCTCGCGCAAAAAGTGCCGAATAAAGCGTGGCACGGTGTGGTCAATCACCTGTGGACAGACGATAAAGCGCTCGAAGATTTTAAGCAGCTTTATCAAACTAAAATCGATTTTAGTATCGATGAGTTAGGCGTGTTATTTAATCATTTTAAAATCCGCAATATCCCGACGTTACTGTGGGTTAAGGACGGTAAAGTCGTTCAGCGCATTACCGATTTTAGTCAGCCAGAGCAACTCGTTAAGCAGCTCTCGGCGCAATAAGCTCATTTCAACTGTTAGGCCTTTGATAGATAACCAAAGGCCTTTTTCTTAAAAGATTGAATCGATACATAACGCAATATTCGGTATTAAAGTGATTGCCCATGGGAAGCACTGCGCAATAAACTGACTCGCAGAACGGGTTGAACTCAAACGTTAACGGTTGGCACAATGCCGAGTGTTTTCCATCTTATCGTTGGATTGTATTGTGGGGAGTGTTAGCACTATGACGCCGATTTTCAGTAATGCCGCGATTGGTCGTAGTTTGTTGATTTTGCTCTTATGCGCTGGTGTATTCTTTTTTATCGACTTTTTAGTGCCTGCCTTAGCTGCCTTGATTGTATGTTTTTCGAGTTGGCCTCTTTATCAAAAACTATTGGCAAAATGCGGTGGTCGCTCGGCGTTGGCGGCAACCATTGCCCTATGTTGTATTGTGCTCGGGCTGATTATCCCGCTGGTGTTTGTATTTTCCTATGCGTTACAAGAGATTAGAACTTGGGTTGATTGGTTGGTGTTTACTAACCAACATGGTTCGTCAGTGCCCTTGTGGATCAAAGATTTACCTTGGATGGGTGAGTGGTTAACCCTGCAATGGCAGCAATTTATCGGTGAACCCCACGAGCTAGGCAAAATCATCAGTGCCATCAGTGGTCAGAACCTGAGTGGCATTTCTCGCTGGGTGCTGCAATTAGGCTGGAACACGCTAGGCCTGCTACTGACCTTACTTTTTATGTTGATCACGTTGTTTTTCCTCTATAAAGATGGCGAGCAAGTGGCCAAGCAGCTGGATATTGTCGGCGAGCGAGTATTGCCCGCCCGCTGGCATAGCTTCTCCCGTGTGGTGCCTGCGACGGTCAGTTCGACGGTGATCGGCATGACGCTTATCGCGATTGGTGAGGGCATAGTGCTGGGGATTGCCTATTGGATTGCGGGTGTGCCATCGGCCGTGGCTTTTGGGGTGTTAACCGCCTTTATGGCCTTGGTTCCCGGCGGCGCGCCAACCATGTTTACCTTGATTTCACTCTATCTTGTCGGCACTGGCGATATGACGGCGGGCGTCGGCTTGTTCCTTTGGGGCAGCATAGAGCTGTTTATTGTCGATAAAACCTTAAGGCCTAATCTTGTCGGCGGACCGATTAAATTGCCTTTCTTACCGACTTTTTTCGGGTTGATCGGCGGTGTGAAAACCATGGGTTTTGTCGGTTTGTTTGTCGGCCCAGTATTGATGGCCTTGCTGGTGGCAATTTGGCGGGAATGGTTAAGGGAAGAGCCTGAAATAATACAAAGTGATAAACAGGCGGGAAGCTAAAAGCTAAGGTTTAGTCTGCCCTAAGGTATTTTTACGCTCATCGGTGTAAAACCACCAAGGTTTAGCATCTTCGCCCGCCATAAAACGGGTGATGGAGATAAACACATCGATCATGCACGGGTCGTGTCGCTGGCCCGTTTTGTTACACAGGGTTTGATACAGGTCGTAGGGATTTTGCCCCAGCAGTTGCTCTGGTTTATCTATACCAAGCAAACGTAAATCCGCCGCACAAGCTTTGCCAATATTCGGCAAATCAGTTAATTGCTTCACCTCGGCACGCACTACTTTCGCAGGATTCATACGGATTGCCTCGTTAAAACACACGCTGAAAAGTCATTACTGCAGGATAATCGCTTAGGCGAGATAATTGCCTTGGCTAAATAAGAGCCTGCAAATAACAGGCTCATAAACAAAGCTATCAAATCTAGGCTTTAACCAGTGTTGTCAGATCTGCTGGGCGGTAGTATACCGATTTTAGTACCTTACCTTGGCGCACCACTTTACCCGCCATTTCTACATCTTTGGCGCATTTGGCTATGATGAAGTCGCCTTTTTTGCTGCCGACAATTTCAACACCTTGCTTAGCATAAAAGGCAACTGTCTCAGCCAGTTCTTGCTCGTTGCGGCACACTTTGCTCATGTTGCTCGAATGTACTTCGTCCCAGCAGGCGATAAAGTCAATTTCACGGTTTTTAGCCACACACAGCAGTAAGTCAATCAGGTAGCTGATTTCGAGTCTGTCGGTCATGGCTTGTGCGCCTAAATGCACTAAACGTCCCATTAATACATACACAGAATCGACAATGGCATCGGCCTGCTCGATACGGCTATCGGCTTCGGCAAGTTCAGTTAACTCTTCAATAATCAGCGAAGTATGTAAAGTGTCTGCCTTGTCATCTAAGGAATCAACATCATTAACGGGCAAGTCGAAGGTGCTGCGAAACTCACTGATATCACGATATAAGTGGTCATAAATAGGTTGAGTTAAGCGGGTGAGTTTCATCTGGATAGCCTTGGGATCAATAAACAATAAGTAGTTGGCGGCAATTTTAAAGAAATGCGCCGCAGAATACAAAGCTCAGGTATTTGCTCTTAAGTGTAAAAAATACCCGCTGCAAATTCGGGTGCAGCGGGTTTCGGCAAATGTAGGGTGGGCTACCGAACGGAGATGTAAACTGGCTTTTAGTACAAAATGATTACTGGCCGTATTTAGCGATTAATTTATCAAGATAAGGGATGACGTCTTTATCGCCCCAATCGAGATACCCGCGTACGAAACCAACAAGATTACCTTTAGCATCAAAAAAATACGTCGCAGGAACGACGTTTGCAGGAATGATCTGTTCTATGTTTTGTGTTGGATCGAACCAAGTTTGGTAGTCGCTAAAATTATGTTGAGTGAGGAAAGGTCGCACATCCTTAGGTTCCTCATCGATGGAGATTGGGACTATGGCGATATTTTTCCCTTGATATTCTTGTTTAAGATGTTGAAGCTCTGGGATTTCACGCAGGCAGGGGGCGCACCAAGTTGCCCAAAGATTAACGAGAACCAGTTTACCTTGATGTTGTTTTAGGGTTTGAGTTTTTCCCGCTTCATCAATGAAAGGCACATCCGGTACGCCGCGTGCGTGCTGCATTTCAACGAAGCCTCTCATTACCCTAGGTTTAGGAATCGCTTCGCCAGTGTCGTAAAGCTTATTCTGTAATGAATGGGCTTGGACTGCGTTGTTTAACAGGACAAAACTGCATAGCAGAATGAGTCGCATAGAGCATAGTTTCATGGTGAATCCTTAATTTGAGATAGGGAACTCAGTGCTCAGCGCTTAATGAGTCCAAGGCAAATACCTACACCGACCAATAGCAAGAGTAGCGGGCCAAACCAAAGTGCGACCGTAGAGCCTTTCAGTTCGGGTTGATAACGAATTTTTTCACCATAGCGCTGTACCATAAAAAGAATGATTTCATCTTGGCTATCTCCTTGTTCTAACATGGAAAAAATTTGAGCTTTAAGCTCATGTGCGATAGGGGCTTGTGATTCAAACAGGCTTAGATTCGTTGCCATAGGACAGCGAAGCACTTTACTGATATCCATAGCTTGTTGTTGATGAGCAGTGTTAGAGACAGGTTGCTCTTGCGCCATAGCGAGGAATGCAGTCCCGCCTAGAAACAGCGTGGTAAAAAGCAACCAGATAAAAGCACTGAGGTAAGGTGAGCGAAATAATGGATTCATTAGGCAAGCATTTCCCTTTGCAATGAATGGGATGAGTTAGGTAAGGCTGCTGGTTTCGGGTAATAACTCAGGCTGCGAGTAGGCCAAGCGGCGACAGTTCCACCTAACATCATTAGCAGTGCCCCAAGCCAGATCCAACTGGCAAGGGGTTTATAGCTGATGCGGATCAGGTATTCGTTATCATTAAGTTGCAATCCCATCGAGACATAAATATCCCGCCATAGGCCGTGATCAATACCAGCATGGGACATTTCCATGGCATTGCTTTTGAAGGTTTGTCGTTGTGGGGTGATATAGCCTAGTACCAGCTCATCTTGGGCTGCATCACGGATACTGATATTGGCTTGAATCGCAGTAAAACTCTTGGTCTCGATATTCTCGGTACTTTCATAAACTAAGACATAACCCGCTAACGGCTTACCTTGGCCTGGGCCCATTCTTAGCAGGGCTTCTTGTTCAAAGAAAGAGACGGCCGTCGCACCTATTATAGTTACAGCCACGCCTAAATGCGCGAGCAGCATGGCCATGAGGCGTCGTTTAGGGAGAGGCTTAGCTGTATTTATATTTTCTTTAACAGGCTGTTTATTTTGGTGATTTTTATTTTTTAATCCTAATGCTGCTATCAATGTTAATAATAAGCAAACGAGTAACCAAAACGCTGCTGCAGTGCCAAGTAATAGAAATAAATTGTTGCCAGTTGCTGCCTGTAAGCTTATCCACAGAGCTGCAGTTAAGATCAGTGTACCGGGTATGATCAAAGGCTTAACTTGAGCTTTGGATGCTTTTTGCCAACCAGCTAAAGGGGCGACACCCATCAAGAGTACGAGTAAGAAGGTCAGAGGCACAAAGATCGCATTAAAATAAGGGGCACCGACAGAAAGTGTACCTAAACCAAGTAATTCATAGAGCAAGGGATAGAAGGTACCGAGTAGAACGGAAAATGCCGCTACGACTAATATTACAATACCGAGTAGCAACAGCGTTTCTTTACTGAAAATGCTATGCCGAACTGAGTGTCTGAAGTTATTGGCTTTAAGTGCAAAGGTGAGCAGAGCTGCGCTAATAAAAAGTATTAATAAACAGAGGATTGACATACCACGGGTAGGATCAGCGGCAAAGGCATGCACCGATTGCACTATGCCGGAACGTACCAAAAAACTGCCCAGCAAACTGAGTGAGAAAGCTAATAGGCACAGCAGCAATGTTGTGATTTGAAAGCCATTAGTGCGTTTCGTCAGAACAATGGAATGGACTAATGCTGTAGCGACAAGCCAAGGGATAAATGACGCGTTTTCTACAGGGTCCCAAAACCACCATCCGCCCCAGCCCAGTTCGTTATAGGCCCACCAAGAACCAAAGGCATTGCCACCAGTAAGGAAAATCCACGCCAGTAACACCCAAGGGCGAAGGTAATCGAGGTGGCGAGCAGGTAATTTGCCCCCAATGAGTGATGCCAGTGCTGCGGCAAAGCAAACCGTTAGCCCGACATAACCTAAAAACAGCATTGGTGGATGCAGTATTAAGCCAATGTCCTGCAATATGGGGTTAAGGTCGCGTCCTTCGACTGGAATGTTTGGGAGTAAGCGGGCAAAGGGATTGGAGGTAAAGAGTAAAAACAAATTAAAGCCGAGGATCACTAAGGCCAAAATAGCGAGAACTCTGCCAAAGTAAGCCCTATCAGCCTGTAAACTGGCACTATCGAGATTAACCTTATTCGTTGCTTGACGCCAATTGATCACCGCGCCCCACAGAGCAATGGCGAACACCCAAAATAACATTGAGCCTTCGTGGCTGCCCCACACCGCCGCGATTTTATAACCGAGGGCGAGCTGACTATTAGAATGATTGGCAACATAGGCGACTGAAAAGTTATCGGTAATAAAGCTAAAAATTAAGCTAAATAATGCTGTAAGTAAGGTAAAAAAGAGAGCGTAAAATAATTTATTGCCAAAGCTGATTAGGTAAAAATTATTTCGGTAGCTACCGATTAAATGATGGCTAGCCGACAATAATGCCAACACAGTACTCATGATCAGCAATATGTGCCCTAGCTCTGGAATCATATTTGTCATAGATATTTCCTGTATAGCATTGATTATCGAATCGCATTAATACTGAGATTAATGATGGGTTAACTTTTTTAGCGGTTAATCGCTACTAACTTATTTATTTTTATTGTTGCCTGGCTAAATTGGATATTGAGCCTTTAACCATTCAACGATTGACTCGCAGGGTAGCTGAGTTTTTGTGGAAGGAATGTGATCTGTCTCGGCATTAAAATGGTCATTTATGACTTTGTTTATTTTTGAAAAATCAAAGCCATTTTTAGATTTTTTTAGAGTTCAAAAAACAGCTTTTAGATCTAATTAATTACTGTTTTTCATTGCTTAAGGTATTGATTTGTTATGCTTTAATTATTTTGGCTCCTCTTGATTTCTGAATTAAAATTTAATGTGCTCTAACGCAGATTTTTTGTTTTTCCACTCCGTCATCATGCAGCCACTGGTCAATTGTTTATGTCGTTCAGTGAACAGTTAGGTTCAGTGGAGAATATAAAACTAATGATAAATTAGGAGTGAATGATGAAGCGATGGAAAATCAAAACAGCCTTAGGCGTGCTGTTTTGTTTAGGTTCTGCCGTAAGCGCTACCACAATCGCATCCGATGCTAAATCGGATGGTAAAGTGGTCCCTGGAGTGGGTAATAAACAGCAATCCCACTATACTCAAGATATTTTGGCTAATCCCAATTTAAATGACAATTTAATGGAGAAATCCCGTGGTGTTAAAACACTGCAGGATTATATTGTTCAAGAACAAGAATTATTTGATTTTTTATTTGAAAATCACCCCGTTTTTAAATATGACGCGGAAGGTCGATTAAAGGGCACTTATAAAGTCAGTGACCGCGGTGAAGAATATCTACACGGTGGTGACAGTGTTGCTTACAGTAAGCACAGTAAAGAAGTGACACCGACTGATGGCACCGCAGTACGTTATAGTGCCTATAACGATGGTCAACGTCCAAAAGCACTGCAATATCGTTTAGGGGCAAAATCGATTTTAGATTTCCCTAACAAGTTTGTTGGCCCCGAAAAATGCGGTGAGTGTCATGGTCCGCAATACGAAAAATGGAGACGTTCACGTCACTCTAAGACGATTCGCTTCCCTGGCGAACATCCAGAAGTCGATAACGACCTGAAAAAAACCATGTATACCACCAAAGATACCTCGATTCTGCCATCGGGTATTACGCCAGACGCTATCTATGCAACTGTGGGTACGCCACGTACCAAATATGGTTTTATCGACGCCTATCTGGTGCGCGGTACTTACCACGTGAAAGACGGTCTGCTGAAAGATGGCACTGGTACTATGGTCGCCGGTGGTAACCAATTCTCCCGCGGTTGGGCTGAGTGGTTAACCCCTGAAATGGCTGCAAAAATTAACAAAGCTATCCCAAGTTTCCCGGTCAAAATGGAAGATTTTGGCACCAGCGGTTCACACCAATGGGGCATGAGCTCATACGGTGCTAAGTACGAGAAGGAATTCCTATTCCAACCAGCTAGCTCCTATTGCGAAATGTGCCACAGCTTTAAGTTTGACTTCCAAACTAAAGATGAATTCTTCGCTGCCTTAGGTAACCCAAAAGAGCTGCAAAAACACACGATTTCTAAAGGGATTACCTGTGAAGAGTGTCACGGCGCAGGTGGTCACTTAGACGGTGGTATCGGTGGTGGTATGCCATCTAACTGTGAACGTTGTCACCAACGCTTCAACTTTGTTGAAGAGTTAGCTGAAACGCCACAGGGTAAAGAGAAACTGGAATACGCTTTCAACGTGAAGATGAAGTCTTCTTGCCCATCTTGTGGTACTGAAGGTTCGCAAATGTTTGCCTCTGCTCACTATGACAAAGGCATGCGTTGTTCAACCTGTCACGATCCACACGAAGTGACTGATGGTGATTGGAAATCTGGTACTACCAAGCCAAAAATCATCAAAGAGTGTACTGACTGTCATACGGCTCAAGCCGAGATCGCCAAGAACACCAACACCCACAGCAACCAAACTTGCCAAAGCTGTCACATGCCAAACATGGGAAGCTGTGAAAACTTCACGGCGATCCAATTCCCAGATATGGCGGGCTTCGACAACGTTCGTAAGTCACACATGTGGAAGATTGATGTCGACCCACTGCGTAAGACCCTCAACCCACCTGAAGGTAAGTCGCGCGATGCGACGACCAAGGGCTGGACTGTGGCGAAAGATGAAAACGGCTACAACTACCTCGACTTGATGTGGACCTGTGCCCGTACTTCAGCTTCAGACCACGATGTGACCGAAAACAAAGGTTGTCATAGCCAGTTCCAATCTGAACTTGAAGTGGGTCTGCACTTTGAAGACCAGATGGAAATCTATGGCGAAGTTCAAAAGTGGCAAAAACCAGTTAAAGAAACTTTTGCCCAAGTAGAACAAGCCCTTGCCCGTATCGACAAGCTGTTAGAAGTCACCAAGCTGTCGGTTGAAGACAAGACGCAAGTGTTGATGTTGACCGACAAAGCCCAAGATGTTGTTCGCCTGATTAAGGCTGACGGTTCATGGGGTGCGCACGGCCCAAGTTACTCACTGAAACGTCTTGATGCTGCCTTAACCTATGTGACTCAAGCCCAAGCCATTATCGATGGTAAAGGTCTGAGCGCACAGAAAATGTAGTTCGACTCGAGTCTAACTTGTCCCCGACACACCCGTGCCGGGGAATATACGAGGCCAAATGATGAATAACGTGATCCGACAAAGCCTTATCGGCGGCTTAATAGCTCTGAGCTTAGGGGGCATTAGCCTACCCGCCATCGCAGGGGGAGGTTCTGATATCTCTGAAGCGCCCTATAACGAAATTCAGTTAAATCCTATTTCCATGCGGGAAGCTGAAACCTTAGTCGGCAAGCAAGAGGTTTATTTTTTCGACGTAAACACGCTGGAAATCTGGGCGGAAGGTTTTGTCCCCGGAGCGGTTTTTTTCAATGTTCAAAATTGGAGAGAGTTACTTCCAAAGAATAAAGATGCGGTGATGGTGTTCTATTGCGCTAATCGCCTTTGTACCGCTAGCAACATGGCCGCTCGGGAGACCATGAAGCTAGGTTACACCGGAGTTCGCCATATGGCAGACGGTATTTTCGGTTGGCGTATGTCCGGAAGAGCAACAGAAAAACCATAGTAATCAAATAAATATTTTAATCGGTATGGGTAATGCCCATACGTTTTCGGCTAACGCACTAAGCCCAAGGGCTAAATAGAAGAGAATATAAAATGAAAACATCTATGCCAACGTCTTTTATCCCAAAAACCATCACAGTGGCGACCTGCGCCGCACTGTTTGTATCTATGGCGAGCTTTGCCGCCCCAAGCCTTAAAACCGATGCAGAAAAAGCGTCTTACAGTATCGGTGCATCCGTTGGTAACTACATTTCTGGCCAGGTTTATAACCAAGTAGAACTGGGCGCAGAAGTGAATGTGGACTTAGTTGTTCAAGGTTTTGTGGACGCGCTGAAAAAACAACAGCAATTAACCGATGAAGAAGTACTGACATACCTCAATCAACGCGCCGAAGAATTAAATCAAGTGAGAAAAGCCAACGCTGAAAAATTAGCTGCTGAAAATATCAAAGCGGGTGAAGCCTTTCTTGCTGAAAACAAAAAGAAGTCTGGCGTCAAAGTGACTGATTCTGGTCTGCAATATGAAGTGCTGGTTACGGGCGAAGGCAAAAAGCCTAATCCAGAAGATGTGGTGACCGTTGAATACGTCGGCAAGCTTATCGATGGTACTGAATTTGAAAACACCGTTGGCCGCAAAGACCCTACGCGTTTTGCCTTAATGACGGTAATCCCTGGTTGGGAAGAAGGCTTAAAACTGATGCCAATGGGCTCTAAATACCGCTTTGTTATCCCAGCAAACTTAGCCTATGGCAATGAATTTGTGGGTGAAATTCCACCGCAATCTACCTTGATCTTTGAAATTGAACTAAAAAATATCGAAAAGCCAAGTGAGAAAAAAGAAGCCCGCATGATGGGCATGATGCCTGCTCACTAAGAGCAAACATCGGGGACTGAGCGTTCGGTTTTGTTCGCTCAGTCATAAGCTTGGAGCGGCAAGCAAAGAGGTTAGGTATGGCAAGTTTAGGGTTCACCATCGCACTCCTATTAAGCGGATTTATTGCTTGGATTTTTTGGCAACACGCACGCTTAAACCAACTGCAAACCGTGGCGATCTTGCCTCTAGCCTCCCATGGGTTGCCAGTGCTGTGCAGTGGTGTATTGCTTGTCATGACGCTAGCCATTTACAGCCAAACGGGGCGTTATCAGGATTGGGATAAGGGCATAGTCAATGAACATATTGACTACTTAGTCGCTGCCGACATCACCAAAGCCCAACGCCTGGTGGATGACCAGCCGCAAAACCCGTTGGCATTACAGGCGCTTGCCCAGGCTTACAGCGCGGGTGGTTTATATAGCGATGCGGTGCAGACCTTAGACAAGTTGCTTGCGCTAGTGGGTGAGGACGCCGAGGTGCTCGGCGCTAAGGCCAATGCCCTGTATTACCGCGATGCGCGCCAAATTACACCACAGACCCAAGCTGTGATAGCTCAAACCTTAGTCATTGCGCCCTTTGAGCCACAGACCCGCATGTTACAGGCCACCGATGCGTATCTGCATGGGCGTTACCAAGAGGCGATAGACCATTGGCAGGCATTACTGTCACAGCCAAGGGCAGAGATTAATCGTGAGGCCATTATAAACGCCATCGGCAAGGCCCAAAGTAAATTGAATGAAAGTGGATATTAATCAAGTCGCTAGCCATTTTCAGGCATGTAGGAACGATAACGATATAAATAAAAACGTCGGTATAAAACCGATAGATGGAGGATGTTGTGAGTGAAAATATAGAGAGACGGAGGTTCCTTAAAAGCGCTGGCATGTGCTCTTTGATGTTAACGCCTTTAGCCGGGTGTTCGGTCAAAGAAGATGCTGACAGCGCCCATAAGCCCCATTACGTCATGGTCTTTGACCAAAATAAATGTGTCGGTTGTGGTGATTGTATAACCGCCTGTAACCAAGCAAACAACTTACCCGCGGGTGTTTCTCGGGTGATCCTTGAGCAGCAAAGTGGTCGTGTTGAAGGTCAAGCCTGCCCTCACTGCGGCAAGATGGTTTGTGACTGTGAACGTAAGTTTGTGCGGGTTTCCTGTCAGCAGTGCAAAAACGCCCCCTGTGTCACAGTTTGTCCAACGGGCGCGGCGCACCGCGACGCGAAAACGGGCATAGTGACTATGGATGCAAGTAAATGCGCGGGCTGCAAATATTGTATCGGCGCATGTCCCTACAATGCGCGTTTGATCAACGACAACACTGATGTGGCTGATAACTGTGACTTCTGCTTGCACAGCAAGCTGTCTAAGGGCGAGCTACCCGCATGCGTACAGAGCTGTAAGTACGACGCGCTGATCTTTGGCGATGCCAATGATCCTCAGTCCTATGTCAGTAAGTTATTGGCGGTAAAAGACTCTGTGCGGATTAAGCCACAGTTTGGTACTGAGCCGAGCTTACGTTACATACCAATCGTCAAACTGGGAGTGTAAATATGGATACCAGTATGGAATTTACCTTAGGACTCTCCCAAGGCGTTGCTTGGCCTTGGCCGATTGCAGTGTATTTGTTTTTCGCGGGGATTTCGGGCGGGGCGTTAACCATTGCGCTGGCGCTGCGTTTTTACCTAGGACAGGTTGAAAATACCGCCTTCTTAAAAGCCGCGACCTTGCTGTCCTTTGTCACCATTAGCTTAGGGATGTTATGTCTGGTACTCGACTTGACTAACCCCTTATTCTTCTGGCGAATTTTGGTGTTTTATAACTTAAATTCTGTGATGTCGATTGGTGTTATTGCGCTGTCGGTGTATATCCCGTTAGTGGCAGTGGTAGCACTTTTAGCCCTCGAAAAAGAGCTGATGGCCATCCCACAATTGAAGTTTTTAGTGCCAATTATTGCCAAGTTAAAAGGCTTTAGACGCCCAATGGAAGCGCTCGCGTTAGTGCTGGCGTTATCTGTATGTGCTTACACGGGCTTCTTGATTTCTGCGCTGATCCGCTTCCCGCTGATCAACACCTCGGTACTCCCAGCACTGTTTATTGCCTCGGGGCTTTCTGCGGGTGGCGCTTCAGCCAAAATGCTGGCGGTGTGGTTATTTAAAGAACCCCTGCACAGCGGCGAAATGAAGATCCTGCACGGCGCCGAATGGCCCATTATGTTCGCCGAAGCCATGTTTATTTTCATGATCGCCACCGCGCTATTAACGGGTAATGCCGGTGGTCAATTTGCTTTTGCCGCTTTCCATGAAGGTGTGTGGGCGAGTGTATTCTGGATTGGTGTTGTGGGTATCGGCTTTGGTGCGCCACTGCTACTGAACTTTGCGACGGGTAAACATTTTAGCCATTCGGCCAAAGCGTTTTATATGTCGGGAATGTCTGCGGTGGTGGGCATGATGTGTCTACGACTCTTCGTCCTGTTAGCGGGTCAAAACTACGCGATTTAACTATGTACTAAGGCCTCGGCCTTTGATGAACCATTTTTTATCAACCCTCGTCGCAAGAGGTCTGTCCCTGCAAGGTGCCTTGGCGAGGCGTTGATATTTTTCAAAGGATTAACAGCATGAAAAAGATCTTTGGGTTGTTACTACTCGCTCCTTTGTTATTAGGCTGCAATAAGAGTGAAGCGACCGATCACCAACATAAAGCCGAGATGATCCACGAGCACGATCGTTGTCATCTGTGCGGTATGGTGATCACTAAATATCCTGGACCAAAGGGGCAAGTACATCTTAAGGCCGAGAAGATGGTACCTAAGTTTTGCTCTAGCCGCGATATGTTTAACTTTGCCTTACAGCCTGAAAATAAAAGACAAATTGCTTACATGATGGTGCATGACGCCGCGATAACCGATTGGGAACAGCCTGATGATGGCGCCTTTATCGATGCCGCCAGCGCATTTTATGTTTACGGCACCAGTAAAAAGGCCGTGATGGGGCCAGCAGTCGCACCTTTTAGCACTAAAGCCGCCGCCGAAGCCTTTGCAAAGGAATACGGTGGACGCGTATTAACCTTTAACGATATCACCCTCGAATTGCTCGCTGGCGATAAGTAGGCGATTGCTCATGCTGCGTTTATTGCTTATCTGTTGGCTCTGCACCTTATCCTTTATCGGGGTAGCGCAGGAGCTAAGGGTTAAAGATACCGTCTCTTTAACCCAAGCATTAGCGCAGGCGCAGGATGGTGACACGCTCGTACTTGATACCGCCGTGTTTGAAGGCAATTTTAATGTTACCCGTTCCATTCATATCAAGGGCGAAGCGGGCGCGGCCCTCGATGCCCTGCGCCAAGGTAGCGCCCTCACCATTACTGCACCCAAGGTGATTGTTGAAGGGCTTAATATCCGCCATTGGGGACGGGATCTTTATTACCATGATGCGGGGATCCTGCTATTACCGGGGGCAGACGAGGTGCTTATCAAGGGGAATCGTCTTGTCGGGGATGGCTTTGGGATTTATGGCGAGCAACTTGCTGCGCCGCGCATCATTGAAAACAATATCAGCGGCAATGGCGCCATTTATGTGTTGGATCGGGGTGACGGTGTCTTTCTCAAGCATGTGAGTGCGCCCCAAGTGCAAGATAACCATTTTATTTTTGTCCGCGATGGCGTGTATCTCGAGTCGGTGACGGACAGCCAAATTCACCATAATCAATTCGCTAAGTTGCAATACGCCATCCATTACATGTACACCCGAGGCGATGAAGCCGCGCACAATCAAGCTATCAACGTCGATGGCGGTTATGCCCTGATGAGCTCAAAGCAAATCTACCTGCACCATAATCACGTTAGCCAAGCGCGGGACTTTGGTATTCTGCTCAATATCACCAACGAGTCCCATATTCAGGCCAATACCGCCACAGACGTTAAGCATCCCCAAGGTTCGGTGGAGCTGGGTAACGAAGGCAAAGGCATTTTTATTTACGCTGCTCAAAATAACCGTATTCAAGATAACGAGTTTAGTCATAGCGATACTGGGATCAGTATGGCCATGGGCGGAGAGGAAAACCGTCTTTGGCATAATCGAATCATTGCGAATCAAAACCAAGTGAAATATGTCGGCGACACACAGTTAGAGTGGAGTTATCAAGGACAAGGCAATTATTGGTCAGAATACCAAGGCTGGGATCTGGATCTAGATGGGATAGGTGATTTGGCCCATAGGCCCAATGACAGCTTAGACAAACTATTTTGGCTTTATCCTGAGGCAAAACTGTTAATGGAAAGTCCAGTTGTTTTACTGCTGCGTTGGGTTGAACGCCAATTTCAGCCCCGAATGACGACGGGAATTAGCGATAGTTTTCCCTTAATGCAATCGGTCTCGCCCGCACTTATTGATGGAGGTACGCAATGAATCAGACTTTCACATTCTCGACGAATAAGCCTGTGGCCAGTGCTGATATTGCCGTTAAAGCGATAAATGTCAGTAAATTTTATAACAACTTTAAGGCATTGGAAGACGTGAATTTTGAGGTTCTAAAGGGCCAAGTTGTTGCTCTCCTTGGTCATAATGGAGCAGGTAAGTCTACGTTACTTAAGCTTATTTTAGGATTGCTAACTCCTACACGTGGCCAGATCCAAGTTCAAGGGCACAATGTGGGATCTATGAATGTCAGGTTGAGTTTATCTTTAGGTTATTTACCTGAAAATGTGAGCTTTTATGACAACATGACCGCTCTCGAATTACTCGGCTATTTCGCTAAACTTAAAGGCGTCGCTCTTGCAAAAGTACATGAATTACTTGCCGAATTTGGTTTAGAAGCCGCTAAAGATAAACGTCTGAGTACATTTTCCAAGGGAATGCGGCAGCGCCTTGGGCTCGCTCAGGCAATATTGGCTGATCCTCAGATATTGTTACTTGATGAGCCGACTGTCGGTCTAGATCCCTTAGCATCGGCTTTTCTGTATCAAAAAATAGCCCAACTTAAGGCGAAAGGCTGCGCAATTATCATCAGTACCCATGAGTTAGGATTAGTTCAAGACCAAATGGATCGGGCTTTGATTTTAGGCAGAGGACGAATGTTAGCTTCGGGAACTTTAACCGCCCTTAGATCAGCAACTCGGTTGCCAAACCAGTTTTTTTTGCATTCCTTGTCTCACACTCAAAGGCTAGAGGTGCTCGCAGATCCTATTTTAGCCAGCTGTGTTGAGATGAGTTCGCCGCAGGGATTAAAACTGACTGTACCGCAGGGGCAAAAGTCAGGCGTTTTACATCATCTATTGCAAAAAGTGCCGGCAGGGGATTTTTCTGTTGAGCCTCCGAGTTTGCAGTCTGTGTTTCATCACTATATGGAAACCGTTTGTCATTCTCTGCCCCAGATTGTATCTGCAGATACCACTCAAGTAACAGATATGGCTCAAGGCGTTAAGTGGGAGGCCGCCGTATGAGTCAATCAGAGGTTTTGCAGTGTGGTCATTTAAGTGCTCTAAATATAGTGAGTACCATAGCTGCCAAGGAGTTTAAGGGCAATTTGCGCAATCGATGGCTATGGATGATGGCGGGTGTATTGTTGCTGCTCTCCCTTAGTGTGAGTTTTATGGGGAGCGTAATATCGGGCAGCTTAGTAGTATTTGAGCCTGCGCAGATCCTTTCTGGGCTTGTGACTTTATCGGTATTTATGCTGCCATTAGGCGCGATTTTGTTGAGCTATGACAGCTTTGTCGGTGAGAAAGAATCTGGCACCTTATTGTTATTACTGACCTATCCATTGGAGCGTTGGCATCTTGTCTGCGGCAAGTTTTTGGGCCATGCGTGCGTAATGACTATCGCCAGTATCTTAGGTTTTGGTGTGACAGGAGTATTACTGCTACTCGTTGGCGATGCTCAGGCTCAACTCGCGATAATTATCGGATTTACCCATTTGATAATAAGCAGTATTTTGTTGTCATTAGTGTTTGTTCTATTGGGCTATTGGGTTAGCCTGTGTGTGCGAGAAAAAGCCAAGGCACTGGGAACGTTACTTATTTTATGGTTTGTGCTTGTGCTGGTTTATGACCTTATTTTGCTCAGTGTTTTGGTTGGAATGAGTGAAATGCTTAATCGCAATCTATTTAATCTACTCATTTTACTGAATCCTACTGACTTGTTCCGTGCCTTAAATTTGCTTGCCGCACCTTCGGATACACTAGCAGCTAAAAGTAGCCTTTCCTTAATCGCGCAAACGGGATTGGGATTACCCATGATGTATGGTTTGTTAGGCGGCTGGATTATTGTTCTATTATTGGGGTGCTCTTGGGTCTTCAAACGTCAAGAAATTTAGTTTAGCAAATCCTGTATTAGCCTAATTTTGTGCTTATTAAACAATAACTAAACTGAGCATGCAGTCACAGTATTTTATGTTGTTAAAAAGTAAAATAAACCATCTTAGATAGGTGGCTGCAAGTCACAGTGCTTTTGGGAAAACATGGTCCCAATCTGCTTGCCCGCCGTTAGCGCAATCATACCTTATCTGCTTTTGCTGAGTTTTCGGGCGTTTAACATGCATAAAATCACTTCATATTTATTTTTAGATGAACAGGCTAAAAAACTAGTTGATCAAGTGCATGGCACATCCATAGACCTGACTTTTTCTGAAGCGGCTATATTGGTACGCTTGTTATCTTCCCCCAACGCCATATTGACGAAAGAAGCCTTGTTGCAGGTGGGTTGGCCAGACCGCGTCGTGGCACCGACTTCACTAACACAGTGCATCAGCACCCTAAGAAAAAAACTCGAGCCTTATACTGAAGTACAGCTCAAAACCGTGGCGCGCCGCGGTTATCAATTGCATATTGCTGAGCAATCCCATGTAAAGATGTTGGCTATAAACGATGCAGATGCAATCCGTGATGCTTTAGTTGGGGTATCGGCTTGGACCAAATTTGCAGGTATTGCTTTCTTGGGCCTGATCTTGGCGATCTTCTGGTATATGAGTGATCACCATGCGGTGGTTAAACAAGTGGCTAAGTGGCATGCAGATAAATACATCAGCCTCAATATCGGTGGGACTCTGGGAACGGCGCAAACTTTCTATATTGGCGATGAGGAGCATTTACATCCGTCTTGGTGGCAAAAACATTTGGCGCCAGAGGGAAATCATATCAGCAGTATTAAGCATTTCAGTGCTTTTGCAGCCACGGATGGTAAAAACTATTCCATGGCAATTTGTCCAGAGCTAGATGCAGAGGCTTGTAATGGTCGCGGTATGATTAATATCACCGCAATAGATGCGAAACCTGCAGGCTTAAATATGACGGAATTTATTCCGCTGAGTCAAAAGATGGAGCAGCGGATTCGTTATAACCGCATTGTTCTCCCTGCGGATGACAAGGGTAAGGGGGAGTTAGTTGAGCATAATTACCATGCGGATATCTATTTTCCTGTCGCGGGTGAACTCTTAGTTCGGAACGATCTCAGCATGTCTCTGGTGTATGAAGGGGAGAATCGGGGAAATTTCTATTCAACCTCTTGTATAACAGATCAAGATTGCTTAACGACACCGATTAAGTACACGATCCGCGGTGAGTTTGAACAGTACCAAACTGAGATTAATGATCTTAAAGTCGATATTTTCTACGTTAAAGTGTTACAAAAAGAGCTGACAAAACCGGATGAAGTGAGCAATTCTGCCATGCAGTTTTATCGTGAAATTCGTAAGCATGATATCCGCGATGAAGAATTATTCTATTATCGTGTTTATCAAAATGAGCATACGGCGGTATGGATTATTCCTCAAATGGGACAAGTGCTTGCATGGACTCAGTACAATCAGCTCAAGTTATAGTAACCTTAAACCACACTTGATTAAGCCGACATAAAGTCGGCTTTTTTGTGTCTGCAATGAGGGAATTTTTGATGGCATTAAGTGATTGGTTGAGACGCTGCGGCTCAAAATGTTTGCATTAACTTTTTATCATAAAAAGTGGCTTTGTTTTACTTCTTCATTCAGTGCCAGTTACACTGCAAAACCTAATCATCACAAGATAAATACAATAATAAAAGAAAGAGGAGCCATTCATGTCGGACCGTCTTATTCCCGTGCTGTTACTGTCAACTTCAGTACTGGCTGGGCTCACTGCTTGCAGTGATAACACCACAGAAAACACCGTAAAAACCAGTGAAAACGCGCCAAAAAGTCAAGACGTTGCGGCTCAAATGCCGATTGGCATTAATGTCGCGGCTATGACGTCAACGGTAAAACCAGGGGATGATTTTTATACCTACGCCAATGGCGAGTGGATGAAAACGACTATGATCCCCGCCGATCGCTCCAGCACTGGCGCTTTCCTCGTTGCCTTTGAAGCAACCGAAAAGCATAAAACCAGTTTGATTGCCGATCTGGTGAAAGCGCAACATGCGGCGGGAAGCGACGAAGCGCGTATCGCCGATTTCTACAAGGCTTACACAGATACCGCCGCTATTGATGCCGCAGGAATGAAGCCTGCCGAGGCGGATATTGCCCGTTATGAGGCCATTGCGAGCAAGCAGGATTTATCTGCGGCATTAGGTGGAAATCTGCGCGCCGATGTCGATCCTCTCAACGCGACTGACTTTTATACCGAAAACCTATTTGGGATCTTCGTAACCCAAGGTTTAGCCACGCCGGGCGAAGTCTTACCTTACTTTTTACAGGGCGGTTTAGGCTTACCTGAGCGCGAATATTACCTGTCTGCCGATCCTAAAATGGTCGACATTCGCACCGCTTACCGCGCTTACATTGAAACCTTGCTTAAAGATGCGGGTGTGAGCGATGCCGCTGTCCGTGCCGATCGTATTTTTGCCCTTGAAAACAAGATTGCCGCGGCCCACGCCAGCCGTGAAGCAAGCGAAGATTTTACTCAGTCTTCGGGGGTATGGAGCCGTACTGACTTTGATGCCAAAGCACCGGGCATCGATTGGACTGCCTTTCTAGCGGCGGCGCAACTGGGCAATCAGCTTAAATTTGCGGCCTACCATGCAACGGCGATTACGGGACTTTCTGCGCTTGTGGCCTCTGAGCCTTTAGAAGCATGGAAAGATTGGCTCGTGTTCCACCATATCAACAGCCATGCTGATGTGTTGCCATCGGCAATCGACAACGCTTCGTTTGCCTTTAATGGCACTAAGCTTTCTGGCACGCCAGAGCAGCGCAGTCGCGATAAACGTGCCTTAGCTGCACTCGATCAATACCTAGGTGATGCCGTAGGCCATGCCTATGCCGAGCAATATTTCCCCGCTTCGGCCAAAGCAGAAGTCAGCGCTATGGTGGATAACATAGTGACCGCTTTCGGTCTGCGAGTGGAAAAACTCGATTGGATGGACCCTTCAACCAAGAAAGAAGCCCTAGCAAAAGTGGCCACTATGGCGGTGGGCGTGGGTTATCCCGATAAATGGCGCAATTACGACAGCTATGCAGTGACTGCGACCAATGCCTACGCCAATGCCATCAATGGCGAAAAAGTGGAGTACAGCCACCAGTTAGCCAAGATTGGCAAACCAATGGATAAAGGCGAGTGGTGGATGACGCCGCAAGTGGTGAATGCGGTGAACTTACCAGTGCAAAATGCGCTTAACTTCCCTGCGGGTATTTTGCAACCGCCATTCTTCGATGCTAAGGCCGATGCCGCTTACAACTATGGCGCGATTGGCGCTGTGATTGGTCATGAAATCAGCCATAGTTTTGATAACAATGGCGCGGCCTTTGACTCGACTGGCGCTATGCGTAACTGGTGGACGCCCGCTGACTTTGCTCAATTTGATAAGCAAGGCGATGCGTTAGCGCAGCAGTTTGATGCTTATGCGCCTTTCCCTGATTTACATGTCAATGGCAAGTTGACCTTAGGTGAAAACATTGCCGACGTAGCAGGTTTAGCCGCCGCTTATGATGCTTATCACGCCTCGCTTAAAGGCAAAGATGCCCCTGTGATTGGAGGCTTTACGGGTGATCAACGCTTCTTTATCGGCTTTGCGCAAACCTGGGCCACTAAGATGCGTGACGAAGCCCTGCGTGCTCGGGTAGCAACCGATGGACATGCCCCAGGCATGTATCGTGCGCTGACCGTGCGTAACTTAGATGCTTGGTATACTGCATTCGATGTTAAGCCTAGCGACAAGCTGTATTTAGCCCCTGAAGATCGCGTTAAGATCTGGTAAGTTTACTGGGTTGATTTGAAAGGAAGGGGAACGCTAGCGTTCCCCTTTTTATTAACGATTTTGCAGTCGGTTGTAATCCAGCCACCCACTTTCTATCGGGTGATTGTCGAAAAAGATCTGATTGAGTTCGTCACTAAAGGCCCAAAACTTCGGATCGGTACGGCGTACACCCACCATATCTAACAGTGCCTCATAGTCTTTTTCAGTTTGCATTTTCTCTACTGTCGCCACGACGTTAGGCAAGTCTTGTTCTTTCACTCGCCAAAATGCCTCAGGATAACTGCCCAATAAGCCATGCACTAAAGTGACGTCATCTTTAGCGGGTTCGCGGTTACTCGCCTCATTAAACAGGCTCGAAATATTCCGATGGGCGCTATTGCGAACTAAGGTAAATATCTCAGCTTTACCCGCTTTTTCAGGTTCCACCATGATCATGGTTAGTTCAGGTAACAGGGTCGCTTGTGTGCCTTTTAATCGATCTAATGTGTGTAAAAGTGCTTTGCTATGTATTTGCAAGTTACTATTTTCTATGTGATATCGATTGGGTTGAACCTTAGCAACCTTCTGCCCGAGTTTTTGATACAGCTCGCCCTTTAGATCGTCACTAAAGTAGAGTACGCCCGTAGGCTGATGAAAGGTGTTGATATCCCCTGCGATAAAGGCCGTGAGTTGAGTTCCAGCCCCTTGATACCAATCACTCAACTGCTTGCGCCTTTCCTCCTGTGGCAACAGGGTCAGGAAATTCGATTCCCCCTCCATACGTAAAAAATCCATGTATAAGCGAGTTAATAGCTGGTGGCCGTAGTTACCATAAACATCGAAACCCGCGACCAATAAATAGTGGATACGCTCCAGCAAGGCATAATCGATAATCCAAGCCGTTTTGGGCGGTTCGCCTACTAAGCCTTTGACCACAGTGGCATTGTCGAAGTGACGAAATACTGTCAGGCTGGCATTATCATTGGTGTCGTCGCCATCCCAGAGTCCGTCTATGGTAAGGTGCTGGCCGTTTTTGAATTTCTCGTTCAAGAACTGGTTACGCGCTCGCATATATTTGCCTTGCTTGGCGGCATATTTCACCCAAGTTACTGCTAATGCAGTGCTTTCTTCCTCTGCAGGCATACGTAGGTTTTCAAGTTGGGAATGGTAAAAGGCGCTAAAGTCAGTGTCGTCCATATAATCTGGAGTCACAAAGTACACCCAGAATCTATCGTTAATGACATTGAGCGCCACCTGACCACGGCACACTGGGCCTTTGATAAAGCCCATAATGGTATCTTGGGCGCGGGTCAGCATAAATCGATAGCGCGCACTGGCAGGAATTTGAATAAAGGCTTCAAAGGGATTGGCCGCAACGCTCGGCTTGTAGCTCGGCAGTTGAGTGACTGAGTAATCCGCATCGATAAACCATTGTTGCCAGTTATCCAGCAAGCCGGTATTCAAAGCGTAGGGGATATGGGTTTTATCGACTATGGTTGCCCGATAAGGCCGAAAGCGGTAATAGACTCGCTCCACCTTAGGATCATCGAAGGGACGACGGGAGGCGATAATATCCAGCGCTTGCCCCGGCGGCGTCCGAGAACGCACTAACTCGAAGAATAAAGGCTGGGTGTTCGGCTGATTCAAAGACTCAAAATATAAATGGAAGGCAAACAAATGCTCGTAGATGTAGCGTGCACTTAATTGGCTTTTTAAACTGTCGCCGTTTAAAAACGTCTCCCAGTGGGTTATTTCTGCAATAAATTCAGGTGTAAGCGCCTGTGCAAACGGCAGTGGCGCACCTTGCTCGAGCCAGTGCATCAACACTTGATGTTCATTAGCATTCAGTGCTGGCAAGCCATAAGGCATACCTGCAAGGGGCTGGCTTTGCTCGTATTTGTCCATTTCCTCTAGGCTGGCGCATTGCTGAACTCTATCTAGGCTGAAATCAAAACGCTTATCTAAAATCTTGTCTTCGGGCAGGGGGGGCATTTGCTTAAGCGTGAGCATTCTGGCTAATACCGAGGCTTGGGTATTGGCTTCTGGGGTTTGATCGCGCTCGTTTAGCATGGGGTAAAACCCGCGTTGACGCCAAGCTTCTGGGGTAAAGGCATCGACAAATAAGCGATTAGGTGTGGCGGCAACTAAGCGTGTGCCTTGGTAAACTTTTTCCTTACTCGCTCCGCGTTCTATACCTTCGCTTGAGGTCATTTTGAGCTGGCAGGGAGCATCGTAGCAGGCATGGCACACCACGCAGCGGCTATTGAGGATCGGTTCAACTTCTTTGTGCACAAATTCGGCCTGTTGAACAAATTGGTCGTTAAGCTGTGCATTCTCTACGCGTTTTTGCGGTGAGCTAGTGCCAAACAGAGCATTGAAATCGATTTGCGCCACACTGGCACAACCCGTCGCCAATAGCACTGTGGCCAATAACAACCTTTTCCATATTCTTTTTATCGCGTCCATTCACGACTCCTTTATTTGCCACCTAGCAGAGTTAGCCATTTAGCCCACTGATCAGCATCACTTTAGCAGAAGAGTGTGTTGGATCTAAAATTTGCAGCCTGATTTTATCCTAGCTCTCGCTTAATTTATGCTGCAGAGTTTTGGCGACGGCCGCGGAACTTAGGTAAGATAGCGACCATAAAAGTGTGCCAGTGATGGCTGTGTTAATCGCTCAAGTCACGGTTGTGGCAATAACAATGTGGCAATAACAAAAGGATCAAGTATGACCGCTGATAACCGCTATTTCTACGAACCGAGCAAAGGCCATGGTCTTGCACACGATCCTTTAAATGCAATTGTGGGTCCTCGACCGATCGGCTGGATTTCATCACGCAATGCCGAGGGGCAACGCAATCTCGCCCCTTACAGCTTTTTCAATTGTTTCAACTACAAACCGCCCATCATCGGCTTTGCCAGCACAGGTTGGAAAGACAGTGTCGCCAATATCGTCGAAACAGGGGAGTTTGTGTGGAACCTCACCACTCGCAGCCTTGCCGAGCAGATGAATCAAACCTCCGCCATGTTGCCACGCGGTCAAGATGAGTTTAGCTTTGCCGGACTCACAGCTAAAGCAGGCACCATTGTTAAGGCCGATTTAGTGGCTGAAAGCCCAGTGAATTTTGAATGTAAGTTGTCCCAATGTATCCAGTTAACCGCCGCCAATGGCGACAAGATTGATACTTGGTTGGTATTAGGTGAAGTGGTGGCCGTGCATATCGCCAAGCATTTACTCAATGCCGAGGGGATTTATCAAACCGCCCTCGCCGAACCCGTATTACGTGCCGGCGGCCCATCGGTCTATTATGGGATCACCGAAGCGTTACGTTTCGATCTACATAGACCACAAGTGTAAGGGGGGGGCTCAGGCGCCGCAGGGCTGGGTGTTTAAACTTCGTTTGAGTTTTGGGCATTATTTTAGCTTTTAACTTTTTAAATCAAAATCTAAATCTAAGTCGTGGGGCTTCACATCTGATTTTTAACAAAGTGTCTTGCATAGGTAAGTTAACATTGTGATTCCGTCTGACGGGTATTAAAGTCAAGCGCACAACGCGTTTATAAAATAGTAGAGCACATTTGAATATTCAACGAGTTAAAGCATTTGTATTGACGACTCAACTAGGCTCTGTCTCAGCCGCCGCTCGCGCACTGGGCAAACGTCAGCCGCAAGTGAGTCAGTGGATTGCCGAGTTAGAAGTCGACATAGGTGTGGATTTATTTGAGCGTAGTGCAAATCAAGTGGCACTCACTGCGGGAGGCGAGCATTTACTACCTAAGGCTATTTTAGCCTTGGCCCAATGGGAACAATTTACTCAATCGGCGACCCATTATGCCGAGCTTGGTAAAGGTCGGTTAGTGTTGGGGGTTGAAAATTACATTCCTTTAGAAGTCTTACGTTCGACAATTCAGCGCTATTTAATGCAGTTTCCAACGCTGGATTTTGTCTTAAAAGTGGATACTTTCGATGCATTACACAGTGCATTTCTATCCGATAATATCGACCTTTTACTGTTACATGAAACGGTTGAATTACATCAATCTCAATCGGGTTACTGCCGCCTTGGCGAATATCAAGAGGTAATGTTGATATCTGGACAGCATACATTAGCTTCACAGCAGGTAATCGACCCCGCACAATTAGCGCCCTATCGTGAATATATTTGGGCAGGAGGGCAGACTGAAAGTGATGATCTCGAAGTCGGCTTTAGTGGCCATTATTGCCAAATCCCCGATCTTGCTTTGTTAAAGTCCTTACTTGCCGAAGGGGATGGATATAGTTTTTTGCCGTTATCTTTAGCGCAGACAGAAATCGACAGTGGAAGATTAAAAGTTGTCCAATTGAGTAGTGAATTTGCGCCTATGAAGCGGCGGCTCGAAATGCGCTGGCATCATGGGTTTGAGGCCAGCACCTTAGGGTCTTCTTTGCTGACGTTAATAAAAGAGCAACTCAGCAAATAATTAGATTGATACGGGATTGCTATTGATCATTGAGATCGAACACTAGCTCCCCCTCTAACCACGTCATTAAAATTTGAGTGTCAGCAATTTGTTTTGCTGTGGCTTGGGTAATGTCTCGCTCTAATACAACAAAATCGGCAGATTTCCCTAGCGCGATAGAACCAGTAATGTCACTTATGCCCAAGGCGTTAGCGGGATTTATTGTATAGGCTGCAATAGCACTGTGAATATCGGTGATGCCTGCATTTTGCAGATAGACTGCGTTAGCAATACCAACGAGTGGATTGATATCATTCACATTCCAGTCACTACTTAAAGTTACATTCGCGCCAGTCTTGAAAATAGGGTTAATAGGTAATAAAGCATGAGCTCGTTGCTTACCGATAAAAGGGATCGCCCACTCATGATCTTGCTCAGCAATGTAATCGCTACCCAATTGGAAATCTGCATCGACTTTTAGTGAGGCAAAGCGTTTGATATCTTGGGGAGATACCATTTCTAAATGCGTCATGGCATAAGGGCGAGTAGCTCCCTGAGATCGTAAAGTTTCAATAGCATCTAAGGTGTTGCGTACCCCTGCATCACCTATGGCATGAATATGTGCCCCGTATCCAATTTTGTTGAGTTCAGTAAGCCACCACGCCATTTTACTGGCAGGAACATACTCGAGTCCCCTAGGAAGTTCGGGGGTGTAGCTCCAATCATAGGGGGCTAATGTACTGGCAGTACCGTTTATGATGATGCCATCACTGTAGATTTTGACCTGATTGATGAGCAGCAGACGTTGTTTATCATCAGAATGAATTTTTTTAAAGAAATCAAGCTGTGCTTGGGGTTCATCGGCAGGATAAATCCAAGGGCGTAGACTGACTCTGGCGGTTAATTCATCATGACTTTCGACGGCTAGCCATGTTTCTAACCAGTCACGTTTCCAATAGAGTCGTCCATCACCGATAGTCGTTATCCCGTGCTCGGCAGCAGCTGCCAGACCATTTAATAAACCTTGATAATTGGCTTGTTGTAGATTGGGTTGTGATTTCCATGCTTGTTCCATCACAAGATCGCCAGCATTATCGAATAAAATACCGAGAAGTTTACCGCTCTCTTCATCTTTGAGGATCTTGCCGCCTTGCGGATCGGCTGTATGAGCGCTTATCTTAGCTTTGGCTAATGCGAGGGAGTTGACCCACATCGAATGGGATGTTTGCTCCATAATAACGACAGGATTATCGGGGAAGATTTTGTCTAATGTTGCCAAAGGAGTGGGGCCATTCTCTTGCATTATGACACTGAGTTGATGGCCATAGCCGAGTAACCACTCTCCCGTTTCCAACTGATTTTTACAGGCGGTTAATGTGCGGATATAGCCTTTGAGATTAGTTTCATCATCCAGTAAACAGTCGCTACCTATTTCACTCGCGGCTTCAAACACATGATTATGGTTATCAATAAAACCAGGTAATAAGTAATGACCTTTTAAATCGATGACTTTGGTTTGATTGCTCACGTGATCCATGGCGTTAACGCTATTCCCAATGTAGACAATTTTGCCATCCTTAATGGCTATACTAGTCGCTTGATCATGGCCATAGACGTGGGTATTGGTGAGTAAAGTATCTGCAAGTTCGTCGTTTGCACAGGCAGATAGGGTGAATAATCCCGTTAAGGCTAAGCATTTAACGAGTTTGTGTGGCGTCTTAGTCTGTTTCATTTGTACTTGAATCCCATGTTGCGTCAGCTATTGACTCATTATGGGATAATTCCACAATAGTGAAAGTTAGTGACTATCAAGAAAATGAGATACCCATGGGAAAAGACTGATAAGCCATATTTTTGTTGGTACATTGTGACTGGTTACTATGGTTTTTTGTGAAAAAGAAAGAGCGGACAGGCATACATTTTATGCTAAAGGTTACGCCAATTTCCCTGCGAAAGTAAAAAGATAGGACAGGAAAAAACTCTTTTGGGATAAACAGTCGACACCGAGATCACAGAAGTTCACCTTCCCCTGCGAAGTTGCTAAAGGGCGTTGAAGAAAATAGCGTGACGCAGACAGGACGTCTGCGTCGCTTTCGGGGGGAAGGGACGCCCCATCGGAAGCGTTAACTATTTTCGAATAAGCACGAAGCCAGTCACTAATGCATGTAACTTCGCTAGGGGCGTCTTGGAGAATCCAAGGAGGATAGGACGAGCAGTCCTCCTTGGTCGGGTGTGGGTTGAAGACCCACGACTTTGATTTAAAATAACAAACGAAGTTTGGATATGTAGATTTTCTTGGCCGTAAGGCCGTATTCAAAGTGAAATACGGCGAAAACTGGGATTTATTATTTGCAGCCCAACTGGAAAACGTTAGCCAGCCAAGCTAACAAATTATCGTGTTATTTGATCAATGCGATCGCATCATTGTAGTGTGCCGTCCATTACACCAATCACTCTCGAGAGATGGTGAAATCATCTCAATCATTATGATTTATTGGTTGCGTGTTTGTTAAGTTATTGACTAATGACATTCTCATTGATAATTTACCCTACTTAAAAAATCATTGGTAATAATAGGTTACCTAAGTAGTACTTTGTGATGAGCTTAACTCACTTAATACAATGTGCGGTATGGATAGACAATAACTTAATGGATTAAACGCAATGAAAAAAATGATCTTATGTACCCTTGTTTTAAGTCTTGCTGCTTGTAAGAGTACAGATGTAAGAAACATCGCCGATTCTGTGTCTGATATCGCAGGCATCGCTAGCACAGGTACTTCAGGCGGCACTTCCGGTAGTAGCTCCATCCCCACTTACGAACATCAGACTCAGCAATACTCGAATAGCTCCGAACCATTTTATATTACTGAGAATACTAAGATGTCTCCGGAACGCGGTGCGATCCGCTCTATTACTCAGGAGAAAAATCCTAAGGGTATGACTATGGTCAGGGTGTTGGCATACCATCAAGACAGTGGCGCGGCGATGGAAAGTACTAATTACCTTTATGCGTTAGACGGTAATGGTTGGTTAAGTGATAAGCCAATGACGATGCACCGCCCAGAAACCATGATTATCAATAGTGGTGTCTATTATCTGAAGGCTCAGAGTGACACTGGAAAATTCTACACCTCAGGCATGATAACCTTGGCTAGAGGCGTCACCAATGTGGTGTCGATTGAGCTTCAATAGGTAATTTTATCCTAAAAGGATAATGATTGACGTCATCACGAAGATGCCGCAAGTGTCATTTTCTTATTGAAAGTAAAAACAAAACCCCAGTAAGCACTGGGGTTTATTATTTGAAGCTAAAGTGGCAAACGTTAGCCAGCCAAGCTAACAAATCCACGCGTTATTTGATAAACGCGAACGCATCTCCGTAGAGATGGGCTTCTTCTACACCAATCTCACGGAAGATTTCCCGTGCTGCACCCACCATGTCGAAACGTCCGGCGATATAGATATCGTAGCCATTTAAGCTGACAAAATCTTGTTTGATTTGCGCTAGCAGATTGGCAGTTTTACCTTGCCAATTGGCTGGGGCTTCTTCGATGACTGGGACGAAGTGTAACCAAGGGTGAGCGTTGTGCCACTCGCGGGCTATGGTTTCAAAATACATGGCATCTTGGGTGCGACAACCCCAATACAGGGTGGTTTTAACCTGTTGGCCGAGGGCGATTTGGTGCTCGACGATACTCTTAGTGTATGAGAAACCTGTGCCGCCGGCGATTAACAGGCGAGGGCGAATGCTTTCGTGACGCAGGTGGGCTTCGCCGCCTGGGGCTTCGATGTCGATAGTGCTGCCATCAAGGGCGCAGGCTTTCAGGCGCTCGACCACTTGCATTGGGTAGCTTTCACTCACAGCGGCGCCAATGTGTAATTCAATCAGCTCGGCGTTTGGCGCTGATGCGATAGAGAAGGGGCGTTTATCTTTTTCACCCATGACAACACATAAGTATTGCCCCGCTTGGAAATCGAAGGCGGTTTCAGGCCTTAACAATACTTGATATACGGCATCGTTAAATGGGTTAACTTTCTCTATCTTACAACGTATGGTTTTCATCAAACTTCCTTTGCACCTTTCTTCAACAGTATGTGTCTAGGTGTCGCTTTAGAGGCCTGTTATTGGCCTATTCTCTTGGCTTAAGCCGATACTTGAGTAATGGCTTAAGCTGAATTATAGGGTTGGGCTGTCGTCTATGCCTAACTCATCCCAGATTGAGTCGATCTTTTGTTTTACTTTTGGATCCATCACGATTGGCGTGCCCCATTCGCGGTTGGTTTCACCTTCCCACTTATTGGTGGCATCGAGTCCCATTTTTGAGCCTAAGCCCGCGACGGGTGAGGCAAAATCGAGGTAGTCGATCGGGGTGTTTTCGATCATCACGGTATCGCGTTTAGGGTCCATACGGGTGGTGATCGCCCAGATCACATCTTGCCAGTCACGGCAGTTCACATCTTCATCGACGATAACAATAAACTTGGTGTACATAAATTGGCGTAGGAAAGACCACGCGCCCATCATCACCCGTTTGGCGTGTCCCGGATATTGTTTGCGAATGGAGATCACTGCCATGCGGTACGAACAACCCTCAGGCGGCAGATAAAAATCAACGATCTCAGGATATTGCTTACGCAAAATCGGCACAAACACTTCGTTTAATGCAACTCCAAGCATGGCGGGCTCATCCGGTGGACGGCCAGTGTAAGTGCTGTGGTAGATGGCATCTTTACGGTGAGTGATGTGGGTAACGGTAAATACTGGAAACTTATCGGTTTCGTTGTAGTAACCCGTGTGATCGCCGTAGGGGCCTTCTTCCGCCAGTTCCTCAGGATCGATATAGCCTTCGAGGATGATTTCACTGGTGGCGGGCACTTCTAAGTCGCAGCTTAATGCCTTGCAGACTTCGGTACGTTCACCGCGCAGTAAACCGGCAAAAGCGTATTCGCTCATGGAATCGGGGACTGGGGTGACGGCACCTAAAATGGTCACAGGATCGGCGCCGAGTGCGACGACAACAGGATAACGCTCACCGGGGAATTGTTGTTTAAAATCAGCAAAGTCTAACGCGCCGCCACGGTGGGATAACCAACGCATGATCAGCTTGTTTTTACCCAGTAATTGTTGGCGATAAATGCCTAAATTCTGACGACTCTTGCGCGGGCCTTTGGTGATGGTTAAGCCCCAGGTCACCAGTGGTGCGACATCGCCCGGCCAGCAATGCTGAATAGGTAATTGGGTCAAATCGACTTCATCGCCAGTTTTGATCACTTGTTGGCAAGGGGGATTGCGCACTGTTTTTGGCGGCATATTCAAGGCTTGCTTGAACATAGGGATCTTAGCGATCGCGTCTTTAAAGCCCCGTGGTGGTTCGGGTTCTTTTAAAAAGGCTAACAGTTCGCCCACTTCGCGCAACGCTAAGGGATCGTCTTTACCGAGCGCCATGGCCACACGTTTTGGCGTACCGAACAGGTTTACCAACACGGGCATGTGATGATCTTTGGGATTTTCAAATAATAGCGCAGGGCCCTTAGCGCGTAATACGCGATCGGCGATCTCTGTCATTTCTAAATGAGGATCAACTGGGTAGCTAATGCGTTTGAGTTCGCCATTGGCTTCCAGATGATCAATAAAGCTGCGTAAATCCTTAAAACTCATGTGGAAATAGCCTCTGCAATGAAAATCCGTGTGGCGCGCACTATAGCATTTTTCTGTTTTAGGGTTAACCAATTCAGTGATCTTCAAGCTTAGGAAGCGTAAAATGGATGCCAGTAAGTCACGATTGATCTCGCTTACGCCCTTTATTTCGAGGTTTATATGAATATCCCAGTAACATTTACTCAAGGAAAGTGTTTTCAAAGTCAATCACATGGCGTGCATAAGCGGCCGCTAAAGTGCTTGGTTTTGTCGCTGGCTGTGGGGATATCGCTCTTGGGCGCGCTCAGTGTGTCGACTGCGGCGGTTGCCGGAAATCGGGACCATTCGGAGCAAGGCGAGCGCCAAGGTCCTCGTGATAGCCACAGTCGTGGAGAAAGTCATTACAACAATCGTCATGACAACCATTACGACAACCGCCATGTACGCAACGATAATCGCCATTATCGTCCCTATTACCGACCTTATTACCCTTGGGGTTTAGGACTGGGTTTAGGGCTTGCAACAGGTTGGGGTTCTGGCTGGAATGTCGGTTATGGTGTGAACAGCCAGTGGAACAATGATTGGGGCTGGAATACTTCGCGTGACGCTTACGCTCGAAATTACTGGAACTCGCCCTATTCGGGCATAGGCCTGTCGATTCCTATGCGCTACGACGATGAACCTGTGGCGATTTCTACGCCTGTACGGGTCACAACCAGTATGCAATATTCTGCGAGTGAAGGCCGTATGGTGTCGAGTATGCCTGTAAATATGGCCGGACAATCGACTGGGCAACTGGTGTCGCAAACTAGTAACGTCACAGGCAAAACAGTTGCGACTCCGCGTCCACGGGCAGCGCACAGTGTGTCTAGCTTGCCGAGTAATGCCAGAATTGTGCAGCAGGATGGCCGTACACTTTACGAGTGGCAAGGCACGCTTTATGCCTTCGACTGGAACAGTCAAACTTATCAAGAACAGTTAGTCAGATAGATTTACATTAGGTAAATGACTGAGAAATTGGAGCCCCTTAGTGGGCTCCAATTTATTTATTAGCTAGTTGTCGTTTTATAGCATAGCGGAGAAAAAGTTTGAAAACCGTTCAACATCAGGTTCAAAATCCATCTGTCCAAAATCAGCATAAGGGCGCCAGTACACTATGGGTGTTACTTGCCTTAGCACTCGGAACATTCGCTTTAGGCACCACAGAATTTGCTTCCATGACCTTAGTGCCTTATATCGCGAGCGATTTAGGCGTAGAGGTTGCCCATGTGAGTTATGCCATTAGTGCCTATGCGTTGGGGGTTGTGGTCGGTTCGCCGATTATCATGGTGCTGGCCGTTAGGGTCAGACGGCGAACACTCTTGATTGCCTTAGCCGGGTTAATGGCGGTGGCCAATGGCTTAAGTGCGTTAGCGCCATCATTGAATTGGTTAATCTTTTTTCGCTTTCTCAGCGGCTTGCCCCACGGAGCTTATTTTGGTGTGGCTATGTTGCTCGCCGCTTCTTTAGTGCCGCCAGAAATGAAAGCCCGCGCCGTATCGCGGGTGATTATTGGCCTTACACTGGCGACGATTATCGGTGTGCCGTTTGCCACTTGGATGGGGCAAACTGTGGGCTGGCGCTCAGGGATTGGCATAGTGGCGATTCTGGCGACCATTACGGCTGTGATGGTGTATTTTTTAGCGCCCAATCAAGCCGTGGCCGCTGATGCGAGCCCCAAAAAAGAGCTACAAACCCTGAAGAATCGTGAAGTCTGGTTGACGCTTGGCATTGCGGCGATTGGCTTTGGCGGTATCTTCTGCGTGTATACCTATCTGGCTGAAACCTTAATCCAAGTGACACAAGTCGAGCCGTTTAAGATCCCGATCATGATGGCGGTGTTTGGTATTGGCGCAACATTGGGGACCTTAGTGTGTGGCTGGGCGGCGGATAAGTCGGCCTTAGCGGCGGCGTTTTGGTCGTTAGTGTTAAGCACTCTGGTATTAGCGATTTATCCGAGTTTGACCGGACATTATTGGGCGCTGATGCCCGTAGTATTCTTTGTCGGTTGTGGATTAGGGCTTGCCACTATTGTGCAAGCCAGATTGATGGATGTGGCACCCAATGGACAGGCCATGACAGGGGCGTTAGTGCAATGCGCCTTTAATCTTGCCAATGCAATTGGCCCTTGGGTGGGCAGTTTAGTGATCCTGTCTGGACAAGGGATTACCGCGACAGGTTATGCGGCGTCTTTGTTGTCTTTAGGAGGACTTGTGATGTGGTGGCTGACCCACAGGGAGAGTCGCCGCGCGGTAAGCTTAAACACAGCCAACTGCGCTGACTAGCAAGCGGAACACTCAGGTTCGAGGTGCTGCTATCCTGCTTCTCGAACCTGTTTTGTGCGTAATCTGCCAACCTCAGTTTCGGCTAGGGCTAGGCTCTTTGTATGGTGATATCGGCGATATAACCATGCTCTGTGGCAACTAAGGCTTGCTTGAGCATGCCAGCCGCTTCATCGGCGGACATAAAACTTGAGGTATCTAATGCTTTACCGCTACTTGGCCAAAAGCCTGTGTCCATGCCGCCGGGATACACGGCAATCAACTTCATTGGGCTTTGTTTAAGCTCTAATCGCACCGACTCGATAAATCCCCGCACCGCCCATTTTGCCGCGCAGTAAGTGGATTCTCCCGCCTTGGCGGCAAGCGCTGCGGTGGACATGACCACAACCACAGTGACCGTTTGATCTTTATAGCGTTTGACTAATTCCCGCACCAACAAAATCGTCGAGGTGACATTGTTATTGAGCAGGCTGTGGATATCGCTCGCCCCTTGGGTTTCAATCGCCCCAAAGTAGCCGCTGCCCGCACAGTGGATCACGGTTTTAGGGGCTTGCGTCAGGCCATAGAACAGGGCTTCGAGACTCGATTCACTGGCGAGATCGGCGGTGATCGCGGCGATAGGCTTGTTGGAGAAGGGCGTTAATGCATTGGCGACGGTTTGTAGACGCTCGGCATTGCGGCCTGTGAGTGTTAGCGGTTCATTTTCTTTGGCGTAGAGCGATGCTAGCGCCGCGCCTAAACCACTGCTGGCGCCGGTAATTAATATCATAGTGACCTCGGTTAATGCTGCCTTTGCTTGAAAACCGCAGCTTAAACTCAAGTGCGCTTCAATTCATGATAAGGCGAGCGGTTAGATTAAGGTAAATAGCGGTTGATCGAATGCCACTTCATCGCCGTCTTTGGCCCAAATAGCGCTGACCACGCCATCGCGCTCGGCTTGGATGGGATTCATCATTCTCATCGCTTCGATAATGCAGACAACTTCACCTTGGCTCACCTTTTGGCCGACTTTAACTAGCGGCACCTCATCGAGTTCTGCCGCCGCGTAAAAAGTGCCGACCATAGGCGAGACTTGCACAAAACCTTCCATACTTGGCGAAACGGCGGTTTGCTTTGCCTGTGTATGTAAAGGTGCCACGCTTGCTGTGGCTGGCGTTTGCGATGACTGCATATTGGCTGGCATAGGGCTGTAGCGGGTGATGCGAATTGATTCTTCACCTTCGGTGATCGCCAGTTCTGCTATGTCAGATTCTTGCACTAACTCAATGAGTTTTTTAATTTTACGAAGATCCATTGCCATTTATCTGCCCTTGCAAAACACGCTATTGAATGGGATTACTGTGGCTGGTTGAGCCGCTTAATGGCCGCTGCCAGTGCAAACTCATAACCCTGAGAACCGAAACCGCAAATCACGCCTATCGCCTTATCGGAAAAATAGGAATGGTGACGGAAGGCTTCACGGGCGTGCACATTGGATAAATGCACTTCAAAGAACGGAATCGCGACGCCAAGCAAGGCATCACGCAGGGCAACGCTAGTATGGGTAAAGGCGGCGGGGTTGATAATGATCATCTGTGCATCGGTCGCATGAATCGCGTTGATCAACTCAAACTCGGCGTTCGACTGAATATGCTCAAGCTCAACTTCCGCCAACTTTGCCTGCTGTTTTAACTCCGCCACTATGTCGGCCAAGGTTTGATGACCATAAACGCTGGGCTCGCGGCGACCTAAGAGGTTGAGATTGGGGCCATTGACGAGCAAAATTTTGTGACTCATTGCGCTTTCCTTTACGACATGCCTTGGAATTAAAGCTGGGAGGCATTTTTAGTTTTGTAGATAGGTCACTAACTTAACCTGTTCAAATTGATTTTGCATTATCCGTTAGTCGATTGTGTGCGAGCTGAACATGTGCGAGCCGACTATTACCATTGAAATCCAGCGCCATTGTCGGCCAGTTTCAACTGCGGCCTAATGCTGATTAACGCTAATAATCAGTCTTTTGCTGACGCATGGCTTTAGTGGCGCCTTTTTGTTTCTTGGACTCTAATCGCCGCGTTTGGCTGCCTTTGGTGGCGCGGGTAGGAATGCGTTTTTTCTGCACTTCACCGACACTGGCGACTAAGGCGATAAATTGCTCCAACGCCGTTTGGCGGTTGGCATCTTGGCTGCGGCTCGCTTGGCATTTAATGATGATTTTGCCGCTTTTAGTGATGCGGTGATCGGCCTTGTTGAGCAAGCGTTCTTGGTAATACTCGGGTAATGATGAGCTTTTAATATCGAAAATTAGCTGCGCAGCGGTGGACACTTTATTTAAGTGCTGACCGCCTGCGCCACTCGAACGGATAAATTGCCACTCGATTTCATTTTCCTGAAGTTCCACACGGTTTGAGATTTTTATCATGGCAAACTTAGGCATTTTTCAGCATGGATTGAGAAGCCATCAATAATCACTTATGGCTTTTCAATAGATTTGTTATCATCGGGCGCATTCTTTGCCACTGCATTGGTCAAGGCCATTGCTTGCAAAAGTGTTCTCGATTCGGAGTGCCTCTATGTTATGCCAAATCCCCGATATTGCTAAGGGTGTTATCAGTCTTTTTGCCAGTGGCCGACTATCCTCCACCGATTATCGGACCCGTTTACAGCCAGCGATTAAGAGTTATCGTAAGGATTGGGGTCAAGTTTGCCTGTATATTGAGGCGGACGTGTTACTCGAAGGCTGGGAATTTGAGTCACTCACCGGCAGTGGTGAAGTCCAATTACCTAATTTTGAAGCCTTAGTTTTTGTGGGCGGCCCTGATTGGGTGGGAAATGCGGTGCGTTTACTCGGGCCTTTTATGCAGGGCGAAGTGGCATGGTTTCCCCTAGAACAGAAAACCAAAGCGATTGCTTGGATCACTAAGCGTTCGAATATCTAATGGTCTTGTGTAGACCGTATTTACAAGGAATGAAGTATGTCTTTATTTAAATCGCGCGCTTTTTCTAAGCAAAATGTTTCAAAAATCAGTGCCATTGCGTTGGTGCTAGCGTTTACCGCTGGATTGAGTGCCTGCTCGCCAGAAGTCGGTAGTGATGCTTGGTGCAAGCAGATGAAAGATAAGCCGTCTGGCGATTGGACTGCTAATGAAGCCGCCGATTACGCTAAGCACTGCGTATTTAAATAAGTGATGCGTGTTTAAATAAGCACTGAGTATTTTAGTCAGCGTTAGCCTTTAGAGATCACAGCTTGAAAGACTTTGCTTGCGAGCTGTGAACTTATGTTTATCATACGGGTCAGATGTTCCGTTATCCGTTATCCGTTATCCGTTATCCGTTATCCGTTATCCGTTATCCGTTATTTGCTATAGGTGATATTTGAATTCTACCGCTAAGCCATTTTTTACTCGAATGGTGACCTTACTGATAGCCATTATCGTGCTGCAATTTGCTGGCGCGAATTTGGGGGCGCATCAGTTACATGCGGGCAATGGCGCGGAAGAAGCCGATAATCATCCCCATCTGCAATTTAGCGCCCAAGTGACCACTTTGGCCCAATGTGTCGATTGCGTTTGTCCAAGCGAGCAAGCCCTAGGTTTTGCTGATATTGATGCCAGTAGTGATGTGTTAAGCAATAACTTGGGCGAAAATCATGCCAGCGAATTGCATTCCCACTTAGTGAAAACCACAGAATTACAGGATTTTGACCTGTGCCTCGATTGCCAATGCCATGGCGGTCATGTGGCGCTGTTATCTCCTGGGCTAAGCCAACCTGTGCAAGCCTTAGAAAGCGTTTTCCTCGCAGCTAATTTAGCCTATTTCCCGCCTGATAATTTACCTAAGTACCGTCCTCCAATCGCTTAATCCCCCACTATCCAGCTTATTCCTCGGTCTAAGGATCTTGATTCATTCTATTGAATCTCAATCTATTTCGCCGCGCGATAAGCCATGTATTTTCATCCCCAAAAATGCGCGTTAACTGATGCTCGGCAGCCTTGGTTGTTGTATCAGCCATTGGCCTTTAGCCATGCGGTGTGTTGGTTATGCATAGCTTAAGTTACGCATAGTTTTAGCTATGCTTACTTGGCGGGATGATTCGAACGGCGCTTATTTGCCATGCCCAAACGATAGGATTGCTTTGCATTGAGCTATTTCACATGAAGCTCGAATCTAGCAGTCACGCTTTGGGCGCAAAGTCAGCCGATCCACATTCGATATTGTTAGGATTTGCGATGAACAAAACGACTCTCGCCCGTACCTTGGCTTGCCTGTTTCGATCGGGCTTGTTGAGCTGCGGATTAGTATTGGCCGCCGGATTGTTAGCCTTTGCCCTCGCGGCAGAAAATGACACTCTTGAAGTCTTTCTTGAAACCAATCCCTTGGAAACCAAAGCCATTGAAACCCAAGCCCCTGAAGCCGAGGTGTTTAAGGCTAAATCACTGGGTTTGCCCGCCAAAGAAACCGACACGCCATATGTCGCTTTAGGCCAATGGTTGCCCGAGTTACTCACACAGTTCAATCAGTTACCTGAAGTTCAGGCTCAGCTTGTAAAGCAGCAACAGGCCAAACTGGCCATTCAGGCGGCAGATCGCGCTGTGTATAACCCAGAACTTGGGCTTAATTATCAAAATGCTGATACAGATGCTTATAGCTTAGGGCTGAGTCAAACCCTCGATTGGGGCGACAAGCGCGGCGTGGCGACACAGCGTGCCGAGCTTGAAGCGCAAATCCTGTTAGCAGACATAGGGTTAGAGCGTAGCCAAATGTTGGCCGAACGCTTACTGGCGTTGGCAGAACAGGCGCAAAGCCGTAAGGCGCTGACCTTTGCCGAGCAGCAATTAAGGTTCACCAAGGCGCAGCTCAATATTGCTGAGCAGCGATTGGCGGCGGGGGATTTATCCAATGTCGAGCTGCAATTGATACAACTCGAAGTCGCCTCTAATACTGCCGACTACGCCTTAGCCGAGCAGGGGGCCTTAGTGGCCGATGGCAAAGTAATTGAATTACTTGGGGATAATAATTTCGCTTTTAGTGAATTTATCAAGGAGATCGGTTTCTTTGTGACTCAGGCTAAGCAAGCACCAGCGGCCGAGTTGGGCACCTCTACATCAGCCTTGCCAGCCCTGGCGAGTGCTTATCAGCAAGTGCTGCTGGCGCGAGTCAATGCCATGCAAGTCAAGGCCGATACGTCAGCAGACCCGACCATTAGTCTAGCCGCCGAAAAGGAAGGTACGGACAATAAACTTGGGGTTGGTGTGTCGATTCCTCTGCAAGTTCGCAATAACTACAGTGAGTTACAAGCCGTAGCCGATAAGGGCATCGCGATCGCGGAGCAAGGCTATCTTGCCCGTGAGCGAGTGCTTACCGCTAAGCAGAAACAATTCCTCTATGCGTTACCGCGTTTACTTGAACGTTACCAAGACTGGCGTGAGTTAGTGCAAGTGTCAGGTGCTAAAGCCGCTAAATCCTTAAGCCAACAATGGCAGGCGGGGGATGTGAGTACTAGCGAGTACTTACAGAGTCGTCGTCAGTTAGCCGCCAGTTATTTGGTGGGCTTAAACCTAGAAACGGCTATCTATCAAAGTTGGTTAACTTGGATGGGCGAAAGCGGCCAGCTTATGCCTTTTTTGGATGGTAGCGCTGAACAGATCAGCCAAGCACCTTCGCACATGCCCAATGCCGCCGCGCGCTCAGTAAACCCATGAGGTCATAATAATGAATTTGAATACTCACTACGAAAATGTTCTTCAACTGGATGCTGTAACAACGCCTGAAAAGCGTCGGTTTAACCTATCAAAAATCGCGCTCGCATTATTCGTGCTGAGCACGTTGGTATTTAGCGCTCAGCCTGTATTGGCTGGCGGTGATCACGCACCCGCGGCTAAGGAAAGCAGTGATTCGGTAACGCAAACGGCGCCGACGGATGAACACGGCGAACAGGCGCTGAAATTGACCGAAACGCAGCAAGACTTGGCAGGGATTAGCTTATTACCTTTGTCGAGCGATAGCTTGAATATCACCAATTTGAATTTGGATATCAGGGCGACGGCGACCTTAGTGGTGGATCGCGATCGCACCGCGACCCTTGCGCCGCAGCTCGATGTGCGAGTGTTGGCGCGCCACGTAGTGCCGGGACAAGAAGTCAAAAAAGGTGAGCCTTTACTGACCTTGGGCGGCGCAGCCGTTGCGCAGGCGCAGGCGGACTACATCAATGCTGCAGCTGAATGGAGCCGAGTTAAACGCATGAGCGAAGGCGCTGTGAGTGTCAGCCGCCGTATGCAGGCGCAGGTGGATGCCGAACTTAAACGGGCAATTTTAGAGGCGATTAAGATGACGCCCGCGCAAATTCGCGCTCTGGAATCGACGCCCGAAGCCATCGGCAGTTATCAACTTTTAGCGCCGATTGACGGACGAGTGCAGCAAGATATCGCCATGTTAGGCCAAGTATTTAGTGCGGGCACGCCGTTAATGCAGCTGACCGACGAGTCCTATCTGTGGGTTGAGGCGCAGTTAACGCCCACCCAAACCGCGCATATCACTGTCGGCAGTGCGGCCTTAGTGCAAGTGGGGGATAAAACGCTGGCGGGCAAGATTATAGGCCGCTCCCATGAACTCGATAGCGTGACGCGCACCGAGCAAGTGCTGGTGAGTATGCCCAATCCTGATCATGTGCTGCATGCGGGGCAATTTGCTGAACTCTACTTTGCTGGCTCTACTACCGATCCAAACGGCAGTGGCATAGTGCTGCCCGATGCGGCGTTGACCCGTGGTGGCGATGGCGATTGGCAGATTTTTATTCAAGATGAGGATGGCTTCGAGTCCATTGAGGTAGAAGTGGTGCAGCGTCAACGTGGTCTGAGTCTAGTGCGTGGACCTGAGCTTGAAAAAGCCCAACAGGCACAGCTCAAGGTTGTGGTGGCTGGCGCGTTCTTCTTGGCATCCGAGCAGGCGAAAGCGGGCTTTGATATTCACGCCCACTAATATGAGCGCCCTCATTTTGGAGATTTTCTATGTTGCAAAAGTTAATCGAAGCCGCGATTAAAAATCGGCTGTTAGTGGTATTGGCTCTGCTCGCCGTGATTGTGGGCTGTGTGGCCATGTTGCCTAAGTTGAATCTCGATGCCTTTCCTGATGTGACGAACGTGCAAGTGACCATCAATACTGCGGCCGAAGGCTTAGCCGCTGAAGAGGTGGAAAAACTTATCAGTTATCCGGTGGAATCGGCCATGTACGCCTTGCCCGCCGTGACTGAGGTGCGCTCGTTATCGCGTACTGGTTTGTCGATTGTGACTGTGGTATTTGCCGAGGGGACGGATATTTACTTCGCTCGTCAGCAAGTGTTTGAACAGTTGCAGGCGGCGCGGGAGATGATCCCAAGCGGTGTCGGAGTGCCGGAAATCGGCCCCAATACCTCGGGATTAGGGCAGATTTATCAGTATATTCTGCGCGCAGAACCTAACTCTGGCATTAATGCCGCCGAGCTGCGTAGCTTAAATGATTATCTGGTGAAGTTGATATTGATGCCAGTGGGCGGCGTGACTGAAGTCTTGTCTTTTGGTGGCGATGTGCGCCAATACCAAGTGCAGGTCGATCCGAATAAATTACGTGCCTATGGCTTGTCGATGGCGCAAGTCACCGAGGCATTAGAGAGCAATAACCGCAACGCTGGCGGTTGGTTTATGGACCAAGGCCAAGAGCAACTTGTGGTACGCGGCTACGGCATGTTGCCCGCAGGAGAACAAGGCTTAGCGGCGATCGCACAGATCCCGCTTACGGAGGATAAAGGCACGCCCGTGCGGGTGGGCGATATCGCTCAGGTGAATTTTGGCAGTGAAATCCGTGTCGGTGCTGTGACTATGACGCGCCGCGATGAAGCTGGCAACGTACAAAATCTCGGCGAAGTGGTGGCGGGGGTCGTGCTTAAACGCATGGGCGCCAACACCAAAGCGACTATCGATGATATTGGCGCGCGGGTGAGTCTTATCGAGCAGGCCTTGCCCGATGGCGTGTCTTTTGAAGTGTTTTACGATCAAGCCGAACTGGTCGATAAGGCCGTGACCACAGTGCGCGATGCGTTGCTAATGGCCTTTGTGTTTATCGTGGTGATCTTGGCGCTGTTCCTCGTCAATATCCGTGCGACCTTGCTGGTGCTCTTGTCTATTCCTGTGTCTATCGGGCTCGCGCTCATGGTGATGTCCTACTATGGATTGTCGGCAAACCTGATGTCGCTGGGTGGTCTAGCCGTGGCGATTGGTATGTTAGTCGATGGCTCCGTGGTGATGGTAGAGAACATTTTCAAACACTTAACTCAGCCGGATCGTCGACATTTGCTGGAGGCGAGAACGCGCGCCGATGGTGAGGCAGACCCATATCATAGCGATGAGGACGGTGGTCAGCAGGCCAATATGGCTGTGCGCATCATGCTCGCGGCTAAAGAGGTGTGTAGTCCAATCTTCTTCGCGACCGCCATTATCATAGTGGTGTTTGCGCCGCTATTTGCGCTGGAAGGGGTTGAGGGCAAGCTGTTCCAGCCGATGGCGGTCAGTATCATTCTGGCAATGATATCAGCGCTGCTGGTGGCCTTGATTGCCGTGCCAGCCCTTGCTGTGTATCTGTTCAAGCGCGGTGTGGTACTCAAACAAAGCGTGGTCTTAGCGCCGCTGGATGCGGCTTATCGCAAGCTACTGACGGCAACGCTTGCTAGGCCAAAGGTAGTGATGCTCAGTGCCTTATTGATGTTTGCTTTGAGCCTCTTATTGCTACCAAGGCTGGGTACCGAATTTGTGCCTGAGCTGGAGGAAGGCACGATTAACCTCAGGGTCACGCTGGCGCCAACCGCGAGTTTAGGCACGTCTTTGGCGGTCGCGCCCAAGCTTGAAGCTATCTTGCTGGAGTTTCCCGAGGTGGAATATGCCCTGAGCCGCATTGGTGCGCCTGAGCTTGGTGGCGATCCTGAGCCTGTGAGTAATATCGAGGTTTATATTGGGCTTAAGCCAATATCTGAATGGCAATCGGCAAGCTCGCGCTTAGAGCTGCAACGCCTGATGGAGGAAAAACTCAGTGTGTTCCCCGGACTCTTGCTGACTTTCTCGCAGCCGATTGCGACTCGGGTGGATGAATTGCTCTCTGGGGTAAAAGCTCAGTTAGCGATCAAAATCTTCGGTCCAGATTTAGCGGTATTGTCGGAGAAAGGCCAAGCGCTCACCGATCTTGTCGCGAAAATCCCCGGTGCCGTGGATGTGTCATTAGAGCAAGTGAGCGGCGAGGCGCAATTGGTTGTGCGGCCAAAACGCGAGTTATTGGCGCGCTACGGCATTAGTGTCGATCAAGTGATGAGCCTTGTCAGCCAAGGCATTGGCGGCGCGAGTGCAGGGCAAGTAATCGATGGCAATGCCAGATACGACATCAATGTGCGCCTCGCGGCCGAGTTTCGCCAAAGCCCTGATGCGATTAAAGACTTATTACTTAGTGGCACAAATGGCGCCACTGTGCGCTTAGGGGAAGTCGCCAGCGTTGAAGTGGAAATGGCGCCGCCGAATATTCGCCGTGACGATGTGCAGCGCCGAGTGGTAGTACAGGCCAACGTGGCGGGGCGCGATATGGGCTCGGTTGTAAAAGACATTTATGCTTTAGTGCCACAGGCCGATTTACCCGCGGGATATACAGTGATCATTGGCGGACAATATGAGAATCAGCAGCGAGCGCAGCAAAAGCTGATGCTAGTGGTGCCGATTTCTATCGCCTTGATTGCCTTGCTGTTGTACTTCTCCTTTGGTTCATTCAAGCAAGTGCTGCTTATCATGGCGAACGTGCCCTTAGCCTTGATTGGCGGCATAGTGGCTCTGTATGTCAGTGGTACTTATTTATCTGTGCCTAGCTCTATTGGCTTTATCACGCTATTTGGGGTGGCGGTGCTCAACGGCGTGGTGCTGGTGGATTCGATTAATCAGCGCAGGCAAAGCGGCGAAGCACTCTATGATTGTGTTTATGAGGGCACGGTTGGGCGTTTACGGCCGGTATTGATGACGGCACTGACCTCGGCCTTAGGCTTGATCCCGATTTTATTATCATCGGGGGTTGGCAGTGAGATCCAAAAGCCGCTGGCAGTGGTGATTATCGGTGGTTTGTTTAGCTCGACGGCGTTGACTTTGCTGGTGTTGCCGACCTTGTATCGCTGGTTATACCGACACGATAAACGTATTGATGAGCTCGGGTAATCACAAGTAAGCCGTCATCGTGGGCAATAACTTGTTATGTTTCGGGTTATTACCCACATTGTCGAAAGAGTTATCACATTGACTAAAAGTCTAAAAATCAGCGAGCTATCGCGCCCTGGTTGGGCTAATCTTAAAGTCGACATTTAAGGACGTTAATTTCTGGAGAGCGTTATGATCGCGGTAATTTTTGAAGTCATTCCAACCAAAGAAGGGAAGGAAGAGTATCTGCATGTGGCGACTGAAATGCGCCAGTATTTAGAAGGGCGTAAGGGATTAATTTCGATCGAACGCTTTCAGAGTTTAACCGACGATGGCAAAGTGCTGAGCCTGTCGTTTTGGGAAGACCAAGCTTCTATCACCCAATGGCGCAATCAGATGGCCCACAGCATTGCTGAGCAAACGGGCATAGTGCCGTGTTTGTTTAACTCTTATCGCATTCGAGTGGCTGAAGTGGTGCAAGATTACAGTGAAACTGTGCACATTGAAGCTGAGTAATCGCTTATCTGGTTGATGTGAAACATCGCCGATATAAAAACAAAACCCATCGAGTTCGATGGGTTTTTTATGATCTGCGCTTTAGATTAGGCTTATTTTTCTTGCTGAGCTTTCAGTAGATCGCGGATCTCAGACAGCAGTTCTTGATCTTTAGTCGGTGCAGCGGGTGCTTTAGGCGCGACTTCTTCTTTGCGCTTTAAGCGATTGATTGCTTTGACGCCCATAAAAATAGCGAAGGCGATAATCGTAAAGTCGATAATGGTTTGAATGAATTTACCATAAGCAATCACCACAGAAGGCGCATCGCCTTGAGCAGCCTGCAGCACTATGCTCAAATCACTAAAATTCACTCCGCCTAAGATGATACCAATCGGTGGCATTATGATATCGGCCACGAAGGACGAGACAATCTTGCCGAATGCGGCACCTATGATGATACCAACGGCCATGTCGATCACATTGCCACGGGACGCAAAAGCCTTGAACTCTTTAATTAAGCTCATTAGGTTTCCTCCAAAATTGAGATTAAATGTTAAATTTTATTATGCAAACTGTATCAGGAAAACCTAAGGTCTTTTGCTGCCTGTTACCTTACCAAGCTTATAGAGGCTTAAGGATTAAGGCAATTATGACATAGCGGATTTATCCTTATGGCAGCGATTTAAGCTTTACAAAGTTATAGTTGTTACTGTTTTGATCGCTTTATTTGTTCGATTTTGTTTATTCGCCCTGATCGGCTTGGCCGATAAAATCGGGCACTTCCAATACTTGCGATCCCCAACGTTTAAATAATGCGGAATAGATGAACTCGATAAAGACGCGATATTTTCGGGGTAAGTAGGCCCGCTGTGGATAACTGAGCACGACCTTAGTTTGGACCATTGGATAGTCATCAAGCAGCGGGATTAAGTAGCCTTTTTCTAATGCTACTTGGGCAATGATGGAGGGCACCGCTGTGATCCCAAGCCCTGCAATGGCGGCCTCGCGGGCTAAAGTGACATTGTTTACTGTCAATTGAGTCATGGGCTCGGCGACAATCCAAGTTTTTCCATCGAATAACTTCCATGCTCCTTCAATATGCGCCGACTGTAAGCGGATCGCTTTATGTTTGGCTAAATCCTGTGGCACTTTTGGGGTGCCGTGCTCGGCCAAATAAGCAGGGCTTGCCATTAACGATTTATGGGCGTTGACTAAGGCATAGCTTTGCAAGCGAGTGTCGCCAGAATCTGCAATTTGAAATAACAGATCGATACCTTCTTCTATGACATCAACCTTACGATTGGTGAGTTCGGCCTCTATGGTGATATCGGGGTAAAGCGTTAAAAACTGCGCGAAAATAGGCCCTAAAAACAACTGGCCTAATTCAATCGGGCAGACAATTTTTAGATTGCCTTTGATCAATTGCTGTTGGGCGCTGAGCTGATTTTCGGCGCTCTGTAGATCGGTGAGGATCTTATTGATCCTGTTGTAATAACTCGATCCCGCTTCGGTGAGTTTTAGGGCTCTGGTGGTGCGAAATAACAGTTGTGTGCCGGTATCGGCTTCGAGTTCGGCTATCTTGCGACTGACGGTTGCCTTAGTGATCCCAAGGGCTTTGGCGGCACCCGTAAAGCTGCCTTGCTCGACCACTTGAGCGAAAATTTGCACGCGATTGAGATCCATCATTGTTACACCTGTGAAACAGTGGGTTGATTTTTTACTGGCTAATAAACTTAGTGAGACAGTAGTACACTAGATATCACTAATCAAGGAGTCATTCATGTCCCAAAGTAAACTCATTATCGCCGTTCCACTGTTACTCGCTGCGGTTGCGGGAGGCGGTTATTACTGGTGGACACAGGTACGTTTTATCGAAACCACTGATAACGCTTATGTTGAGGCCGATATTTCCCATATCAGCGTTAAAGTGCCGGGCTACGTCGTGTTAAGCGATGTGACTGATAACCAGCATGTACAAAAGGGTGAGCTATTAGCTCAGCTGGAAGATAACCAATTTAGCGCCAAAGTGAGTCAAGCCGAAGCCTCACTGGCAAGTTCGAAGGCGGACTTGCAAACTTTAGCCGCTAAGGTGGAGTTGCAACGGGCGTTAATCACCCAAGCCAGTGCCGGTGTGGTGGCGGCGCAGGCCGATAACACTCGTGCGCAGCAACAATTGAGTCGCTCGAAAAAGCTTAAAGTCAGTAATTACAGCTCTCAAGATGATGTCGATCAACTGCAAGCGGGATTCGATTCTGCCGCCGCCCGCCTCGATGAAGCTAAAGCCGTGTTAGTGGCAAAGCAACGCGAGTTAGCGGTTTTTAATGCCCAATTAGATCAGGCGGGTTCTGTGGTAGAACAGGCCGATGCGACCTTAGAATTAGCGAAAATTCAATTAAATGATACCCGTGTGACCGCACCTTTTTCTGGGGTGATAGGTAAACGTGGCGCTATGGTGGGGCAGTACGTGCAGCCCGGCCAAGCACTCTACAGTTTGGTTCCGGATGGGGCTGTGTGGATCACGGCGAACTTTAAAGAGACCCAGATCCAACACATGCAACCAGGACAGTCGGTGCAGGTCAGTCTCGATGCGTTTCCCGACAAAACCTTTATAGGTGTTATCGATAGTCTGTCACCGGCGTCCGGAGCCAAATTCAGTTTACTGCCGGCGGAAAATGCTACAGGTAATTTCACTAAAATCGTCCAACGTATTCCCGTGCGTATTCGCTTAGATTTGTCTGAGGAAGAAGCACACATGCTACCGGGCTTAAGTGCGGTCGTGAAAGTGGATACGGCGTCGGGTACTGCAATATCGGCAATCGCTGCAAATACAGGTCGTTAGTATGAGCGCAACTGGCTCTATCACTGCGTCTGCCGATATGGAGGCGCAGGGCATCAGTGTCCCTAACAAGCCTACTGATTATGAGCGTGGCAGTCGCCGCTCATGGATCGCGGTATTTGGTGGGTTGATCGGCGCCTTTATGGCGATCCTCGATATCCAAATCACCAATGCATCGATGAAGGAGATTCAAGGCAGTCTTGGGGCTACGCTCGAAGAAGGCAGTTGGATTTCAACCGCGTATCTGGTGGCTGAGATGATCGCTATTCCGCTCTCTGGCTGGCTCAGTACGGGATTGTCGGTCAGGCGTTATCTGTTATGGACTACAGCAGCCTTTATCTTTGCTTCTGTGCTTTGCTCAATCGCGTGGAACTTAGAGGCCATGATCGCCTTTCGGGCGCTACAGGGTTTCTTTGGTGGTGCGCTTATTCCGCTGGCCTTTAGGTTGATCCTTGAGTTTTTACCCGATAACAAACGTGCCGTCGGCATGGCATTATTTGGCGTGACGGCGACCTTTGCGCCTTCAATCGGCCCGACCTTAGGCGGTTGGTTGACTGAGCAGTTTAGCTGGCATTATCTGTTTTATATCAATGTGCCACCGGGCTTGTTGGTGATGGCCATGTTGGCCTACGGTTTAGAAAAACAGTCGGTCGTTTGGGATAAGCTGAAGAATGTCGATCTGGCGGGCATAGTCACTATGGCGCTGGGCATGGGTTGCCTTGAAGTGGTGCTTGAAGAAGGTAACCGCAAGGATTGGTTTGGCTCGGAGCTCATTCGTAATCTGGCCATTATTGCCGTAGTCAATCTGGTGTTGTTTGTTTGGATCCAGCTAAGGCGTAAAGAACCGTTAGTGAATTTGCGCCTGCTCGGTAAGCGTGATTTTGTGCTCTCCACCGTGGCGTATTTTTTACTGGGGATGGCACTATTCGGCGCTATCTATTTGATCCCGCTTTATCTATCGCAAGTCCATGATTACACACCGTTAGAGATTGGTGGCGTGATTATGTGGATGGGATTTCCGCAGCTATTGGTATTGCCCTTAGTGCCAAAATTAATGGAGCGCTTCGATAGTCGATATCTCGCCGCCTTTGGCTTTTTAATGTTCGCTATTAGCTATTACATGAATAGCCAGATGACCGCAGATTACGCCGGACCGCAGATGATTGCCTCGCAAGTGGTGCGGGCCTTAGGTCAACCGTTTATTCTGGTGCCTATTGGTATGCTCGCGACTATGCATTTGAAACCCCATGAAAATGCCTCGGCGTCGACGGTATTAAACGTAATGCGTAACTTAGGCGGCGCCTTTGGTATTGCGCTGGTCGCTACCCTATCAGACACGCTGGCGCGCGGGCATTTGGCCCATATTAAGGAATCCTTACCCGCAGTGAGCACGCAAGCGCAGGACTATTTAGCCCAAAGCGCAAGCCTGTTGCAGGCCGGAGGTTCAGATCCCTATACCGCGGCCGCGCAGGCGAAAGCTTTGCTGGGCAAAACCATGAGTCAGCAAGCCTATATTCAGGCCTATAACGATGTGTTTTACATCATGGGCGCTCTGCTACTCATCGCTGTATTTGCCGTGCTGCTGATCCGAAAACCGACTGGGTCTGTGGCCCACGATGCCATGGTTGAGTAATAACGTTTTTCGTTATCCTGTTGTCGCCATAGATTTCCCCAGATCTATTGGTTTGCGCAACAGTTTTGCGCCTTAGTCCTCGCGGATTAAGGCGCTTTTTTATGGTCTTTATGCTGTGGTAGACTCAAAGCTCTTTTTCGATGATTTGCAGAGGGATAATCGTTTGCAGTGGCAAAATCTTACATTTAATCAATTAAATGCCAATACCCTATACGACATATTGAAGTTAAGAGTCGATGTGTTTGTGGTCGAGCAGGCCTGTGCTTATCCTGAGCTTGATGATAAAGATAGGCACCCAGAAACCCAGCATTTAATTGGCTTATCGCCAGATGGGGAACTGCTTGCCTACGCGCGTATTTTGCCGCCGGGCTTAAGTTATCCAGAGGCGAGTATCGGCCGCGTGGTGGTATCGCCTGCGGGACGGGGCAAAGGGCTAGCCATGCCTTTAATGCAGCACGCCATCGAATCGGCACTGACGACTTGGCCCGATGCGGGGATCCAAATTGGCGCCCAAGATTACCTTAAAGCCTTCTATCAAAAGCTCGGCTTTTTCGCCTGCTCTGAGATGTATTTAGAAGATGGTATTCCCCATTTAGATATGCGCTATCAATCAGCATAAGCGGCTATCAATATGAGTTATCTACATCAATTATCAACATAAGCGATCAACAAGAGCTAGGCACATATGCATTCAACATTAAGCCAATAAGGAACCGAGATGTCGACTTCAACGGACTATAAAATCAATCAACAACAAATTGCCTGCGTGGCGAGTTTTCTGGCTAAAGAGGGCAAAACCGAAGCGCTGATCGCGGCGCTCGCGAGCCTTATTCCTGACACGCGCCGCGAAGCGGGTTGTATTCGTTACGAGCTCAATGTGAGCCGTGATGAACCACGCCGTGTGACGTTTGTAGAGAAGTTTGTTGATATTGCCGCCTTCGATGAGCACTGTGCTAAAGACGCCATTCAACATTATTTCCACCAAGTGATGCCCGAATTGGTTGAGTCGTTCCATGTGGAAACCTATCACCAAATCATTGTTTAACCGTGAGACCAATTATTAGGAGCTTGCAGTGTTGATTAACTATATCGAGCCAGTATTTAGACCGCCATCCGAATGGAAGTCATTGATACTGCAAGTGACTAATGGTTGCAGTTGGAACCAGTGCAGCTTTTGCGACATGTATACCCAACCGCAAAAAGCCTTTAGGGCACAAAAGCTCGACAAGGTTGAGCAGGATATTTTGGCCGTTGCTCAGTCTGGCGTCCCCGTTTCTCGGGTATTTTTGGCCGATGGCGATGCCATGAGTTTGCCCTTTGCGCGCCTCGAAGCGATTTGTGAGCTGATCAACCGCCACTTGCCGCAGGTGACTCGCATCAGCAGTTATTGTTTGCCGCGCAATCTGAATAATAAAACCCCAGAGCAACTCGCACGTCTGCGCGAACTCGGGCTGTCTTTACTCTATGTGGGTTGCGAAAGTGGCGATGACGAAGTGCTCGCCAAAATCCAAAAGGGCGAAACCTTCGAATCATCCTTAGCGGCACTGCTTAAAATCCGCGCGGCGGGGATGAAGTCATCTGTGATGATCCTTAATGGTTTAGGCGGTGTCGCGCTATCCCATCAACATGCGGTTAATTCGGCCAAGTTAATGAATGCCGCCCAGCCCGATTATTTATCCACATTGGTAGTCACTTTACCGCTAGGCACGGAGCGAATGGACGCGGTATTTGGCGGGCAATTTCAGTTGCCGGATCAAATGGGCTTGTTCCAAGAAATGCACACCTTATTGGATCATTTGGAATTAGAGCAAACGATATTTAGATCCGATCATGCCTCTAATTACCTTGTGCTCAAGGGTGTATTAGGTAAGGACAAGGCGAAATTGCTGGCACAGGTTGCACTCGCCATCAATGCACCGCGCAGCATTCCCCTGAGACAAGAATGGCAGCGCGGACTGTGAGCATATGATTTTGCAGGGGTTAGCATAGTTGGTAGCCCCTGCTGTGTTAACTGAGTGAACGCCCCCTTGCTTGCAACTGCTGCAGAGTATCGTTTGCATACATCGCATCGATACAATGTCGTGATGTCACATCAAGCTTCAACATCTGTGGGCCGACATCGCTGCCACACAGTCAATCACTCACTCTCAAAGCGAACCAAGCTGATATTGCAAATAGGCAGTGATGCCGCATCGTTCAGGTCGGTATTGAATGCTATAGCACTGTTCTTTCCTTACCTTTCTAAGTTATAGCACAGTGCTGCGCATCTAAATCCGCGAAAAATATCACCTTGGTCGTCTGGTTGATGGCCTAAGTTGTTCGATGCGGCCACTTTGGCCCAAAAGTACTGTTTTTCGTCACAAATCCGCCTATTCGTATCGTTAAGTGCTCTGCATAATGCCCGCATCACTTGGCAATACGGCCCGTGACACAGAATATGCAAGGATATTTACGATGAAAAAAGTAGCAATATGCAGTGCTCTGGCACTTTCGATGGCGAGTGCAACGGCCAGCGCAGAGACAAGCAATAAAGTATCAGCACCGACAATCCGCACCATGACTCAGGCGCAAGCGCCAACGGAACTGAATGCGAACACGACAGCTGTATTGGTGATTGATTTTCAAAACGAATATTTCACTGGCAGCATGCCGATCCCGAACGGCAAGCAAGCGTTGGGCAAAGCCAAGCAAGTGGTTAAATTTGCGCACCAGAATGCGATGCCAGTTTATTTTGTGCGTCATTTAGGATCTGCTGCTGGGCCACTATTTGCGGAAGGCAGCGTTAACGCTGAGTTTCATCAGGATCTACAACCGCTAGAAATTGATTTTGTTATCAATAAGGCGACGCCGAGTTCGTTTGTGGAAACTAATCTTGATCAACAACTGAAAGAGAAGGGCATCAAAACACTGGTGATTACTGGGCTTATGACGCACATGTGCGTGTCGAGCACGGCGCGTGATGCTGTGCCTATGGGTTATGATGTGATCATTGCAGAAGATGCCACCGCCACTCGCGATCTGGCAACTTGGGACGGATCTATCGTAGATCACGCCACGCTGCAAAGTGCTGCAATAGCCGGTGTCGCCGATGTTTTTGCTGAGATTAAAACTACTCAAGCGGTGCTCAACATGCCAGTGGTGCGACTATAACGGCCAACAAGCGCAAGATACCCGTTAATACATAAATGAGTATTAGCTGGTATCTTTGAGTGAGCGACATTAAGGATAGTTTGAGCCGACGATGATAAATACGATGAACCAGAGTGAGATAGAAACAGCTTCAAAAGTGACCATAGCCATAGTGGTCTTTGATGGGATCATTCCATTTCATCTGTCAGTTCCCTATGAAGTCTTTGAAAAAGTGCTCAAGGCCGATGGCACGCCCGCCTGCGAAATCACCATCTGCGCCGCCACACCTGGAATACTCAGAACCAGCGCAGGCTTCTCGATGATAGTTGAAAAGGGGCTGGATGAACTAAGCTCAAAAGACATCATCATAGTGCCGAGTTGGGATGATCCTGCACACGAGCCAGAACCCTGCATTATTAATGCCTTGCAGCAAGCACACGCCAATGGATCGCGCATCATAGGCCTGTGCATGGGCGCTTTTGTTGTTGCTGCCGCTGGGTTACTCGACGGACGTTCCGCCACCACCCATTGGCGCTGGGCACAATGTTTTCGTAATCTGCACACGAATGTGTTTGTCGATGAGAAGGTGCTGTATATCGATAATGGAGATGTGGTGACTTCTGCGGGCACTGCCGCGAGTATTGATTGCTGCCTGTATATCGTTCGGCAAATGTGGGGATCTGAAACGGCTAACGCAGTCGCTCGCCATCTCGTTGTGCCACCGCACCGCCAAGGTGGTCAGGCTCAATACATAGATATTCCCGTTCCAGCCGTTAATCAGCGCGAGCCTTTATCCGCCATCATGGATTGGGCGATAGCAAATATTGGGTCGCCGCTGACGGTTGACACTATGGCTGAGAAAGCCTGCATCAGTCGCCGCCATTTTACTCGGCGTTTTCAACAAGCCACAGGTACCAGTTTTTCACTCTGGTTGGTTAATCAACGGCTTATTATGGTGAAACGATATTTAGAAACGACAGACCACTCCATCGATCGCATCGCCGAACAAGCTGGCTTCGCTTCTACCACCTCACTTCGGCGCCATTTCCGTCAACAGTTTGATATTTCCCCATCGAATTACCGATTTGTATTTAGGGGAAAGAGTAAGGCAAGCGAATGAAAGTTGTTTCATCATTAAAATCAGCACTGACTTTGATGTGATGGCTTATCAAAGTTTAGGTGAGTCACTAACCCTCCGCTGTTTTAACAGACTGAACTTATCTCAGCTTGAGATTTCCTCTAAAACTTAACTGACGCATAGACATGGTCTGTCTGCTTGCTGGGTAAAAAATCAGTTATTAAGGTGATGTGAGATTTGAACGGCTTGGGATATTTCTAAGTTAGCGTTCCATACCTAAAATCTGAACTAAGGAGTTTCTGGTTGGCATAAAGACATGGTTTTTTCTAACCACGTTAAGAACTCTAATTCATTGCTTCCCAGTCTTTCTGTATGACTGAGCAGTACGTACTTATGTCCGGATTGAGTAAATCCAAATGGAGCGACCAGTCTCCCACTTTTCAAGTCATCTACTATAAGAGGATATGATCCAATCGCAGCCCCTAAACCGTCAACTGCTGCCTGTAAGCAGAAATAGAAATGCTCAAAGGATTTGGACTTGTTCGTATAAAAGGTATGTGTTGAGCGTGATGACCAATCTGACCATGCAGAAGGTCTCGTTTCACTATGAAGAAGAACAATATCACCTAAGTTGTTCTGAGATTTTCTCCAATATTCAGGGGAAAAAACAGGACCAACCCACTCATTGACTAAGTTGTGCGCCGTATATTCAGGGCTAATATCGAAGTCATCGCGCCGAATGGCTAAAGATAATCCTGTTTCATTTAAATCTACAGGTCCTCCAGCGGTTGATAGCCGAACATCAATACCCTTAAGCCGAAAAAAACTGGCCAGTCGAGGCATCAGCCAGCGCATCGTTAATGTTGGTTCACAGGAAACTTCGAGATGTTTGTTACTTTCCCTTGTTAACTTCTTAATTCCATTATCTAAAGCATTAAAAGCAATGTCAGTGTACTGCTTGAGCAATTCACCTTCCTGCGTTAGACACATTCCTCTGCCTTGCTTGTAAAACAGCATCTGCGATAGATGACTCTCCAGCAATTTAATTTGCTTACTTACTGCTCCGTGAGTGATATGAAGTTTCTCTGCTGCTTTACTGTAATTCGATGACTCTGCCGTAACATGAAATACATAGAATGCTTTTAAATGTCTCATCTGTGACTTTTTCTCACATTTAGGATGCCTTTTTTTCGATTATAACTCATCAATAAATCTATACAATTATCTCAAACTTATGAAAAGTGAGGAGATAAAATGGAGTTATTAAGTTTTGCAGTGTTTGGGCTTTTAATCGTGGTAAGTCCTGGAGCTGACTTTGTTTTGGTTTTTAAAAATAGTGCAATCTATGGCAGAAAAGCAGGCGTTTTAACGGCTCTTGGGATAGGGATAGGTGTTTGTGTACATATTACCTATTCTGTTATTGGGATCAGTCATTTAGTTTCTCAAAATGCGGTTTTATTTAGCATAGTGAAGTATGTTGGTGCAGCGTATTTAATTTATCTTGGTGTGACAGGATTAGTCAGTTCCAAGTTAGATCTAGACTATGAAAAAACAAACGTTCAACCCACACAAACTAGAAAGTATATATTTCAAGGTTTTTTATGTAATACATTGAATCCTAAGACGATGATTTTCTTTCTTAGCGTCTTCAGCCAACTCATTTCATCTGATAATGAAAGCATGTCTTTCGCCATTACCTATGGTTTTTACATTGCTTTTTTACATGCAGCTTGGTTTTGTATAGTCGCTTACCTAGTGACATCAAAACACGCGAGTAACATGCTTAAAAAGTTTGGTCATAGAATCAATCAGGCGTGCGGTTTTGGTCTCATTGCTTTTGGCGCGATACTGTCAACCAATGCCTAAACAACACCTTTCACACCTTAAGGAAATATGTTGTAAATTCAGTGGAACCTACACTCACTAAATAATGAATTTATCTCACTTTAGGACAATTACTTTTTAGCTAAATGGACTGCTAAAGGATTAGTTAGGATTGGCATTGTTTCACCAGTGACCTTTTAAAACAGGGATGTTTGAACTGAGCCATCATGGATACTTCTTATAAAAGAAACGGATGGCGAGTCACTGGGAAACAATGACAATGAATGTCGCACAACTGACGATAAAATTATCTTGCTAGAGCAATAACTGTTGGCTGAACAAGAAGTAAAAACTGCAACTCCAGCGGATAGCCTTCAACAGTATTTTCGATAATATTTTCATTGAGTTGTATCAATTCTGATTTCTAATAATCAATCCTCCTCGTCAATGCATCTCACATTTCTGTAAAAAATAACTCAACACATACGTTTTTTCATATATATTATTTACCATATATACTCCAATCAACTTTGGGAGCAATCGATGCAACCCGTCACATTTTTTAAGGCACTTGCCGATGAGACTCGGCTTAAATGCCTGCTGCTGATCCAGCGTGAAGGTGAATTATGTGTGTGTGAGCTGATGGCTGCGCTGTCTGAGAGTCAGCCTAAGGTCTCGCGCCATTTGGCTCAGTTGAAAAAGGCTGGGTTGTTGGTTGATAGGCGCCAGGGTCAATGGGTGTTTTATCGGATCAATGCTGAGATCGCGCCTTGGTGCCAGCAGGTACTTGGCCAAACCTGTGATGATAACGACAGCTTTTTGCAGGAGAACGTGCGTAATCTTTGTCAGATGGGCGGTCGACCCGATCGCGTTACGGCCTGTTGCTAAGCGACTGCTGTTAAGCAGTCGTGACAGGGGGCAGTGATAAGCGGTGCTCTGTCATTTCGTGCTGAGTCTAAGTGAGTAGAGTCTTAGTCAATTGTGAGTTTAGGGTCGAGCAGACTCGCGCGATTCTAGCGACATTTAAGCAAGTAAACCGTCAGTGTAGGGATCAATATGTTCCAAATATTTACTGATTTTGCGACTTGGCTAGTGTACGGCGTGTTTGGCCTAGAGGCGGGTTCGGCCTTGGGCGGAGCAGTGCATTTTTTTGTTGAAGATGTCAGTAAAATTTTTGTATTGCTGGTGGTGATGATTTATTTCATCGCGTTACTGCGGGCTTCCTTAGATGTTGAGCGAGTTCGAGATTATTTAGCGGGTAAGAATAAGGGAGTAGGTTACTTGCTGGGGTCGATTTTTGGCGCCATCACGCCTTTTTGTTCTTGCTCGAGTATCCCTGTCTTTTTAGGTTTTACCTCGGCGGGGATCCCCCTTGGGATCACTATGGCCTTTTTGATCACTTCACCTTTGATCAATGAAGTCGCCGTCCTGCTGCTCATGAGTTTACTCGGCTGGAAATTTACCTTGCTATATGTGGCTGTGGGCATGACAGTGGGTATGCTCGGCGGACTATTGTTAGATGCGATTAAGGCCGAGCGTTGGTTACAGTCCTTCGCCGCCGAAGCCCTCGTTTGTGGACGCCAGATGGCGGAATCGAATGAGGTTTCTACCACTGAGCGGGTCTTATCTTTATCTGAACGTCATGAATTTGCTAAAGCTGAGGCGCTTGAGATTTTTGGCCGCGTCTGGAAATGGGTCATTATCGGCGTGGGTCTTGGCGCTGCCTTGCACGGTTTTGTGCCTGAAGGTTGGGTTGAAACCCATTTAGGCCAAGGCCAATGGTGGTCTGTGCCTGCGGCCGTATTAGTCGGCATTCCCCTGTATTCCAATGCGACCGGCATCATTCCTGTGATGGAAAGTTTGCTGGCGAACGGCCTGCCTATTGGCACTACGCTGGCGTTTTGTATGAGCACAGTGGCTGCCAGTTTCCCCGAATTTATTTTACTGAAACAAGTGATGCAGTGGCGCCTTTTGGCGGTGCTGTTGGTTGTGCTATTGACGGCATTTACGTTAGTAGGTTGGATTTTTAATTTTGCAGCACCGTATCTTTAAGGAAATAACATGAAACAAGTCAAAGTATTAGGTAGTGGTTGCGCTAAATGTAGTAAAACCGCCGAGATGATTGCGGACATATCAGAAGAAATGGGCGTGGATGCGATTGTGAAAAAGGACACAGATCCTCAAACCCTGTTGAAATTTAAAGTGATGAAGACGCCTGCGGTAGTGATCGATGGTGAACTCATACACAGCGGCTCAGTACCGACCCGTGACGAAATTGAAGGATGGTTAAGGGACTAAGTTGTAGTCAGCTTTAGTCAGTCAAGGCTGCTCGTTCGCCAAGCATATAAGTTAAGAAACATAAGCTAATAAATACACGCCATTGCCATACTCAGTCTCAGCCTTTGGCAATGGCGGTGTTATCGTTTAAGTAAACCGTTAGTAGCGTTAAGAAAATATAAAAAATTAAAGACATAAAAATTTAAAATCAACATATTGGAATATCATCATGGCAATCAAAATCGGCATTAATGGCTTCGGGCGTATGGGGCGTTTAGCACTGCGCGCGGCATGGGACTGGGATGAGGTGGAGTTTGTGCAGATCAACGATCCCGCAGGTGATGCGCATACATTGGCACATTTACTCGAGTTTGATTCTGTCCATGGTCGCTGGCGTTATCCCGTGACGGCGAATGCCGATGAGATCCAGATCCAAGATAAAATCATTCGCACCACGCGTAATAAAGTCATCGCCGATACCGATTGGTCCGGTTGTGATGTGGTGATTGAAGCCTCCGGCGTAATGAAAACCAAAGCATTACTGCAAGCTTATTTAGATCAAGGTGTTAAGCGGGTGGTTGTCACTGCTCCCGTGAAAGAAGAAGGCGTGCTAAACGTAGTGATCGGGGTTAATCATCAGTTATACGATCCTGCCATTCATCCCATAGTGACCGCCGCATCTTGCACCACTAACTGCCTTGCGCCTGTGGTGAAAGTGATCCACGAGCAGATCGGCATCAAGCACGGATCTATGACTACGATCCACGATATTACTAACACTCAAACTATTCTCGATGCGCCGCATAAGGATTTACGCCGTGCCCGCGCCTGTGGTTTGAGTTTAATCCCAACGACTACGGGCAGCGCGACTGCGATTACCCATATTTTCCCTGAGCTTAAGGGCAAGCTTAATGGTCACGCAGTGCGGGTGCCACTGGCTAATGCTTCGCTGACCGATTGTGTGTTCGAGCTTGAACGCGCCGTTATCGAAGCAGAAGTGAATGCGCTACTTAAAACCGCCGCCGAAGGTGAGCTTAAGGGCATTTTAGGTTATGAAGAGCGGCCGCTGGTGTCGGTGGATTACAAGACAGATCCGCGCTCAAGCATCATAGATGCGCTCTCGACCATGGTGATTAATGGCACTCAACTTAAACTCTATGTGTGGTACGACAATGAATGGGGCTATGCCAATCGCACCGCTGAGCTTGCCCGTTTAGTCGGCCAGCTTGATTTGCCGCGCTAGGAGAGCTCAATTGATTGCCGCCAAGCCATTTGAACAACTGATGCAATTGCCTGCTGCCGTGCGGCAATATTTGTTGATTACCTTCAATTATTGGAGTTTTACCTTAACCGACGGCGCACTACGGATGTTAGTGGTGCTGCATTTTCACGATCTTGGCTACAGTCCGCTGGCGATCGCTATGCTGTTTTTGTTCTACGAGATTTTTGGCGTAGTGACCAATCTGATTGGCGGCTGGCTAGGGGCGCGTTTAGGGTTAAATCGCACCATGAACTTGGGCCTTGGCATGCAAGTGTTTGCCTTAGTCATGTTGTTAGTGCCGGCGGCGAGTTTACCTTTGTGGCTTGCTGGCGTGCCTTGGGTGATGGCGGCGCAAGCTTTATCTGGGATCGCTAAAGATCTCAATAAGATGAGTGCCAAAAGCGCGATAAAACTACTGGTGCCAAAAGGCGAGCAGGGCAAACTTTACCACTGGGTTGCCCTATTAACGGGGTCTAAAAATGCCCTCAAGGGTGCGGGCTTTTTCCTCGGCGGCACCTTGCTTGCCTTGCTCGGGTTTGAGCTGGCGATCGCCGCTATGGCGCTCATGCTTGGACTCGTCTGGTTACTCAGTTTAGTGATGCTGAAAAAGGATTTAGGTAAAGCCAAGAATAAGCCTAAATTTACGGAGATTTTCTCTAAGAGTCGCAGCGTAAACATTCTCTCGGCGGCGCGATTATTCCTGTTTGCTGCCAGAGATGTGTGGTTTGTGGTGGCGCTACCCGTGTATTTGGCCAGCCAATTAGGCTGGGATCATTGGGCTGTGGGCGGCTTTTTAGCTGTGTGGGTTATCGGTTACGGCATAGTGCAAACCCTAGCACCTAAGATCACGGGCAATCGCCAAGCGCAAAGTCAGTTAACTGATACAGCCCCCGATGGCCGCAGCGCGTTAATTTGGGCCTGTATGTTGGCCTTTGTGCCAGCGCTGATTGCCTGCGCGATACAGTTTAGTTTTTATCCCGAGGCCAGTTTGTTGTTGGGTCTCATGTTATTTGGTGCCCTGTTTGCGGTAAACTCGTCGCTGCACAGTTACTTAATTGTGAGTTACGCCAGTGAAGATGCGGTGTCGCTGGATGTGGGTTTCTACTATATGGCCAATGCTATGGGGCGTTTAGTCGGCACTGTGCTGTCTGGCTTAGTGTATCAAGCCTATGGTTTAGCTGCCTGTTTGTGGATTTCGACCGCTTTTATCGGCATCACTGCTATGATTTCGATTAAGTTACCTCGGCAAGCTGTGGAATAAGTGCTAATGCAAACGTGGCTCAAGGCATCAACACATAACTACAAAGGGTTAATATTACCTGCGTGTCGGCGTTTTTGGCGCAGCCTGTGTATGAGTTTAGGCTTGTGCTTAAGTTTGTTAGCCTTACCTCTTTACGCCGCTCAAACGCAGCCCGCGTTAATTCCGACATTAACACCAGCAAGTGATTGGAAAAACTTAACTTACATCACCCAAGCCTTCAGCGAAATTGCCCTTAAAAATGAGTATGACGTGGCGAAACACCGGGTGCGTAAGTGGCGCATTCCGGTACGAGTGTTTGTCGAACATCAAGTGGGCTACAGGGCGCTGCACACTCAATTAGTACGGATGCACTTAGCGCACTTAGCCGAGATTACGGGTCATGATATTCAGCTGGTGGATACGCTCTTGGATGCAAATCTGCACTTAGTGTTTACCCGTCAATCCCAATGGGAGAGCGAGGTTACCCGCTTAATGGGGCCAAGTTCGGCGAAGAATGTCCATGGCTCAGTGTGTATGGCCAAGTTTGCCCTTAATGCTAAGAGTGAAATTGAACGCGCATGGGTGATCATTCCCGTTGATCAGGCGCAAATGCACGGTAAGTTAGTGGCTTGCGTAGTTGAGGAAATTACTCAAGTGCTCGGGCTGCCCAATGATTCTGAAAAAGTATTCCCCTCCATTTTTAACGATAAAACCCCGCAGGATTTACTTACAGGGCTCGATTTCATTCTGCTCAAACTGCTCTATAACCCGAGTATTCGCGCTGGTATGACGGCCGCTGAGGTCAAAGCGCCATTGCAGATATTGCTCGAACAATGGCAGCGTGATGACACCCTAATCAATGCCGATAAAACCGTGCGCCAAGGCCAGTTATACCCTTTATTAGGTTATTGATGCTTGAGTGTTACTGCGAAAGTTGACATTGCTAGCATGCGACCAATTAATCCTTTTTCTTTGAGTAATAAGGGCATAGTCTAGCTTTATACAAGGTAAAAACGTTGGAGGGACACCATGCGAATGACACTGCAGTTTTTAGGGGCGACAGAGGAAGTGACCGGCTCGTGCCATTTACTCTCGGTCGATCATGAACACTTATTACTCGATTGTGGTTTGATCCAAGGTGGTAAAGCGGATGAACTGCGTAATCATGATCCCTTCGCCTTCGACCCTGAGTCTATTTCCGCTGTTGTGCTCAGCCATGCCCATATCGACCATTCAGGGCGTTTACCACTCTTAGTTAAAGCGGGTTTTGATGGGCCAATCTACACCCATAAAGCCACGGCAGAACTGTGCGCCATCATGCTCAAAGATGCGGCCATGCTGCAGACCCGCGACACAGAAAGGGTCAATAAAAAGCGCGCTAAACATGATCTTGAACCCTTAGAACCGCTATTCACCGTCGAAGATGCTGAACAGGCCATCACCCAATTTGTGCCGCTTGAATACGGCCAAGTAACTCGGGTCATTCCCCATGTGGATATTTGTCTCTCAGATGCGGGGCATATTTTAGGTTCTGCTTTGGTTGAATTGTGGTTAGGCGAGGGTAAGTCCCAGAAAAAAGTCGTCTTCAGTGGCGATCTTGGCCGTGCGGGTATGCCGATTTTACGCAATCCGACCTTAGTGGATACGGCGGATTTAGTGTTAATGGAAAGCACCTACGGCAACCGTTTTCACCGCAGTTGGACTGAAACCTTAGCCGAATTGAAAGACATTTTTGCTAAGACAGTCAACGAGAGCCAAGGCAATATCTTGCTGCCAGCTTTCTCGGTTGGACGGGCGCAGGAGTTATTATATCTTTTTCATTTATATGCTAAAGAATGGGATCTCGGCCGCTGGAAAATCTGCCTAGACAGTCCCATGGCGATTGAGGCGACTCGCGTTTACGTTAATAATTATCCGCTGATGGATGAGGATTTTAAACGTTTTACCCGCCAACATCCTGGGCAGCATCCGCTGTTGTCGAATGTCGAATTTATCCAGACGACCGAAGAGTCGATGGCGCTGAATGAAGTGCATAAAGGATTGATCATTATCGCGGGGAGCGGCATGTGTAACGGTGGGCGTATTCGTAGCCACTTAGAGCACAATTTATGGCGTCCTGAATGCGATGTGATTATCTGTGGTTATCAAGCCCTTGGCACACCGGGACGTGCCTTGGTCGACGGTGTTGAGGAGCTGACTATCCACGGAAATAGCATTAAAGTCGCGGCAAAATTACACACAGTGGGCGGGCTTTCTGCCCATGCGGATCAAGCTGAGTTATTACGTTGGTATCGCCACTTTGAAGGTCAACCGCCGCTGATTTTAGTCCACGGAGAACCCGATGCGCAGCATGGATTGGTCGATGTGGTTAACCAAGATCCTAAGACTAAACCTCAAGCCACCGCGATTGCGACCCATGGCGACAGGTTAGATTTAACCGCGCTGCCACAGTTAGTGTGGAAACCAGCTTAAGTTAACCATCCTACTTAGCGGCGTACTGCTCGAGAGGCTCCCTGCATCATCAATGCGGGGAGTTTTTATTTGTGTTGCAAATCAATATCTCACCGCTCGGCAATGATTCTGCTTGCCAATCCGTTTCGGATAAATTCGCACATGATTTAGATTTCCAATTGTTAACTATTCGTTGTAATCTGAGGTGCAACTGTTAGATTGGCTCCTTGATATGTCGTGTTCGTTAGGCCAAGTCCTAATCCGACGGCGTCAGTCAAACTATAACAATAACAAGCAATCACGAGGTTTGAATGGAAGCGATTACGGAGTTTGTTGGCCTGATTAATGGCTTTGTCTGGGGCACACCTATGTTGGTGATGATCTTAGGCGTTGGTTTGTTTCTTTCCCTCGGGCTGAGATTAATGCCCATTCTGAAGTTAGGCACAGGCTTTAAGTTACTCTGGTCTGGCCGTATTCCCGACAAAGATAAAAATGTGAAAGGGGATGTGAGTCCGTTTAATGCGCTGATGACTTCCCTTTCAGCTACTATTGGTACGGGTAATATCGCGGGCGTGGCGACGGCAATTTTTGTCGGTGGCCCAGGCGCGTTGTTCTGGATGTGGTGCACCGCATTAGTGGGCATGGCGACTAAGTATTCTGAGGCCGTGCTGGCGGTTAAATTCCGTGAAGTGGACGATCAGGGAAACCATGTCGGTGGCCCGATGTATTACATTAAAAATGGTCTCGGTAAAAAGTGGGCTTGGTTGGGCACACTGTTTGCGATTTTTGGATCACTTGCTGGCTTTGGTATTGGCAACACAGTACAAGCCAACTCAGTGGCGGCAGCATTAAGCAGTAACTTCGGCGTTCCGGCTTGGGTGTCTGGCGTGGTGATGATGCTGCTGGTCGGCGCGGTATTGATGGGGGGCATTAAGCGTATCGCTGAAGTCGCCGGTAAGTTAGTGCCGTTTATGACGATTTTCTATATCACTGCTGGCCTTGGTGTGTTGGTAGTGCATATTCAAGACGTACCAGCGGCGTTCGCCCTAATTATTCACAGCGCTTTTAATCCAGTGGCAGCCCAAGGCGGTTTTGCGGGGGCAGCTGTGTGGGCGGCGATTCGTTTTGGTGTTGCGCGCGGCGTATTCTCCAACGAAGCGGGTTTAGGTAGCGCGCCGATTGCCCATGCTGCGGCGCAAACTAATAATCCCGTGGCGCAAGGGCTGGTGGCTATGCTCGGCACCTTTATCGATACGATCGTGGTCTGCTCGATTACAGGTTTGGCCATTGTGGTTTCTGGTTCTTGGACCTCAGGTGAGAATGGCGCTGCGCTGACGTCATACGCTTTCTCCCATGCTTTGCCTCTGGGTAATTATATCGTCGCCATCGCCTTGTCTATCTTTGCCTTTACCACCATTATTGGCTGGAGTTTTTACAGCGAAAAATGTGTGCAGTATCTCTTTGGTATTAAAGCGGTAAAACCTTTTAGGTTGCTATGGACCATAGCCGTGCCACTAGGCGCCGTTAGCTCGTTAGATTTTATTTGGTTATTGGCTGATACCTTAAACGCCATGATGGCCATTCCTAACTTAATCGCCTTGGCACTGTTAAGCCCTGTGGTCTTTGGGTTAACACGGGAATACTTCATTAAAAAGCGTGCCGATGAAGCTGCAAAATCAAGCTTGTAGATTATTTTAAAATACTAAGTATCTAATAAAATGGAATTTATAAAATGTTTAATAAAAGTTTGTGTGTCATTGTTTTTTGCTCACTACTGACAGCGTGTAACGGCGTGACATTTCGAACCAATGCTGGTGCTGTCGCTTTAAATAATGCCGTCGCTAGTACTGTTGAAGTGTATTCTCAGGCAGAAATATCTAGGCACAAGTTTATGAGCTTAGGTGAAGTATCCACTACCTTTTGCAGTACTCAAATTTATCCTGCTGAACACGTCAGTTTGGACGATCTTAAAAAAGATTTGAAAGTTCAAGTTCAAAAGTTGGGTGGAAATGCCATTATTTTCTACGCGTGCGGCAAAGCTAGTTATCCTGCCTGTGAGTTGTATTTTGAATGTAATGGTGAAGGGTTCTCTATCGAAGATTAGAGTTTAGTTTTATATAAAAGCTCACATAGTTGTGAGCTTTTATATTTTAAATCAATAACATTTCTGTATTAATCCGAGTTGTTGTCGAACTCAGTATCGTCGAGTAACTCAAAGGTTGGTTCGACGTTTGGTACGTCTTTAAACAGGCGAGTGAAGTGACGTTGTACGCCTTTCAAATCGATTCCTGCTAAGCCTGAGGCGAACCCAAACCAAGCATAAAGACCACTAAAGTTATCGAACATGGGCGGTAAATATTTCGGTGTCGTCAGTATGCCCTCTTGGCAAGCTTGGTATAACACTGGGATATCTTCGATCGCCAATTTACCGAGGAACAACATAGGGATAAGTTCGGGAAGGCCTGAGGTGATAGCGCTGCGGATAAAGTTAATGTTTTCCACATAGCCGCGCACATAGGAAATATCCTTAGTGAAGAAGCTGCCGCCTTCTACCATACCCCCACGGAAAACCCTTTGGGTGACGCGATAACTGTCGGTCGCGCTCAGGTTTAATCCTCTGAAATAATTGAATACTTCAATAAAGTCGGCGCCATTTTCCGCCATGTCGACCGCGGCGACACGGTCGCTGATGCGTCGAGCTCGCCCTGGATTTGAACTTAGGGTCAGCATTTCCAGTAAAACAGCTAAACCCTCTTGAGTCGCGGCTACTCGCGGCGAACCGACACTGAGCCAAGTGGCGTGGGGTTGGGCTCGACCATTGAGCGTTGTGCCGACATGCACCCAACCTTCGTGAACCTCGTATACATTGAGATCTGATTCGCTGAACATGGCTTTGCTATTGAGCTTAACGGTATCGCCACCCACAGCGGCATCGGAGACGATACCGTCACTGAGGCGCACACGCATGTCATCGCTATGGAAATATTTCTCTAAACGTTGACTGAGTACGTGAACCGCTTCGGGTGCGCTAATAATCTTAGGGTGATGTTTATTCATGTGTCTCGCTGCCGGCAGCGAGAAGATATAACTGAGTTTATCGCCTAACTGTCGCAGCGTATGACGATCGCCGTGCAATCTGTGACTCGCGCTGCCGTATAATTCTTGGCTAAGTTTACCAAAGGTCGGCGTGCCTCTGTTTTCGAGCATATCGACCACAAGGCGATATTGATCGACGTTAGCCACCAATATCTTGCCGAGTTTATCCCGTTTACCTAAACGTCTATGGATATCCTGTTTTAGGGAGGCGAGTTCTGCGTGGGTTTTGACGGGGTCAAAAGGTAAGGCAATGTTTTGATAGAACTCTTGCTTGATAGCCGGTAGTACAGTGCCCTTATTTGAGAGAAAACGCTCCTCCATTTCCCGCGGCCATTTGATGGCATCTAAGATTTTTATTGGCGTTTGGATGCGAATTAATTCATCGGAAAAACGGCGTAGATCTTGTTGATATTGGGCTAACGACTCAGACATTCCCGTATATCCTGCAGGTAATTTCAGCGAGAGAGATGTGGCTAATCATAGCCTTAAACCTCATTTATTCATATTGATTCGCAGGCTAGCTGAGGAAATATACCGATTACATAAATTAACTTTTATCGGTTTTGTGAATCATTTTGGTGCACCTGTGACTATTATAGCGCTGTGTGCATTGGATATAAATTAGTAACTATTTGTTTAATATTATTTTATTAATATGGCATTAAAGCTGCTTTGTTTTGGACTTAGCAATCGGTTGATTGGAGTTAAACATGGCAGCGATGAGTTATTTGAGTGTGATCGAGCGGTATCACGAATACGAAGCCACAGTGCATGAACTGATGGAATCGATTTTAACAGGGATTGCCGACGCCGAGTTATTTAAACAACCTAAGGTCGATGTCAAAGCGATGAAAGGAATCGCGAAGAGCTATCCCTTTGTCGAGCTGATGTATTTACTCGATAGCCAAGGCTTGCAGATAAGTCAGAATATCGCCGTGGTAGACCACCAAATTGAGTTAATTCCGTTAGGTGGCAATCGTGATCGAAGCCAACGACCCTATTTCATTAATCGTGATGAGTCCGATGGCGTCAACATTACACGTCCCTATTTATCCAATGCCAGTGGTAATTTATGCCTTTCCGCCTCTTTAGCGATTTATCAACAGGAGCAAAAACTGGGTTATTTAGTGGTGGATGTGGACTTGACCCGTTTGATTGAATTTATGATGGGCGACAGTGCACGGCGGCGCGTAACGCCAGCATTTAAAGCGGTTTATGGCGTGATAGTGGCAGGGTTGTTTGTGCTGGTTACTGTATTACTCTGGACCGCATTGCGGGATATTTACGGACTCTTTACGGTCGAGCGAATTGGCCAAGATCCGCTGCAACCTTTTGGGATCATTATCTTTATGACGTTAGCTTTAGCGATTTTTGATCTCGGGAAAACCATTCTCGAAGAAGAAGTGCTAATGCATAAGGATATCTTTCGCCACAGCTCAACGCGGCGAACCATTACACGGTTTGTGTCTACCATCCTTATTGCCATTTCCATTGAGGCGTTATTGACTATGTTCAAGGCGTCACTCGGTGAGAAACAATATATTGAACCCGCAATTTGGATGATGTTAGCCGTAGTTGGTTTACTCGTAGGATTAGGTGCTTACGTTTATTTAGGCGCTAAGGCCGAATGGTTGCTGATTAAAACTCAAGCCTATAAAAGCGGTAAAAAGTGACTGTGAAACTGCAGCGTTTAATGTGGGCATAAGAGGGTTAAACAAAGTCTCACCCAGCACTGAGGGCTGGGTGAGATATTAGGTCTGAGTGGACACGAACTGTGTGAGTTCTAAATGAACACTCTGCGATTTAACGCAGCATCACCCTAATTTTGCCCACTAGATAGTGAGATCAAATAGGCTAGAAAAAATCGTCATCTCCTAATGCACGCTTTAACTCCGCCCGTTCGAGGTAGTCTTCTAAACGCTTTTTGACTTCACGTCTATGTTGCATTGCCTCGGCAGCTTTGCTGTTTCTCGGTGTGGTCATTGCCTCAAGTTCAGTATCGTTGGGCACGACTTCAGTAATATGAGCCATAACGAATTCCTCTTGTTGTTCCTAACGACTTTCTAACTAAAAAGAGTAGGGTAGAAAAGCAAATAATTTTGTGAGTCAGGGTGAAAAATTCTTCCCGTGTGCCGGATGATTCAGCTTGCCGCTGTTTGGCTTAAGCCTGAGGCTACAATTGGATATTTGATTAATTCAGTTCTTGCTTATTTTGTGATTGAGAGCACAACAGTGTCATCGATATATTCGGGTTAATTCCGAGTTAAATAGTAGGATAAACTTGAATTTAGACATATTTACAACAACACTTGTAACTGTGTTTATTGCTGATAGTTTGCTAGGGAATTGGCTCAAATGGACAAGGATGAGTTTTCTAAACTGCATAGCCCATCAAATAATATCTATTTTAGCGTGCTGAGCTCTAGCTGGCTGATGATTATCGCTGCTTTACTTTTCATGGGCATTTCCTGGTATGTGCTGGAGCAATATCTTAGAGATAGGGGTGAAGAGCGTTTCGAAAACAGTGTGCAAGAGTTAACCGAAGCGGTGAATCGCAGAATGCTTGCCTATGAGCAAGTCTTACGCGGTGGTGTTGGCTTGTTATTATCTTCAAATGATGTGACCCGAAAGGAGTGGCAAACCTATGTTGTCAATGCGCATTTATCTGAGTATTACCCAGGTTTTCAAGGCTTTGGCTATGCTCAGTTACTTAAGCCTGACACATTAGATAACCATGTCCAACACGTTCAGGCCGAAGGCTTTAAAGATTATAAAGTATACCCAGAAGGCGTACGTGATCAGTATTGCGTGATCTTGTATTTAGAGCCTTTTGATTGGCGCAATCAAAGAGCCTTTGGTTATGACATGTGTTCCGAGGCTAATCGGCGTAAAGCCATAGATCACGCCATTAGCACTGGCCAGCCAACTATCTCAGGCAAGGTGGCCTTAGTTCAAGATACGCCCGAAGATGCTCAAGCGGGTTTCTTGATGTATTTACCCATTTATCAAGGAACGGTGGCAACGGAGGTTGAACGGAAACAACAGGCGATTGGACTCGTGTATGCGGCGTTTAGGATGGACGACCTCATGCAAGGGATTATGGGAGATCGATTCTCAGGTTTGAAACTTGCTATTTATGAAAACCCGCAGGCAAATGCAGACAGTTTAATGTTCACTAGCAGTAAAGTACTGCCAAATCAAAAAGATGTGTTTTATCAGTCACAGACCGACTTGATTGGCGGTAGGCAGTGGCGCTTGGACATTTCATCACAATCGCGTTTTATCTCAAGATCGGAAGAGACCCAAGGTATCTGGCTGCAATTTATCGGTTGTGCATTCATTTTGGCATTGTTTTACTCGGTGCTAATCATGGCGCGTAATCGATATAAAGAGTCATTACTTACCTCTGAGCTAATCGCGAATGAAAAACGCTTTAGACTCGTCATTGAAGCCTCTCCAAGCGCACTGTTTATGGTGGATAAGGCTGGAATTATTACATTGGTAAACACCCATGCCGAACGTTTATTTGGTTATGCCAGAGATGAGTTACTCGGCCGCTCTATCAATATGTTATTGCCAGACGCGCTGAGGGATGTGCACCAGCAGCACATGAATAATTACTTAGTGCAGCCGATTGCGAAAAATATGTCGATGCGGGATGACTTATTTGGCTGTTGTAAAGATGGCAGTCGACTCGCGATAGAAGTGGGGCTGACGCCTATTCATTTCAGTAATGGCATTTTCATTCTTGCGACAATTAACAATGTGTCTGAACGTAAGCGCATTGAAGTTCAGCGTGCAGAACACATGCAAGAGCTTGAGCGCATCAATCAAGAACTCGACCGTTTTGCCTATATCGCTTCCCATGATTTGAAATCCCCGCTACGGGGTATCGAGCAGTTAACCTCTTGGCTAACAGAGGATTTATCCGATAACACCAATGAAAATGTGCAGAAATATCTCGGGCTGATCCAAAGCCGTATTCACCGCATGGTGTTATTGCTCGATGGGCTATTGATGTTCTCCCGTATTGGCCGTGTCGATACTGAAACCACTGAGGTCAACAGTCGGCAACTGGTTGAAGATATGTTTGCGCTCGTTGCGCCACCTCAGGGGTTCGAATTAGTCCTCAAAGGGGAGTTTCCGAACTTCCATACCGTTCGCGCCTTGTTGGAATTAGTGATACGAAATTTAATCAGTAATGCCATTAAGCACCATGACTTAGTTACAGGTGTCATTACCGTTTTATGTGAGAGTACAAGTAAACATTATCTATTCAGTGTGATAGACGATGGCCCAGGTATCTCAAGTGCCTATCAGAATAAAGTCTTCGAAATGTTTCAAACACTTAAACCTAGGGATGAAGTAGAGGGCAGTGGTTTAGGGTTATCACTTGTGAAGAAAACAGTTGAAAGTTTAGGTGGGAATATTCAACTCAAATCGCAGGGCAGAGGCTGTTGTTTTTACTTTACTTGGCCTAAGCAAATAGTGAAAAAGGAGCTTCTATGAGAGCAGCAGATCAATATCAACAGGTCACCATTTTATTAGTTGATGACGATGATGTGGATTACATGGCCGTGCAGCGGGCGATGAGACAGCTTAGGTTACTCAATCCCTTAGTACGAGCGCGGGATGGCATTGAGGCACTAGCGATTCTCACCAGCTTAGACACGATTAAAGGCCCGTATCTTATTTTGCTCGACCTTAATATGCCAAGAATGAATGGCTTTGAGTTTCTTGAGCGGATACGTTCAGATCCTTCACTTTCATCATCTGTCGTTTTTATGCTCACGACGTCGAGTACCGATGAAGATAGAATGAAAGCCTATAGCCATCATGTGGCTGGCTACATGGTTAAAACTGACATAAAGGACGGTTTTAACAATATTTTTAATATGCTTGAAGGTTACTGGCGAATAGTCGAGCTCCCATCCGCATAAGGTGAGTATATGGATTTACTACTGATCGATGATGATGAAGTCGATAGAACGGCAATTATCCGAGCACTTAGGCAGTCAAAGTTGACGTTTAATGTGATCGAAGCCAATTGTGCATTTGATGGTTTGAATCTTGCCTTAGAACGTCATTTCGACGGCATTCTATTGGATTATTTATTGCCCGATGCCAATGGGTTAGAAGTGTTAATTAAGCTCAATGCCATGACGCAAGATCAGACTGTGGTCGTGATGCTGAGTCGCTATGAAGATGAGAAACTGGCCCAGCGCTGCATTGAATTAGGTGCGCAGGATTTTCTACTTAAGGATGAGGTTAACTCGCGGATCTTAACCCGTGCGATTCGCTACGCGAAACAAAGATCTTCAATGGCATTGGCGTTACGGAATAGCCATCAAAAACTAAAAGAGCTGGCCGAGCACGACTCGCTCACTAAGCTGGTTAATCGCTATGGTTTTGAACTGTGTCTTAATCGAGCGATCGCAAGGGCGAAACGCTGTCACGATTATTTAGCGGTTATCTTACTGGATCTCGATGATTTCAAAGCGATTAACGACACATTAGGCCACCAAACGGGTGATGTGCTGTTACTCAAAGTGGCGGCTCGATTAAGTGAAGTGCTGCGAGATGGTGACATTATTGCCCGTTTAGGTGGTGACGAATTTGTCGTCCTGGTGACAGATAACGATTATAAATATTTCCCCATGATAGTGGCCAATCGACTGCTCAAAGTATTTGAGGATGAATTTTGCCTCGGTGATAACGATGTGCTTATCGGTGCCAGTATCGGTGTGGCTTTTTATAATGAAGCGGCTTCGAACAGTTCTGAGCTGATGAAATGCGCCGATATCGCCATGTATCGTGCTAAAAAGATGGGCCGAAACCAGATCCAGTTTTATTCCGAAGCCTTAGATAAAGAAGTACGCTACCGCAATCATATCGAATCAAGTTTGCGTATGGCCTTAAAAAGAAATGAATTTAAGGTCCATTATCAAGCACAGGTTAATGCGAAAACCCATCAGCTGGTGGGGATGGAAGCCCTTATCCGATGGCAGCACCCAGTGGATGGTATTATCGCTCCAGATCAATTTTTGCCCATAGCCGAAGAAATTGGATTAATGGATGACATTGATGATTGGGTGCTTGAACAAGCCTGCACCCAGGCACAGGTTTGGTTAACCCAATTACAGCCCCTAGGCCAAGAATTCACTATCGCGGTTAACCTCTCTGCATCTCAAATCGGAAATGAGAACCTGTTTGATAAAATCGTGCATACACTGACGAAGACAGGCCTGCCTGCTGGAGCATTAGAGCTTGAAATTACAGAAAATTGCCTTATTGAAGATCCCCATGAACATGCCAAAGTGCTCGATAGAATCGCCGGATTAGGGGTGCGTTTTGCCCTCGATGACTTCGGGACGGGTTTTTCGTCATTAGAACACATCAAACTGTTTCCGATCAGCGTGCTAAAAATCGATAAAAGCTTTGTCGCTTCCTACGATAAGGATGAAAAAGACACCCGATTGCTCGCTGCTTTACTCAACTTTGCCTATGGGTTTAATGTTATTTCTGTGGCGGAGGGTGTTGAAACGTTTGAGCAAGCAGAGTTTTGTACTGCTCGCCATTGCACTGTTTTACAAGGGTATTTATTCTCGCGCCCCTTAGATGCCGCGGCGTTTGAGGCCAAGTATATTCTGCCACTACTAACCCAAACTCAGCTCCCAGTGTGAGAGGTCTCGAACTATTTCAATAGCATAGTGATTTCGTCTGGTGAGGAATATTTTCTTGCTTTACACTGAGCAATAGACAAATATCAGCCCCTTTTTCTGTCGCTGTGCTTTTAGTGCCGCAGAATGGTTTATTCACTCATGCTTAAGTTGGTCACTCAGCAATGAAAATAGGTATTTTATCCCAATTCCCCCAGTTGTATTCGACACAACGTTTAGTGGAGGCTTGTCAAAGCCGCGGACATGAAGCGGTTGTGATCAATACACTGAACTGCTACATGAATATTAATTCCATTAAGCCTAGCATTCATTACGAAGGCACTGAATTAGTTGGCTTTGATGCCATCATTCCGCGTATTCATGCCAGCGTGACTTTCTATGGTTGTGCCGTTGTACGTCAGTTCGAAATGATGGGCGTGTATGCGGCGAATGATTCAATCTCTATTGCGCGTTCTCGGGACAAATTGCGGGCGCTGCAATTGCTCTCCCGTAAAGGGATTGGCATGCCAGTGACAGGCTTTGCCAATAAGCCGAATGACATCCCCGATCTCATCAATATGGTGGGCGGTGCTCCGTTAGTCATTAAGTTACTCGAAGGTACTCAAGGGATTGGCGTGGTATTAGCCGAGACGAAAACGGCTGCTGAGAGCGTGATAGAAGCATTCTTGGGGCTGAAAGCGAATATCTTAGTGCAGGAATACATTAAAGAATCCAATGGCAGTGATATTCGTTGTTTTGTTGTCGGGGACAAGGTCATCGCCTCTATGAAGCGCCAAGGACCCGAGGGTGATTTTCGCTCCAATCTGCATTTGGGCGGCTGTGGTGAGGTGGTTAAAATCACTGCTGTGGAACGTAAGATGGCGATTGCGGCGGTTAAAGCGATGGGATTGGTGGTCGCTGGGGTGGATATTTTACGCTCTAACCGTGGCCCTTTGATCCTTGAGGTGAATTCGGCGCCAGGCATTGAAGGGATTGAACAAACCACAGGGATTTCAGTGACTGAGCCTATTGTTGAATATATCGAGAAAATGGTCGCTGCCCGTAAAACCAATAGACCTATTATTGCCTAATAGTTGATTACGCTAAAAAAACGCTACCGTTTAAGGTGGCGTTTTTTATGCTTAGAGCTTAGACGTAAGATCCTAAATGTTAGATCTTAGAGATCAAAGCTGTAGGAATAGCCGAGTACCAGTTTGGCATCATCATCGGTGAGATCGGTATCAGAAACCATGAACGACACTGTGCCCATGCTGGTATCTGCACTGAGTGTGACGTTATAGTCGGCATAGTTATCTTCGCCAAACCAAGATTGCACAACATCACCGCTTGAGTAGCCATAGTGCACTGATAAGCTAAGTTTTTCAGTGAGAGGCACAGAGACAGTCGCGGCAAAATAGCTGAGATCTTTATTATCTAACGGATCGGCGGCGACATCGTCACCGGCATTGATGACATGGGAGTAACCCAGTTCAAGCCACTTCCAAGTTACTGCAGCATGGAGTTCACCAAAATCAATGCTGCCAGGAGCGTCTGGGTAGGCGTAGTAGAGGTAGCCAAAGTCGTAACTGATGTCTTCGGTAATATTGCCACCATAACCCGCGTAGAGATCTAGCTCGTAGCTCGTATCATCACCAAAATCCACATTCGATGCCCAAGTGCCGGCATAAAATCCAGAATCATGGCTGTAGTCAATCCCACCTTGGATTGCGACCGCATCTTTAGTTTGGGTCGCACCGCGCCATAGGTAATTAGAGGTACCACCAATGTTGCCTGATACGGCTGCAAAGGCATTGCCTGCCAGTAACATTCCCGTCGATAAGGCCAAAACGCTATACAGTGATTTCTTCATGCTCATCCCCTCGATTGACTTATTTATCGATTCACCATTGGCGCACTTAAGTAAGCAGTGGTCATTAGTGCATCTTGGTTTTTTTCTAAGAAGGGATTTGCTAATCACATGCCACTATTACAATCATATGTAAAACAATACATTAGAATATCAAGTGTTAATGAAATGTTTTTATTTGCCAGCTTATGGGGCAGAGGCGCACTCTTGTTGTGCAAAAAATATTCAGGGTTTCACTGGAAGAAAGCAAAAAAAAACGCCTCACAATGGAGGCGTTGTTTTGAATTTTCTCGCTTAGTTTACGCTGTCGCGTAGGGTTTTACCCGCTTTAAACTTAGGCACAGTCGCTTCAGCGATTTGAATTTCTTTACCCGTTTGTGGGTTACGGCCAGTGCGAGCAGCACGAGTCGCAGTTTCAAACGAACCGAAGCCTACGATGGAGATTTTGTCACCATTTTTCATTGATTCGGTAATGGCTGCTTCAAAAGACTTCAATGCGCGTGCGGCTTCTACTTTCGTTAGATCGGCATTTTCTGCAATTTTGGCGATAAGTTCAGTTTTGTTCATTTTTATTGTCTCTTCTTTCCGTAGATTTATTTGAAATAAGCGTGCCTAACATGCCATAAGGTTCAGCGCTTGGAAAGCCTTTTGCGTCTAAGCTGCCGCAGGATGTTCGGTAAAGCGCAGAATATTTACTCAGTTCGTGACTTAAGTTTTATTCTGGTTTCATTCTTCTAACAGTTGATAGAGTAATTTTTTAACCAATTTGGGTTCAAAGGGCTTGTCGCATAAGGCATTCACCCCCGCTTGGGACACATTGCTGAGGTGGGTATCGTTGGCTTCGGAAGATACCATTAAGATGGGAATGTGCGATTGCTGGCTTTCGCTGCGAATATATTGAGTCAGCGCAAGACCATCTACGCTGGGCATATTGTAGTCAGTGATGACTAAGTCGAACATATTGTTTTTCATCAACGCTATGGCCTGTGCACCATCTTCGGCCTCGGTAATCAGTTTCATCCCTAAGTTACCGATAGTGCGTTTAATGACATTTCTTGCCATACGGCTATCATCGACCACTAATACGCGCACATCTTGCACATCGAAGTTACTGAGGTCGAGTTCATCGTGGCTGAGCAGATCGATAGTGGCATTTAAGGCTGTGGCTAAATGGTCGGCACTGAAGGGCTTAGGCAGGATAGCGACCACACCCGATTGGCGGAATATCTCAAGTTGCTCACGGCGACACTCACTCGAGACCAGCATAAATTGAATATCTTTGCAGTCCGCGTTAGCCCTTAGGTAACCCAAAAGATCAATGGCGGTGCCATCATCAAAATGCATGGCGCTGGCGATAAGATCGGGTTTGTGGCGAGCAATAATATCTTTAGCCGCTTCGATATTTTCTGCGGTTTGAATGCTGAGAATACCTTCTTGTTGCAAGCGCTGAATAATTATTCGACGCTGGATATCTGAAGGTTCTACCAAAAGAATGGATAGTTCACTGGGCGATAAATGGCTCATAGTCTACTTCAAGTTAAGAGTCGCAAGTATTTTATTGGGTCGCTAAGCTACGCTATTAGTAACAGCTTAGCAACAAATGTCCATTACCGTGTTTGACGGGTCAAATAATGACTCGTGACCTTAGAAAATGCGATCCAATATTGCAGGAGTAAAATGACAATAATGCTTATCGTCAGCGGCAACATAGGAATATTGTGACCAGAAACAATCACTTTTACATCTTCAGGGGTTATACGATAGGCAATAATCGCTGTCATGCCTAGGGCGGAAAATCCTAAGGTTTGCATGCCGATATAAATCTTCAATACTAAGCTCGACCACGGTGTGCGCATCATTATGCCAACGAGCACGGGGAGGACGCCTAGGGTGAATACATCAAAGGATTGCGTTGTCACAGCCCGTAAAAGTGCGGCAATGCTGAAGAGGCAATATAAAGAGATCAGTAGCATAAGACGTTTAGGCATAGATGTATGTGTAGACAGGTAGCTAAGAAGATGAGCAAGTGTAGGAAATGCCCTAATCCGAGTCCAGCATAACCTTAATATCGTGTAGAATATGCCTTTTTGCTAAAGGCTCTATTAGGTGAAGTTTATGACAGAAGTTGAGTTTTGGGGTTTAGTCACGCGTACGGAAGCGGCGCAATCACAGGAGTCTTTGGCTCAAGCACTGAAGCAGAAACTCGCCGAACTGAGTAATGAAGAGTTAAAAGCCTTCGATAAAATCTTTGGTCAGCAGATGCGCCGTAGCTATTTGTGGTCGGTTTGGGGCGCTGCTTACATTATTACGGGCTGTGATTCTGAATATGCCTTTGCCGAATTCAGGTGTTTTTTGATTTCACTCGGCAAAGAAATCTACGATGGTGTGGTTAATCAGCCTGACACTTTAGCGCGTTTAGCCGCTTGGCCAGAGCGAGATGCCTATGCTTATCCCTTTGTGGATGAATACGATCTTATTGCAGGGCAATTATACGAAGATAGAACCGGTGAGGAATTGCCCTTTATGCCATCGGGCAAGGCGACGCCCGCGGGGAAAAAATTTAGCACTAAGCCCAAGGATTTAAAGCTGCAATACCCTGAGCTCAGCGCCCGTTTTCCATTTTAATCTTGCAATCGCTTATGAGCGTAAACAGGCATTGGTTGTCACGTCGAATGTCATGCCGTATTTAGGGCAGATATCATTCATAAACTCATGTTCCTGTGCGGTTAATTGCTGAGAAAAATCTTGCTTAAGCTGCTCAGCCATTTGGGTTTCAGCCGCATATTGCGCCTGAGCCAATTTGCTAAAATGAGCGTTAACCGCCTGTTGTTGGCTGATGGTCAATGGCGCCGCATGGCTTGAAAGACTAATGCTAGTTCCGAATGTTAGTAGAGCCAATAAAGCGATTTTATGTGAGTAAGGTTTTGATAAATTAGCTTTTTTTAGGTTCATAGGTAAGCTCCAAATTAAAAATTACGTTTAACACGTCAGTTCTAAATCGTGCATCCTTAGACGGTAAAGAAAACGAGTTGTGCTTTGAGGGGCTTAGCTTATTGTATAAATATTGAACCTATGCTGAACGGTTAGTTAGCGCTCATTTTTAATTTCTTTGCATTGAAACCCTTGCTTGCGAGTATCGAACTGGCACATAGAACCACATTCCCAAGGTACATCGTCGTAGAAGGCTGATTGTTCGCGTGCAAAATCGCGGCAGGTCTCATAGCTGTCAAAGTTATCGGTTTTTTTATACTTCCCCGAGTCATAGCCATGGTTATAGATAAAGGCTGACCAAGTTTTAGGGCCGGTATTTTTATCACTCGGGGAGATAAACCAAATCGCACTAACTACGCAGGTAAACAGGATAAGAATGAACACAGGTACAACGGGGAATTTCATTTTATTAAGTGAGCCATGTAAACAATAGCGGAAGGATAACGTTTTTTTTGTGGTTATGCGCGTAAAATGTTCACAAATTGATAACTATGCACTTACTTAGTGCAGTCTCGATACAAAAAGATACGTGTCAATTGTGGTTGTCCGATAAAATTTACTTATTTATACAAAAGCTTACATAGCATTAGCTGTACTTATATCAGTTTTGCGTTAAGCTCTAGTTCAGGTTAGATTTTGTACTGTGGTTCTCAGAAAGTTATCTAGGCCTTGGAGGCAAACATGAAAATTCAGTCCCTTTTACTCGCAGGTGTATTAAGTTGCAGTGCGGCTTGGGCGGCCGGTGAAGCGCCAGTGAATCCCGTCACCGAAGATGGCGTGGTTAAAATTGTTTGGCAAAGTCCTAAGGATTTTCGCGATATCAAATCATCGGGGGAAATCCAATCCCGCTATGAGAAGCGCTTATTTGAGACCTTAACAGAAAACATCAATAAAGAAGCGGCGAAGATTTTAAAGCCGAATCAAAAGCTTGAAATGACTATCACCGATGTTGATCTGGCGGGGGATATGCGCCCAACCTTTGGTGCGACCGCCAATGATTTACGCATTATTAAAGACATTTATCCACCGCGTATAACTTTTTCCTATCAAGTTTTAGAAAACGATAAAGTGATTATTGCGGGTGATGAAAAACTGACGGATATGGGTTTCATGGGGGGGATACAGTCTCTAAGTGACAAACCTTTTATGTACGAAACCAAAATGTTGACTGATTGGTTAAAGAAGACGATTGCCCCACAACTTTAATCGTCAATCCTTCAATTGTTAAATCGGTCACTTAAGACTCAAGCACTGAGCGCTTGAGTCTCGATAGTAAGGTGATTTTCTAACAGGTAAAATCCGTTATTCGCGGATTTTGCCTGTTTTTTTGCCCGGGCACTTAAGGTCGACAGGCTATGTTCATTGGCGTTAAAGGTCAGTGCTGGTGGCAAGATACCCACGCACAGGCTGATCAATTGATGGTAGCAGGCTTCGCCTTGTCTATCGTCGGCGAGCATCTCTTGAGCTTGCCAATGCTCGGCGCTGTAAAACAAATGCTTATGGGTTTCAAAGTCCGCTAGAATTCGTTGGCAACGGCTGATCATATGTTCACAGGTGCTGATAATCACAAAGTCATCGCCGCCGACATGGCCGACAAAGCAATTGTCACTTTTATATTTCAGTAACAGATTAGTCACTTCACAAATCACTTCATCGCCGCGACAAAAGCCATAAATATCGTTATAGGGCTTAAAGTTACACAAATCAAAATAGGCCAGGTAAAAGTGTTTCTTTTGGATTTTAAGGCGTTTTAATTCCTCCTGAATGGGCACATTGCCCGGCAAGTCTGTCAGAGGATTTGCATGGCGGGCCATCTTAATTCTGTGCTCTGTGATCCTTTGCAGTAAATCTTTAGTGTGGCCTATGCCGAGCAGTTTGCCTCGGCGAAGTATGATGAACTGCTGAGCAACTGTATTGGCTGTCTCTGAGGTCAGCAATTGGCTCACAGTAGATAAGGGTTCGTTGGCCTCAATTTGGATGACCTGCGGGTCCATCACTTCACTTACGGCATGATTCTCATGCAAGGCACGACCATAGGGCGTACTGAAAAGTTCGAGTAAGGTCGCGCGGCTGATAATCCCCAGCGGCAACTGATTATCGACTACCACAACCGCCTGCAGTGCGGGTTGCGAGCTAAAGGTGTCACTTAAAAATTTGAGTTTGAGTGCGGGCACCACTGTGATGGCATTCGTGCACAGGCTTTCGGCCGATTCGCTGTATCTAGGTTGAATCTGAGTATTGTTTGGCACTAAGGTCGCTTTCATCGCGCGGCAGGGGAGCACTTCTGGACGACCTAGCAAATAGCCTTGGCAATAGACGATACCCAGTTGTTTGAGTACGGCTAATTCCTCTTGCGTTTCAATCCCTTCTGCTATCACTTTGCAGGTTAAGCTTTGGCATAACTCCACAATTGAGCGGACAAACTCTTGTTTGACGGGGGTCGAATCAATTTCATGGATAAAGTGGCGGTCGATTTTGACATAGTCGGGCGACAATTCTGACCAGAGTCTTAGGCCTGAATAACCCGCACCTAAGTCATCGATGGCCGTTAAAAAACCTTGGCTACGATAATGATTCAAGCAAGATTTGAGTAAGTCGATATCATCGGCGGGATATTGCTCTGACAGCTCAATCACCACCTGCGATGGCGCTATGCCGAGTTGTTGCAACAGCTGTAAGGTCATGCCCTTGGGGTGCGCGGGATCTAATAATGCCTTGGGTGAAATATTGATAAACAGCTTGCCTTGAAACTGACGCAGCTTAAATTGCTCGAGTGAAATGCGCCGACAAAGGGTTTCTAACTCGCTTAACTTGCCTTCATGCTCTGCGGTCTGAAATAGCGGCACTGGGGAGTATAACGGGCTGTGTTCAGGGCCGCGGCTCAAGGCTTCAAAACCGTGGATTTTATGTTCTAATATATTGAAAATTGGCTGAAATAAGGGATTAATTGCCGATTTAGAAATTATCTTATCGAGCTCTTTAGCCAGATCTAAACTTGTCATTACGTCAGCCCTTTCGTCTATGTGAGCGGAGTCTATGACTTAGAAATGACAAAATGATGACAATTTTGAGGGAGCTTAGCGCTAGCTATGCGGGGGTTTTGAGTGGATAGCAGATGAAAAGAGCTGAAGGCTACTGGCGAGTTTCAGCTCTTCATCTAGGTTAGCTTTGCGTCTTAAAGGCCTGCAGCGTTTGCAGTAAAGCGCCAAGCTGGCGTACATAGGTTTCGAGTTCTTTAGGATCGAGCGCTTCATATTCTTCCATACGAGTTAAGTCATCGACCAACTCTTGTACATAGGGCAGAAAACGATTACTCGAAGCGATAAAACCTTGTTCTGCCGTGAATATGCTGGTGAAGTTTCCATGGCCAGCTTTCTTTAGCTCATCTAACTTAGCGTCGGCGTCTATGGCTTGGCGATAGGCGATTTGAAGATTCTCTTTCAGTTGCTCTATAACCTTGGTATGTGGCATAACAGCGTCTCATTGCAAAATTTGCAGGAATTATAAGGGGCAAAGGATATGGCAACAAGCCAATGGCGATTAATTGCATCAATCTGTTTTCTGGCGTTGACGGGTTGGAGCACCAAAGCTGTGAGTGCCGAAACCGATAAGCCGCCATTTTATCAAGTGCAATGGCAAGGAAAGAGCGCGTATCTACTGGGTTCGATTCATATTGGACGTGCCGATTTTTATCCTTTACCCACCCAAATTGAAACCGCGCTGGGCAAAGCGAAGGGCTTAGTCGTGGAAGTCGATATGAATAAAGCCGATAGCAATGCCTTGCTGCGCCAATACGGCCGCGCCGATAAAACCAAAGGTTTAGATTGGCAGAGCCGAGATAAACAAACGGTTGAGAGCATGACGCCCTACTGCGCTGCCACGGCGAATGTTTGTCAGTCGATTCAATCCTTTGCGCCTTGGCTGCAAGCCACGCAAGTTAACTTAATACGTTATAACAACTTAGGTTACAGCACGGATTATGGCGTTGATATGCAGTTGATGGCCCGCCATGCGGCTTTACCTGTGTATCAGTTAGAAACCGCCGAGTCGCAATTTCAGTTATTAGCGTCCTTTGATAGCCAAGCGCAGTGGTCTATGGTGCGTGAGGCGATTAGTACGTCGGATGCAGATCTTTTATCGTTAATTGCGGCTTGGCGTTCGGGTAATGAAGCTGAGCTTGATAGCATAATGCAGGAGCAAATGGGCGGCGAGGGCGACACTGAGATGTTAGAGAAAATCCTCTGGCGGCGAAACCATGTGATGGCTGACGGCATTATAAAATTAATGGGCTCGACTGCAGTGAACTCACCATTATTTGTAGTGGTTGGCGCGGGTCATGTTGTGGGTGATAAAAGTGTGGTGCAATTGCTAGAACAAGCAGGCGCCAAAGTGAGCGCCTGCTGGAAACAGACTTGCGAGTAATCGTTTAGAACACAGGGTTTATAACGACGCGCATTTAAACTGCGGGGCTTTGCCCTAAAAAGTGCACATATCGGCCGAGGGAAATGTAGGGCTCGCGTTGTGAATACTCGAGCTCCATTTGCAGCAGTTTTTGATAATCGAAATCCACTGGCTGACTCTTTTTCAAATAGTCGTGGATCACCCGCACGCCGGACTGGCTGATGAGTGACATTTGCCAGTCGCTAAACCACTCTTTAACCTCTTGAATATAAAGTGGGTGCGTGGGTGTTAGCCGCACTTTCTTTTTCACTTTTAAATCTGCGGCGACGTAATCGAAATTACCCGACACTAAGGCATGAAAACGCATGGCCTCTTTGTTGTAAAACATCAAAGAGAATATTCCCGCAGGTTTAAGCATAGTGAGTAGGCCCGCTACAGTGGGCTTAGCATCCGTTAACCATTCGACGACCGCATGGCACAATATGATATCGAAATAGCCATGGTGCTCAACTGACAGAGCTTGAATAGGCGCATGGATAAGCTGGATAGCTAATGGTTCAGGCGATGCATCTATCTGCTCTTGCGCTTGCGCCAACATCTCCGCTGAGATATCGCACAGCACCACTTCGTGGCCGAGGCGGGCCAATTTTTGGCTAAAGTAACCAAAACCACCGCCTGCATCTAATACCCTGAGTTTTCTATTCTCCAGTTTTGCTAGCGCAGGTGCGAGGTCGCGCCACAGTACCGCGGCACGAATGTCGCCTTTAGGCGTACCATAAATATTTTTCGCAAATTTTTGCGCGAGCTTGTCAAAATTCTTATCTTGCACGTGATAACTAGGTTAAAGAGAGTGGAAAGATAGTGTGGCACAGACGTAAATTTTTCGCACTCAGGAGATGTTATTGCCGAATCGAGATGGACAGATTTACATCGTGATATTTTAATCTATTGATTTTATTGGTAGTAATTATTCCTACTAAACTTAGGGATACACAGAACTCTGTCCTCTGGGTTATAATCACGCCGTTTTCGACAAACCTGACTCTATAGCTATCCATTCGGTGAGTCAGCATCAGCCCTTATTAAGACGCAGCGCGGCCTGTTTTACACTCGTTATCAACTTGATTGAGCAGACGTTACTCGTCTGTGCGGGGTAATTTATGGCAATGCATTTATGTGCCAAGGGATAGTTAATTAAAAGGTACTCAGACTTGAATAATGCATATTGTGTTGAATTGAACGCGATGCCGTCGCTGTTTTCTCTTTATCGCAAGATCTTCTTTGGCCGTAAGCCGGGTTGGGATCAGCAACCGCTGCCCCATATTAAGGTGACCGCGCCACATGTGACTGTGTCTGAAACTAAAGTAAGCCAATACGCGCAGGTGTGTGGTTTTCAATTTGACGGTAAAGTGCTGCCGCCAACCTATCTCTATGTGATGGCATTTCGCCTGCATGCGGTGATTTTTACCCACGATGGCATCACTTTCCCGCTGCTTGGGATGATCCACCTTAAGAACCGCATTCAAGTGTATCGCCCAGTGACGGTTGACGAGACTTTCTCCCTCGAGTGCGCCTTGACCACAAGCCGTGAGACTGATTCCGGCTTAGAGTTTGAATTTGTGTCTAAGGCGTTTGTGGGTGAAGAACTCGTTTGGGAATCGCTATCCACCTATTTATATCGTATCGATGTTGCTGGACGCCGGGTTCGTCCACCTAAAGCCATTGATATGGCGTGGGAAACGCCGCAAAGCTGGCGCTTGAGTGAAGATTTAGGCCGTCGTTATGCTAAGGCGTCTGGTGACTATAACCTGATCCATTTGCATCCTGTGCTCTCAAAACGTTTTGGTTTTGATCGCGTGCTCGCCCATGGTATGTGGTCTAAGGCCCGTTGTTTGGCTGAGTTGATGCCAAGCATTGGCGATCGTCCATTTACTGTGGATGTGACCTTTAAACTGCCACTGTTGATGCCTGCTGATGTCGGGTTTGGCTATGAGCAGAACACCGATAATATGGTATTTGAATTACGTGACAGCAAAGGCCGCCGCCCGCATTTAAGTGGCGATGTGCAGTTTTAAGTCGCACTCAATAATGCATACAACAACGGCGCCTTCTGGCGCCGTTGTTGTTTATGGTTGTTGCGTTTGAGAAGTAAAAATTAAGGTACGCTGTGACCCATAGATGCTTGCCAAATACTGAACCATTGCTGGCGATCGAGCTGGATCTCATTGGAGGCAACGGCACTCTTGATCCGCTCGATATTGCCACTGCCGATAAGTGGCACCGGTCGGCTTGGTAGCATACGAACCCAGGCATAAATCACTTGGCTGATATCTTGGGCTCCCACTTGCTCGGCGATGAGCTTGAGGGTTTGATGCAAGCGAACTGCCTGTGGATTAGTGGTTTCAAAAATCTTTCCGCCCGCTAAGCACGACCAAGCCATAGGCCGAATACGACGTTGCTGACACAAATCGAGCGTACCGTCGTGTAGGGTGCTCATCGCTAGTGGCGAGAGTTCCACTTGATTAGTGACTAAAGGAGCATCCAAGCGCGATTGCAGCAAGGAAAATTGTGCATTGGTGAAGTTCGATACGCCAAAATGCTGCACTTTACCTGCTTGCTTGAGGAGCTTAAATGCCTCGGCGACTGCATCGGCATCCATCAGGGGATCGGGTCTGTGGATCAGCAGCATATCTAAATAATCGGTATTGAGCTGCTTAAGGGAATGCTCGACGCTGGCAATAATATGCTCGCAGGAGGTGTCGTAGTGATTAACGTAGCGCTCAGGGCGGCAGGCAAACGCGGGTTTAATACCGCACTTACTGACAATTTGCATCTGTTGGCGCAGTGCAGGCTTTAAGGCTAATGCCTCGCCAAACAAGGTTTCGCATTGATATTGGCCATAAATATCAGCGTGATCCATAGTGGTCACGCCTAATTCTAGGTATTGCTCAATCAGGCTAAGGCGCTGCATGGGCGTCATGTCCCAGCTTTCCATTCGCCAGAAACCGGCAACAAATTCAGAAAAAGTAAAATGGGACTCGCTCATGCTGTTCCTCTTTGGGACTGTGTGCTTTGGATTTATAGGGCGCAGGGCAAAATATTTGATGCAGATTAAGGAATCGCTCATTAACCCTTTCGATGGCTATATATCTTAAAGCCAATCACCTAATATCCGCCCTATTCAATGAGTGTTGTGCTTAGCAACCCCTCATACTAAACCAAAGCGTATCTGAAAGGGAGAAATCGACGCATGCTGACAGATATGGATATTTCGAGTCGCGCAAGCCTTAAAAACATCACCGAAATTGGCGCCGACTTAGGCCTGTTACCCGAAGAGATGATGCTATTTGGTCACACTAAAGCCAAGGTTGAGCTCAGTGTGTTGCAGCGTTTAGCGGGGCAACGCAAAGGTAAATTGATTATCGTCACCGCAGTTACGCCTACGCCCCACGGCGAAGGTAAAACGGTGACGAGCATTGGCTTAACGCAATCGTTAAATGCCATAGGCCAAAAGGCCTGTGCTTGTATTCGCCAGCCTAGTATGGGACCTGTGTTTGGGGTGAAAGGCGGTGCTGCGGGTGGCGGTTATGCGCAAGTAGTGCCCATGCAGGAGATGAACTTACATCTCACGGGTGATATTCATGCCGTCAGCAGTGCCCACAACTTAGGGGCGGCGGCGATTGCGGCGCGGCTATTCCACGAGGCGCGCTTAGGTAAAACAGAATTTGAAGCGCAATCTGGACAAGCGTTTTTGGCTATCGATCCCAACGAGATCCGCTGGCACCGAGTGGTCGATCATAATGATCGCTGCCTTAGACAAATTCATGTGGGCTTAGGTGATAATAACGGCCCAGAGTACGAATCCAGTTTTGATATTACCGCCGCCTCTGAGTTGATGGCGATTTTAGCCTTAAGTCATGATTTGGCGGATATGCGGTCGCGGATCGGTCGTCTAGTGTTAGCCTTAAATACCCAAGGGCAAGTGATTACCGCCGAAGACTTAGGTGTCGCTGGGGCGATGACGGCCATCATGGCCGATGCGATAAAACCGACGTTAATGCAGACCTTAAATGGCTCGCCTTGTCTGATCCACTCAGGACCCTTTGCCAATATTGCCCACGGTAACTCGTCAATTATTGCCGATGATATCGCCCTCAGGCTGGCGGACTTTGTGGTGACCGAAGGCGGTTTCGGCTCGGATATGGGCTTTGAAAAGTTCTGTAATATCAAGGTGCGTCAATCGGGTCAGGCGCCAGCCGCCGCTGTGTTGGTGACGACTTTAAAAGCGCTGAAGGCCAATAGTGGCTTGGCAACTGAGGTGGATAGCAATGTATCAAATATCCATGTGCCAAACATCAGTGCGACAAACATCAGTGCGACAAATATCAATGCCCCAGATCAGGCTCGACTCGAAGCGGGCTTTGCAAATTTAAACTGGCATATCAACAATGTGGCGCGTTATGGCATTCCTGTGGTGGTTGCCATTAACCGTTTCGCCACTGATTCCGATGCTGAGTTGCAATGGCTAATGGAAGCCGTCAACGCGAGTGCTGCCTTTGGCTGTGAAATTAGCGATGCCTTCAGCCAAGGGGAGGCGGGCGCTATTGCCTTAGCGCAAACTGTGGTTCGCGCCGCTGAAATTGAGAGTCAGTTCAAGCTGTTATATCCAGATGAAGCGTCATTGGAGGCAAAGTTATCCACCTTAGCCGAAGTGGGTTATGGCGCTGCAGGCGTGAGTCTTTCTATCGAGGCGAAACAGCAGGCGCAGCAACTGACCGCGCTTGGCTATGGACATTTGCCCTTGTGTATTGCCAAAACGCCGTTATCCATTAGCCACGATCCTAGCTTAAAGGGTGTTCCTAAGGATTTTGTGGTGCCAGTGCGAGAGTTAGTGTTACATGCGGGGGCGGGATTTATAACTGCCTTAGTGGGTAATGTGATGACTATGCCAGGCCTTGGGCTTAAGCCGGGTTACTTGAAAATCGATATTGATGCCAAAGGTGAGATAGTCGGTTTAGGCTAACGTTTAGATTCAAAACTAACATTTCAATGAAAACTCACGCTTAGATGCAAAAGCGCTGCAGAGATAAAAAAGGGCGAGCTTGCTGCTACGCCCTTTGACTCTGGTTTAACGTGCTAATACTGGTTTAACGTGCTAATACTGGTTTAACGCTCTAGCGCTGGTTTTAGAAAGGTTACTTCGTGGTTTGATAGATATGCACATCGCGCTGCGGGAACGGAATACTGATCCCTTCGGCGTCGAAACGCATTTTCACTTCACGGGTAATGTCCCAATACACTTCCCAATAATCTTCCGGTTTCGCCCAAGGGCGCACGATAAAGTCGACCGAAGATTCCCCCAGCAGATGCAGTTTAATCGTTGGCGCTGGCAGTGCTTGCACCTTTGGATGCGCCTCGACGATGGATTTGAGAATCGCTTCAGCATGTTCGATATTGTCGCTGTAACCAATACCAAATGTCATATCCACTCGACGTTGGTGCTCGGCCGTGATGTTGTTAATAGTGTCGCCCCAAATCTTATTGTTAGGAATAATAAGACGTTGGTTATCCATGGTTTTAATCGTAGTCGAGACCAGACTCATGTGGCTTACTCGACCCGTGACACCAGCAGCGTTGATCAAATCACCCACATCGTAGGGACGATAAATTAAGATCATCATGCCAGAGGCAAAATTCGACAGGGTATCTTGCAGTGCAAAACCAATAATCACACCCGCAATACCAAAGCCTGCGAGTAGCGGCCCAAGTTCGATCCCAAGCTGGGATAGGGCGACCAAGAGTCCTATGGTAAAGACGGCTTTGCCTGATAGCGATGTGAAGAAGTCTTGTAATAACTTGCTCAAATTCAACTTAGAATTGCTAACGGTATTCTTCACGATCTGTTTGGCTAACTTGCCAGCTAGACCCGCGATAATTAAGATCAAGCAGAATACAAACAACTTAAACACGACGGTAGGGCCATGATTTATTGCTTGTTCCTGCGCCGTATTCAGCCACTGCTCGACTAAGCTCGAGGCCACATCAAAGCTCAACACGTCCTGAGTAATATCGCCTGACACACTGAACAAGGTCTTTTTCAGCGCGGCGGTGTCTTGGCCTAAAGCATCGAGTAAGTTGATGTCGATATTTAAGCTTTGGCTATTTTGGGCCAAACGTTCCTTTAGCATCATCACATGGCTAGTTTGCGCCGACGTGACATCTTTACCGGCATTGGTTGCGGTATCGACCGCAGCTTGCAGTTGCTGCTGAGTGTAAGTCACTAAGCTTTCAAGCATATCTGCACGCGCAATCAAAATTTGCAGCAGGGACTTTTGTGCTTCGCTAACATCTTGGCCAACTTGTTCGAGCCAATTGAGTGTCTCGAGTTGCTGTTTGTAATAGGTGTCTTTGTCTAATTCGCGCTTAGAGATATCGAGCAGAATCGCATCATCTGTACCCGAGCCTAGTTGCAGCTCCAATTTATCAATGTTGTCATCGATATAGGTATCAATCTGTTGGATGTAGTTCAATTGCCCTTGGATTAATGGCTGCAGAAAAGCACTGTCGATCGGCGTTGCTTCGAGCAAATCTTTAATCTTATTACGTAACTGTAAGGTTTTGTTTTGAATGCGATATTCGACAATCGTTTTCAACTCACCTTTGGCATGTTTCAGCTTATGGATATCGGTATCGATAGCTTGTTGCAACATAGCCAGTTCGGCTTTGACCGCCACAGGTGTGGTTGATGTACTTTCGGTTGCCGCGACAGGTTCGGCTTGCGCTGGGGATGAGAGATTTAATAATGGGATAAACAGGGCAAACACTAGAGCGAGGTAGCGATGCATAGGTGTGATCTTAAATAGAAATATGTCTGAGTATGATAGTGGCTGCCGGATTGACTGTAAAACGTCGTCGAGTGAAATTTGCTTCGGAGCTAAGGTTTTTTGTAGCAAGGGTGTATTTGGCTTACTGCTGGGCTCGTGGTTTTCCCCGCATTTTCGACAAGATTAGCCTTTTATCAGCATTTGCTGGCCGTACTCTGGTAGGGATCTGGTAAACTTGCGCATCGCTATTTAGGAATCGTGTTTTCATGTTGTGTTCCCATTGTAATCAGTACATCAAGGTCAGTGACATCACCCAACAAAGAGGCAAAGGCTTCGACGCCCAAGTGCGTTGTCCCCACTGCACCGCTTGGTTAGGCCGTAGCCCAACATTGGCTAAGCTTAAGTTATTGGGCTTTTATTTGAGTGTGTTTACAGCGGGATACAGTTATTTCGATGCCTCAGTGCGGCACTTTGCGATCCCTGTGATGATTTTTTCGCTGATGTTGTTGTTCGTGAGTCACTTTATGGACCAAGTGATCACCATTGAAGCGCCGGAACCCGTCGATGATAGTGACCAAAGACAGAAGTACCGATAGTAGATAATCAGCTGAGGCAGAAATGATTCGAGCGCCTATAGTGGGCGCTCAAGGTATAGCGAAAAAGGAGTTTACCGAGGCGAATTACCGCCACAGAGTGTGACTCCTGGTTTACTGAACGACTTGTTCTTGGGCCGCTAAGGAATGCTCAACGTAATAAATCCCACCAAATATCACCACGCTGAAAATCACTATCCCTAAGATAAGCCCTAAGTTTTCACGAAAAAATGCTAGCATGAGAGTTGCCTTTTGGTGGTTAAAAACGGACGCCATATCGAGCTCAATTTCGCCGTTGTGCTCGCTGACATAAAAACTAAATACACTATAGTTACACTCACTTAAGCTAATCTTAAATGTACTCTTTTACCAGCACTCCCGTAAGGTTTCGCCGTTATGTACGAGGCAAGTTGCTGCTAAGATTACCCTGCTCAAATATCTTGTAACCTTTTGCAAAGTGATTACCTTATTGCAACTTGCTATGGCCCTGACATAGACTTATGCAACTTTTTAACTATGGGGACGACTGAGTGAGACTTAAACGTCACATTAGACGCACGATTTCGATATGGCTTTCGGCCATCTTGATATTGCTGTCTTTTGCCGCCTCAGCCCATAGTGTGACCCATCTTGACGATGGGGCTAAGACCCACTGTACCCTGTGCTTCCATCAGCACCAGCTCAACAAGATTCTATTGACCCAACCGCTGACGCTTAATTTAGGCGTACAGCATTTCGATGTGGTCGAATTTGTTTTACCCCCCTCCATTTCTAAACACGTCAGTGTTTATCGCAGTCGTGCGCCTCCTGTCACGCTCTAAATCAACTCAAACATTTTAACTTATTGTATTTCTTGATGACTTTATATCAGTCGTCGAGTGCTAGTTGTATTTTGGAGATATCATGACTGTTTTAAATACCCGAATTTCTTTGGTGGCTTTGGCGTGTGCGTTTGTATCGCCTAGCTTATTGGCTGAAGATTCGAGCCTCACGAACCCAGCGATCAGCGCCGTATTAAATGGTTACTATCAAACGGGTGAGCGCCCATTAGCCGAGAGTCCAGATGGCTTTGGTTTAGGCGAGACTGAACTGGCGATGAGTGCCAATATCGATGATATGTTTTACGGTAAAATCACCGCAGTAGTTGAAATGCATGACGGTGAGACTGAGCTGAATCTTGAAGAAGCCTTCATTCAAACCATGGCGATGTCAGCGGGATTTTCTATCCGTGGTGGCCGTTTCCTATCGGACATTGGTTACCTCAATAACCAACATTTACACACAGATTCTTTCACCGACCGTCCAGTGGTTTACCGCGCATTTTTAGGCGGCCATTATTTCGATGACGGTATACGTTTCAACTACGTAGCGCCAACCGACTTGTATTGGACTATGGGCGTTGAAGCCTTTAAGGGCGACAGTTTACGTGCCGCCGATGAGCATGGTGAACGTGAGTTTAAGAAGGTCGGCGTTTATACCTTGTACTCAAAAATCGGTGGCGACATAGGCGATAACAGCTCATGGCAAGCGGGTTTAAGTTACCTGCGTAACGAGAATGGCCAAGTGACTGCCCATGAAGAAGGCGAGCATGAAGATGAGCATGACCATGGTGATGAGCACGCAGGTCATAGCCACGCCGCATCGTACACAGGTAAAAATACCTATGGTGCTGATTTTGTTTATAAGTGGGCGCCTAACGGTAACTACAAATATCAGAATCTTACCGTGAGCGGCGAGTATTATCGGGTGAGCGATTTTACCCCTGTCGATCTGCATCCAGAGGATGCGCCAAGCCAAGATTACCACCAAGGTTGGTATCTGAGCAGTGTGTACCAATTCACGCCTAGCTGGTCAGCGGGTGTACGTTATGGTGAAGCGGATACCCAAGAACTCCATGGCGATCATTTCCATGGGCAGAAGTTGAAAGAATCTGAGGTGAGTTTGGCTTGGCATTCTAGCCATTTCTCGACGGTTCGTTTCCAGTATACCAATCAAAAGGGTACTAACTTCGACGGAATTGAAGACGACAACATCTTCACTATTCAATACATTATGTCTCTGGGGGCTCACGGTGCGCATCAATTCTAATTTAGCTAAATTGGCCGCAGTGGCCTTATCTGCCACTTATACTGGTTTGGCCCACGCCGAACTGAACGTGTTTGCCTGTGAACCTGAATATGCAGCATTAGCGAAGGAGCTGGCTCCTACGGCGAGCATCTATTCGGCAACAACAGCATTGCAGGACCCGCATCAAGTGCAGGCGCGTCCGAGTTTGATCGCCAAAATGCGTCAGGCAGATCTTGTGGTCTGCGCCGGTGCCGATCTTGAAGTGGGTTGGTTGCCTATGCTGCAGATGAAGTCGGCAAACGCTAACGTGCGCTCGACCGATCAAGGCTTATTTTTCGCCGCCGATCAAATCGAGACCTTAGATAAGCTGGCCAGTGTCGATCGCAGCATGGGTGATGTGCATGCCCAAGGCAATCCACATATCCATTTTGACCCGACGCGGCTGTTAAAAGTCGCCACGGCACTGAGTGCTAAGCTGACTCAGTTAGATCCTGCTGGCGCGGCCGATTATCAAAAGTCACTGGCAGATTTTACCACTCGCTGGCAAGCCGCAGTCCCGCGTTGGGAAGAGCAAGCTAAGGGATTACAAGGTAAAAAAGTGATCGCTTACCACTCAAGCTTCAGATACTTATTCAACTGGATTGGTATCGAGCAAGTAGCAGATTTAGAGCCTAAACCGGGTTTAGCTCCAACGAGCGGCCACTTAGCGAGTCTGCTGACGCGCGCTGAACAGGGAGATATTCTGGCGGTGGTCGTGGCCTCTTATCAGGACGAGCGCGGTGCAAAATGGCTGGGTGAAAAAGCGAACTTGCCCGTGGTGATGTTGCCTATGTCTGTGGGTGGCAACGATAAGAGTCAAGATTTATTTAGCCTTTATGACAGCGTGATTTCCCTCTTAAATGGAGTGAAATAAACCTATGTTTGATCTTGAACTGATGTCGATTCTGTTGCCTGCATTGGCAGCTGGGATCTTAGTGTTGTCGACGCATATTGTACTTGGGAGACAAGTACTTAAGCGTGGCATCATCTTTATCGATTTAGCGATAGCGCAAGTTGCCGCCTTAGGCGCGATTGTCGCTCACATGGACCACAGGTTAGAAGACATGCCGTTTGCTAATGTGTGGATGCCAGCGTTGTTTGCCCTCGCGGGCGCAGGGTTTATCGCTTGGTTATCTAAGCGGATGGCGGGTGAGTTGGAGGCAATGATCGGCTGCTTTTATGTGTTGTCTGCGGTAGCGGCTATGTTGCTGCTGGCGAACGACCCACACGGCGCCGAGCTGTTAAAGCAATTGATGTCAGGTCAGATCCTGTGGGTGAGTTGGTCACAACTGATTTTGCCAGCAGTGGTATATTCACTGGTGCTATTGGCGATATTCCTGCGTCCCCAGATGTTGGATGGTGCTGGGTTCTATCTGTTATTTGCGCTGGTCATTACCTTGTCGGTTGAATTAGTGGGCGTTTATCTGGTGTTCAGTACCTTGATATTGCCCGCTTTAGCACTGAACAAGTACCGCGGTAAAGGTCGGTTATTTTACGCTTACCTCGTCGGTTTGTTGGGTTATGTTCTAGGATTAGTCCTGTCGGCGACGTTAGATCTGCCCAGCGGTGCGGCGATTGTCGCGACTTTGGCCGTGAGCGCCTTAGTCATCCGTTTTGTGTTAGCTAAAGTTGCGCCTCAGGCAACGGGATCTGAAATCCTGCCAAAGCACCACGCTTAGATAAATATTGATATAAAAGCCCATCGATACACTGGATTTTCAGTATATCGATGGGCTTTTTTGCTTGCTTGTTAGCAAGTCAGCTTACAGATGTAAACAATATATTGAGTCCCAAAGCCATGGTGGATATACTGTCGCCACTTTTATAGTCGGAGTAAATCGTGCTTTTAATCGTCAGATCAATGCTGTTGGCGGTGTCATTGTTGCTTGCCTTTATTTTTGGTGGCTTAGTGTGTTTATTAAGACCTCGGCACCGCGACAATGTACATATGTTCGCCAAGATCTTCTCATCGGTCGCTCCGATCCTTGGGATCAAAGTGATTGTACGTCGACATAAAGATGTGCAGGATGGCCCCTATATTTTCCTCGCAAATCATCAGAATAACTTCGATCTTTTCACTCACACGACAGCGGTACCTAAAGGGACTGTGAGTTTGGGCAAGAAGAGTTTGGCGTGGATGCCATTATTCGGTCAAATTTATTGGTTGTCAGGGAATATTCTGATCGACCGCAAAAACCGTCATAGTGCCTTTGATACTATGGCGAAAACCGTGGAAAAAATTAAACAGAAGAATTTGTCTGTGTGGATTTTCCCTGAAGGCACACGTTCTCGTGGTCGCGGTTTGTTACCTTTTAAAGCGGGCGCTTTCCATACTGCGATTGCGGCGGGAGTGCCTGTTGTGCCGGTATTGGCCTCGTGCCAAAGCCACATTAAGCTCAATCGCTGGAATAACGGTGTAGTCATTATCGATATGATGGCACCTGTGCCGACAGCTGGTTTAGATAAAGCCGATGTGAAAAACTTTTCTGCGCAAATCCATGCCAGCATGTCGGCGAGATTTGCTGAGATAAATCAAGAGGCGGCAGCACTTATGGGTAAAACTCTCGCGAGTGATGACGTATAATATACCCAAGCTACCTGAAGATACGAGTTTCAGAGCGCCTAGGGTGCTTCAATTCAAGGCGCATCAATGAAAGAATGTCGGTCACCTTTTGAATTGATGCAACACGGAAATGGAGTGCCCTAGGCGCTCCGTCCCGGCGGGTTTTAAAGCACTTTATGCTGAGTTGGTTATTTTTAACTTAGCCCGCTAGGTCTGCAAATAACCGCCTTGCCTAAAGTGCGTTAAATTCCCGCTGAATCCTGCATCTTCAGGTTGTTTGGGTATAATGCCAATTTGAGCCAGATTTACCTTAACGGAGACAAATCCATGTCTATTGAAAGTCAGTTAAAAGCCCAACTTGCAGAGAATCGTGACATAGTGCAAGCCCTGCTTGACGATGGCTCAGAGCCTGATGCGGAATATGTTATTGAGCATCACTTTTCATCGACCAATTTCGATCGTCTCGAAAAAGCCGCAGTAGATGCCTTTAAATTAGGTTTTGAGGTAAACGACGCTGAAGAAATGGAACTGGAAGATGGTTCAATTATTTTCTGTTTCGATGCTGTCGCGCACCACAAACTAGAAGTTGAATTACTGGATAAAGCCGCAGAACAACTGCTGCAATTAGCGGTAAAACAGAAAGTGGAATATGACGGTTGGGGCACCTATTTCGTCGGTGATGAAATGGATGACGAAGATGAAGACGACGAAGAAGAAGATGATGATGGTTTCCCTCATTAATTCGTACGTAAATATCTAATCTGTACCGTTTTAAATAAAAATGCCCATCTATGATGGGCATTTTTATTGGGTGAATATGTTAGTCTTGGGTCGTTTTGTTCACACTGGTACTGGTATGCAAAACGCTGCAATTACGGCCTTTTTGCTTGGCTTCGTACAGCGCTTTATCGGAGCAAGAAATCCAGCTTGAGCTGCTGGTGATGTGGGAACCAATTTCGCACACACCTAAACTCACAGTCACAGAGATCTTCAGGCTTTCATACAGAATGACGGATGCGGCGATTTTTTCCCTGAGTCGCTCGGTGAAATACATGGCATCGGCGCCGCTGGTTTTGGGCAATACGACTGCAAATTCTTCGCCGCCATAACGTCCGGCGCAATCGGTCTCACGCAGGGATTGGCTGAGTAAGTGGGCGATATGCTGGATCACTTTATCACCCGCAACATGACCATAGCTGTCGTTGATATGTTTAAAGTTATCGATATCTATCATCACTAAACTTGCCATGCCTGAGTAGCGGGCATATATATCGTACTCATGGTCTAAACATTCTTGCCAATGGCGACGGTTATGCAGCTGAGTCAGGCCATCGGTTTGGCTTAGGCGCTCGAGTTGCTCGTTCGCGGCTTTAAGTTGTAACTTGTTGATGGCGATATCAGTCACATCATAAATAATCACACTGATATGGGTCACTTGTCCCGTGAGCGATGCCAGTGGCAACAAGGTCACGTTTTGGTACATGTAGTCAGCACGGCCCGTGATCGGGCGGTAGTTTTTAAATTGGAAAACGTACGGCCTTTGTTCCCAGCTAATAAATGCACGGTTTTTAAGCATAAAAACCGATTCCATTTTCTGCTTTAACCAAGTGGCGGGCAGATCGGGGAAGCGGGTAAACAGGTTTTGACCTTTGATCGAATTAGGGGAAACACCGCTGTGATTCTCCATAAAACCGTTCCACAGCTGGATATTGTAATGGCGATCTAATACCACTAATCCCACCTCTATGGTTTGCACCATATCGATGAGCCAGTGTAGTTCGTTCATTGCGCTTTGGTCATTTGACATAGGATAAAATCCAACTGGTTAATCAAGTAAATAGCCGAGTTTATAGCTAAGCGTGGGGATAGAATCCTCGGTGAAGAGCAGTAACAAATCGCATTGAATATTATGATCTTCAATCCGATAGTTGATCTCCATAGCCAAAGTTCGCTGCCATTTCTCTGAATTATCATGGATCAGATCGTTAACCGTGCAGTGCCGTCCTAGCACGACAGGGTGAGCCTGACTAAATTTCATGTCGAGCTGTTCAGAAATGCCGTTAAGGAAGGCGCCGATCAGCACGTTTCCGGTATCGATCAGGACTTCTATCTCAGTATTTTTATCTTCAGGATTGGCTAATCCCATCAGCTTGGCCATGTCCTTAAAGCTGGAATCATGGAACAAGAGCAGGGCTTCACCCGCAATCCCCGCCCCAATAAAACCTTGGCAAAGTGCCGATACGGTCGAGCTTTCTTCCGTGGCTTTGAGTGCCATGGTCAACTCACTCACCTCAAGCACGTTCACATTGGGGATGGGCAGTAACACGAATACATCGAGTAACTTTGCTAACAGATCGGCGGCGCGGCCCATGGCGACGTTGGCTATTTCTTGGCAAGCGTCACGCATGTCGACTTTGATCATCGGGACTTCGTCGGCGATATCTTTCTGCGTCAGGGTTAGGATGCCGTAATCTTGCAAAATGTTGCTGATGGCATCGGCGCTAACGGGTTTTTGAATAAAATCTAATGCGCCTAAGGCTTTGACTCGCTCATGAGCTTTGATTTGAATGTCGCCAGAGACCACAATGATCAGCGCGGGGAGATCCTGCTGCTGCACGGTTTGCAGTACTTCATAACCGTCCATCACTGGCATGTTGAGATCGAGAAACACCACTTCGCCTTTTCCGGCTCGGATAGCATCAAGGCCTTCGGCACCATTGGTCGCATAAGTAATTTCCACATCCCACTCTTTTGGGAGCGTGCGGGCCATTTGCTTACGCGCCATGGCGGAATCGTCACAGATGAGTACAGATATTGACATGCTGACTAGTGATCCTTATTTGCCCATTAATTGAAGATAACACTTATTTTTCAGGTCCGACTGACGAATTGCGTTCTTCGGGCAAGTCTGATTTATATCTTCTAGATGTAACTTATAGATATTATTGATTAATTTCGTTTTTTCGCTGACATTAAAATTTGACTCATTATTGAATCATATGATGCAAAATCTTAAATCGAGCTGGCTAATTTTTAGCAAATAACAAGGATGTAGCGCATAAAAACGGACGATTGAGTCCATTTGTTTGCGGCTTTATCCTTAGCGGCAAGTACAGTGCTACATAAGTGTCGATGTTGGCGGCGAGGTAACTTCATTGCCGAGTTCGATAAGTCTATCTCATCGAAAGATACATTAGGATTACCGCACGTAGTGGCGACAGCCTAACATAAGTTGCCTTCAGTCCATGTTTGAATTGGCAATATTTTGACTCAAGTCAAAAAACAGGCTTATGTTATATCTTTTAGTGAATTATTCCAAACGTGTTAACATTTATTCTGGACTGACCAGTAACGGAATATTTCATGAGTGGCCAAAGTGTACAAGTCAAAATCGATGATGGCATCGCCTATGTGTTGCTTAATCGTCCTGAAAAAATGAATGCGATTAACTATTTGATGTTTAGTGATCTCGACCGTGCGATTAAAAAGATCAAATCTAATCGTGGGGTACGAGCCGTGATCCTCTCGGGGGCGGGTGGCCATTTTAGCTCTGGGCTCGATGTCAAAAGCGTGATGTCGGCACCCATGCAGGCGGTTAAGTTACTGTTTAAGGGCTTACCTGGGAATGCTAACTTGGCACAGCGGGTGTCATTAGGTTGGCAAAACTTGCCTGTACCTGTGATTGCCGTGCTTGAGGGCTGTTGCTATGGCGGCGGTATGCAAATTGCCTTGGGCGCAGATGTGCGCATCGCTAGCCATGACTGTAAGTTATCGATTATGGAAGCGAAATGGGGACTCGTGCCCGATATGGCGGGGTTGGTCGCGTTAAGGCAAATCATGCCTAAGGATCAAGCCATGCTGCTGAGCCTGACGGCAAAAGTGCTTGAGAGCAATGAAGCGCTGACCTTAGGACTCGTGACCCAAGTGAGCGAGACGCCGATGGAAGCGGCTCAACAATTGGCGCAGCAACTGATGCAAACCTCACCGGATGCAGCAGCGGCCATCAAACTCAGCATTAACCGTAGTTGGACGGCTTCGGTGCGTAGCCTGCTTTGCCGTGAGTCGATTAGTCAGATTCGGTTATTGTTAGGCAAAAATTGCAAGATAGCGGCGGCGCGTCAGCTGAAAGATCCGCAGAAACCTTACCAAGATCGTCAGTCGGGTTGGTAGTGCTATTTGGCTCGAATTAGTTGGAATCGTGGCGTTTACTGCGCGCCGCTCATGCGGGCGGAAAAGCCTTTAATCGCATTTAAACAATTCTGCCACGCGCTCTCGTTATCTAAATTGAGCGCTAAGCTGGTTTGGCGGTAGTTAGGGCTTTTTAAGGTCACGGCTAAAATCTTACGATTAGCGGCCGTTTCTAATGAGGCGGGATGACCGTCTGGCGATTGGATATCTAAAATCGGCAGCGTGAGTTTCGCCAGTTGCTCCGCGAGTGCTTGGTTGAGCTTTTCATCCTCACGATAGGGATTGATGACGATCAGCACATCGGGATCGGCAATCTTCTTTTGGCTCAATAGGCTAATCAATAATCCAGCGCTTTGGTCGGCGGTGATCAAAATGCGTTTGCCCGCATAGTCTGCGCCGACCGCATCTAATTGCGACATGCTTTGGACCAGAAAGTCTTCCTGCTCTTGCAGATGTTTGCTGTTATCTTCGGGCTTGATTTTAGGGCTAGGTTTGTTGGACGGCGAACTTAATTGCGCGGCGCCGGGCGAGGTGACTTCGGTGGCGGCGGTGGCAAAATTGGCCGCAGGCAGCTCAGTTGGCGGAGTTAAACTTAAGCTGGCCCAACCGGCAGGATTAATATTACGGCGCACAAACGCCATTAGTCCCGGCGCGTCTGCTGTGCCGTTGGTGGCGGGCAGAATGATTGCCGCACCGAGTTTCTTTTTCCCTTCCCATGGCCGTACTAACAAATCGTAGGGCTGATTGTCTATGGTGATTTGTTTGACTTCATTCTCGGGTAAATAGCGGTTATTTAATTTTTTAGCACTGACTTCGGCTGGCGTTGGCGCAGCTGTTGCTGGGTCTGCCGCGCGGGAAGAGATGGTAGTGAAACCAAGTAGGAGGCAAAAGAGAAGTGAAATAATGCGTGCCATAGAATTGATAACCACCTGTGTAGTCTCATAAATTCATCAGTGCTTGAGTATAACCTGAACAATTACCAAAAAGTGAACTTTCCTCGCCAAAGGGTCATGCCTCATCATTTCGGATAACCAAGTCAGTTGAAGTGACGCCGCTGAGCATCAAAAGCCGCTTATTATAGAAAACCACTTTGAATCGAAAGCTAAAGGGCATAAAAAAGCCCAGCGCTTTGGCTGGGCTAATTGATGGAAACCTGTGGTTTCGCTCGGGCCTATACGTGGCTAACGAGCACCATCCGGATCGCATCGAGTTGTAACTGGCTGGCATCCAGATAAGTGTTTAACTCTTGCATCTGATTGCGCAGGTATTCCAATTCTTCCTCACGGATATTGGGGTTCACCGCCTTGAGTGACTCTAAACGACTTAGCTCTGCGCTCAGTTGCTGAGTCATTTTCTCTCTGGCTTGGGCGACCATTTCATCCACAACCACTTGAGCATATTCCTCACCCTTAGCAAATAACGGATGCAGAATTGGCTGAGATGCGGTGACTAACTTGCCGCCAATGTGACGATTCACCGCGCTCAATTGCTTATCGAAACTGGCGTAATCCACTTTAGCCGACAGGTCGTTACCATTTTTATCCAGCAACACGCGAATGGGTGTCGGTGGTAAATAACGATACAACTGGCTCGACTTAGGTGCAGAAGCATCGGCCATGTAGATGAGTTCTAAGAATAAGGTACCTGCAGGCAGGGCTTTATTCTTCAGAATCGCGACGCTGGTGGTGCCGGTTTCTGAACCTGTGATCAGATCTAGCCCCGTTTGTACCAGTGGGTGCTCTTGGGTGATCAGCGCAATATCATCGCGAGATAACGCTGTGTCACGGTCGAAGGTCACAGTCACGCCATCTTCTGGCAAGCCAGGGTAGGTTGGGAACATCATGTGTTCGCTTGGACGCAGAATGATCGAGTTTTCACCCTTATCTTCTTGATCGACACCGATAATATCCCACAGACGGATCACTGAACCGATCAAATGGGTATCACCATCATTCTGGGCGAGGCGTTGGACGATAGCCATTGCCTTCTCGCCGCCGTGTGAGTTGATTTCCAGCAGTTTGTCGCGGCCTTGCTCCATGGCGTGCTTGAGTTCTTTATAACGGCTCTGGGTGTGATTGAGCAGGTTTGTCAGCTCGTCGCTGTCATCAACCACAAGCACGTTTAACAGATCTTCGGCAAATTCACTGTAAAGCACATGGCCACTCGGACAAGTCAGTTCGAAGGCATTTAGCCCTTGGTGATACCACTGCATCAAACGTTCTTGGGCGGTCTCTTCAAGGTACGGCAAGTGAATTTGGATATCATTTTTCTGGCCGATACGATCTAAACGACCGATGCGCTGTTCCAATAGATCTGGGTTTAGCGGCAGATCGAACAGGACTAAGTGACTGGCAAACTGGAAGTTACGGCCTTCAGAACCAATTTCAGAACAGATCAGTGCCTGTGCGCCGCCTTCCTCTTGAGCAAAGTAAGCGCCAGCTTTATCGCGCTCGATAATCGACATGCCTTCGTGGAATACCGTCGCTTGAATCCCTTCGCGGGTGCGCAGGGCTTCTTCTAAGCTCAGGGCGGTTTCCGCTTGGCTGGCGATGATCAGCACTTTTTTGCTGCGGTGTGATTTTAAGAACTCAATTAACCAATCCACACGGGGATCGAACTTCCACCAACTGGCGCTGTTATCTTCAAATTCTTGATACAGCTTTTCAGGGCTCAGGGCTTGCGCCGCTTTCGCCTCTAATGACTTGTGTCCGCCCATCATGCCGCTGACGCGTGCGGCTGTTTGATATTGATCTGGCATGGCGTGTGGGTAAGCGTTAAAGAAACGCTTAGGGAAGCCTTTTACTGAGGCGCGGCTGTTGCGGTATAAGACGCGGCCAGTGCCGTGACGGTCGAGTAATTCTTGCAGTAATTCGCTGCGAGCAGCTTGCTGTACTTCGGCATCAATACTCTCGGCTTGGATTAAACGAATACTTGGGCTGATGTCTTTCTCGCCCAGTAATTCGGTCAAGCTGTTGATAGCGGTATCGGGTAATTTAGCGTTGCCAGCCAGCGCTTCGGCGGCAATGGCGACGTCTTTATAGCTGTCTTCTTCGGCTAGGAAGGCATCGTAATCGTAGAAACGATCCGGATCGAGCAGGCGCAAACGGGCGAAGTGACTTTCATGGCCAAGTTGATCCGGCGTTGCGGTTAACAGTAAAACGCCTGGGATCACTTCGCTTAATGCTTCAACCACTTGATAAGCGCGGCTTGGCGCTTCTTCGGTCCATTCTAAGTGGTGAGCTTCGTCAACCACTAACAGATCCCAATCGGCATCTAGGGCTTGATCAAGACGTTTTTTCTTACGCAGTAATTCGAGTGAACAAATTACTAATTGTTCTGTGTAGAAAGGATTGTCGTGATCGGCATAGGCTTCTACGCAACGATCTTCATCAAATACCGAGAAGCGCAGGTTAAAGCGGCGCAGCATTTCCACTAACCACTGATGGCGCAAAGTATCGGGCACGATAATTAGGATGCGTTCGGCGCGGCCGGTCAGCAGTTGTTGGTGAATAATCAGACCCGCTTCAATGGTTTTACCTAAACCCACTTCATCGGCTAACAGTACACGCGGTGCATAGCGACGACCGACTTCATGGGCAATCCACATTTGATGCGGAATAAGTCCAACGCGTGGACCTTGCAGACCAAGCAAATCCGATGAGGCCAGTTTGTGGCGCAACATTTGGCACTGATAACGCACACCAAAACGGTCGAGGCGATCGATTTGGCCGGCGAATAAACGGTCTTGGGGTTTATTGAAACGAATATTGTGGTTCAGCAGGGTTTCACGCAGGGTAACTTGCTCGCCTGTCTCACTGTGAATGCCGTGATAGATTACTATCCCGTCTTTCTCGGTCAATTCACTGACCGCAAGGCTCCAGCCTTCATGGCTTTCAACCGAATCGCCGGGATTGTATATAACGCGTGTCAGAGGGGCTTCTGCTCGGGAGAACATGCGGTTCTCACCCGTGGCAGGGAATAAAACAGTGACCATACGGCCTTCTACTTGAACCACAGTTCCTAAACCAAGCTCTGACTCGGTATCACTTATCCAACGTTGACCTAAGGCGAACGGCATCTTAAATTCTCATTTCTAGGCGGACTCTAACAAAGGGCGCGTATGTTATACCAATACTCGTGATATTTAAATCGCCCTCTCACCCGTTAGAGCCTAATTCCCAGAGTGCTAGATTACAAATTGTACAAGCGACAAAATTGTCGTGCCAGTACATGAAATTGTCACGCTAATGTCACATCCGCGGTTATACACTGCCTCGAGTCTGTATGGTAAACAATGGTTGCTGTATTGTTATCTCGTGAGTTTGGTGCCAATATCAACTTAAGGTTTAAGTGCGAGTAAAGTGCTATCAACTTGAACCTTATGATCATTCTTTGCCATAAGCTTTGCCAGTAATAGGAGTTGGGTAACTTTTATTGAGACTCAAAAGTTTGTTTAAACTTTAATGAAGCACTCTGGAGGCGCCATGGAACAAGACGACAGAAAGTTGTTTGTACTGGATACCAATGTGTTACTACATGAACCTTTGGCGATCTATTCGTTTAAAGAGCACGATGTGGTCATTCCGATGACAGTGCTAGAAGAGTTGGACCAGATTAAAGATCGAAAGAGTGATGTGAGTCGGGATGCTAGGGTTGCTATCAGGGCATTGGAAGATACCCTAGGCGGTGAAACTACCCCAGAACAGATTATCAATGGTGTCCCTTTGCCCAGCCGAGAGGGTCATGCCGATGCGGTCGGTTCGCTCTCCATCTTCCCTGACCACCTTGTCGATTTTACCTTAGGCGCCCTGCCGGGAGATGGAAACGACAATCGCATTATCAACACCGCCCTACATCTGCAAAACCTGCATCAACCCCGTACCGTTGTTTTAGTTACCAAAGATATCAATATGCGCCTCAAAGCTAAGGGCGCGGGCATTCAATTGGTTGAAGATTATCGAACTGACCAGTTGATCGAAGACATTCGCTTCCTCAGCAAAGGTTTTTACCAGTTCGAAGGTAATTTTTGGGAGCACTTGAATAAGGTCTCCACCGAGCGTCACGGTAGACACACAGTGCATGAAGTGCCGCTCAAAGACCTCGAAAATGATAATTTCTATATCAACCAATATCTTATCGACACAGAGTCTGATTTTTGCGGCCGTGTTACCGAGCGCACAGACACCCATTTACATATTTTAGATTTAGGCCGTGAGCGGGTGAAAAACCTCGAGGCATGGGGTGTTAAACCTAAAAACGTCTATCAAGGCATGGCATTGCAGGCGCTGCTCGATCCCGATATCGATCTGGTGATCTTAACCGGCCCAGCGGGTTGCGGTAAAACCTTGCTCGCCATGGCGGCGGCGTTGGAACTGGTGGTCGAGCGTAATCGCTACGACAAAGTGATCGTCACCCGTAACACCCCTGAAATCGCCGAATCTATCGGCTTCTTGCCCGGCACGGAAGAGGAGAAGATGATGCCTTGGCTGGCCGCCATTACCGATACGCTCGAAGTACTACATAAGAATGATGTGAATCCCACCGGCAGCATGAACTACATCATGGAGAAGGCTAACATTCAGTTTAAATCGATTAACTTTATGCGCGGGCGTTCGATCCAAAACTCCATAGTGCTACTGGATGAATGTCAAAACCTCACCGCCTCGCAGATCAAAACCATGATCACCCGTATGGGCGAGGGCACAAAGCTGATTTGCTGCGGTAACTTAGCGCAAATCGACTCTAACTACTTAACCGCAGTGACCTCAGGTTTAACCTATATTGTTGAACGTTTTAAAGACTTTGAAGGCAGCGCCAACGTGTATCTAAATGGCGTGGTGCGTTCACGCTTAGCGGAATACGCCGAAGAGCATCTCTAAAGAGAGTCGGTTTAATTTAGCGTAATAACAAGGCCTCAGATATTGAGGCCTTACTTATAGGAAGTAGAAGATTTTTAATCGACTTATCAGTGGTATGAGTAGCCTTTATCGAACAATTATTTTATGTGATTGGCAGTTCCTTCCTGCTACTATATGGAGCTCATAGCTTTTGCCGCCGTAGGCTGAAATCAAGCGCTGCAATCAAGGGTAGTGGATGAAATCGAGTGAGCCGGATCTGCAACTAAAATCGCCGATCCAGAAGAACTACAACCGTGCCGTTTTTTATACGTACATCGGCGTTATCGTCATGTCTTTGTTGACCGCATGGATGTTTTTCGACCGCCAAAAAGCCCAGCAGATGGAGCAGCGTGAAGAACAGGTTCAGCGCCATGTTCTGCAAATCGATTTGTTACTCGAGTCGAGCATTAGAGCGGTAAAAAGCTTGCGTGACGTTGCCGTGGATCATTTGCGCTTAGGCGAACTCGTCCGTAAAGAGCGCTTACCCCAATACGGTAAATTTAACGAAAGTGGCCAGTATTTTACCTTAGAACCTAGCTACGCCCAGAGCGGTGAACCTTTTACCAACATGGGTAGGATTACTGGTGCAGGTTCCCTCGATGGCCGCAGCGACAAGTTCTATCAAGAACTTGAGATGTTGTTTGAGCTGTCATTGTCATTCCCCGTCGCCAAAGAAGCCGCTCCGAAAGCCTCGGCGATTTATTACCTGTCGAAACGTAGGATCATGTCCTATTTCCCTTGGTCGAATGACGATCAACGATTTAGGGACGAATTACTCAACAAGAAACAGTTCCAATATGCCACCCCGGCCATGAACCCGCAGCGCAGTGTGTTTTGGAGCGAAGCCTATGTGGACTCCACCGGCAAAGGCTTATTGACCACTTTAGGTGTGCCCGTTTATTTGGACGATGAGTTCATTGGCTCAATCAACTTGGACATGACGCTTGCCTCGTTAGCGCGGCAAATTCGGGTCTACTTTAAGATGCCGGGCACTGTGATTTTGCTCGACCAACAGAACAATATTTTATCCCACAGCGATTTTGATAGCTCAGACATTAATCGGGTCTATCACATCAGCCAACGTATTCCCTCTGAGCTGCATTCTTTACCTGAGTCGGAATTGTTCGATGCCCATGATGGCATCATACGTAACGGCTATTACATCCACTCGGTTGCCCTGCATAACGCGCCTTGGCGTTTACTGTATTTGCAGGATGAAGACGACCTATTCCAAGACTCGTGGGAAAAACTACAGCTGACCTTTATTTTGGTGGTGATCGCCCTGTCTGTGTTGGTGACCATAGTGCATTGGCAGACGCGCCGCTCTTTTGTAAGCCCTGCCTCGCGACTACTGTCGCACCTAGAGGGTTGCTCGCAAGAGCCGCGTAAGCCACCGGAGAAAATCACCCGCGGCTGGGAACCTTGGTTCTTGCTAGTCAGTCGGATTTTTGAGGAAAACAAGCAATATACCCACCATCTGGCTGAGCAGAATAAGCGGCTCGATAAGCTAGTGGCGCGGCGTACTGAACGCTTAAAAGACACCACAGAGCGGCGTGAGCGCGAATATGCGCTACTGCGTTCTTTGCTTGACTCAATCCCAGAAGCTATTGTCTTTAAAGACAAAGAAGGCAACTACTTAGGTTGTAACAAGGCGGCTGAGCGCATGCTGGGTTACACAGAGAGCGAGATGATAGGTTTGTCATCTGAGGATCTGACCTCGCCTGAAATGGGTATACGTATCCGCGCCGAAGACGAACAAGTCCTAAAAGATCGCACGCCGCTGCGCTACCAAGAAAAGGTCGAACTAGCGGGCAAACCTGTGCTGCTCGATACCCTTAAACTGCCTTTTTATAATCGCCGCGGTGAACTGCAGGGCTTGATTGCTGTGTGGCGTGATGTGACGCGGGAATACGAATCCGCAGAACAGTTACGCCTGTCCGAAGAGCGTTATCACTTAGCTATGGATGCGGTGGAGGATGGCCTGTGGGATTGGTATTTAGACTCTGAACAGATCATTTGTAACCCTGCGTATTATTCTATGCTGGGTTATAAAACCAACGAGTTTCCAGCTCTTGTGTCGACAATTGATGAATTATCCCACCCCGACGATCGGATTCGCGTCGAGGAATACCGTGCCCAATATTTAGCAGACCCTGTCGGCGCTTACGAAATCGAATTCCGTATGTTAGGTAAAAATGGCGGCTATCACTGGGTGTTATCCCGTGGCCGTGTGGTGGAGTTCACCGCCGAAGGTCAGCCTAAGCGTATGCTCGGTACCCATAAGGATATTACCCGCCATAAGAGTAACGAAGTGGCGCTTTTAGAAGCCAAGCAAGATGCCGAATTAGCTAACCTCTACAAGAGTGAATTCTTGGCCAACATGAGCCATGAGATCCGCACGCCGATGAACGCCATTATCGGTATGTTGCAGTTGGCGCAGCGCACCTCGTTAACGGCGCAGCAGAAAGATTACCTCGAAAAAGCCGGTTTCTCGGCGCAATCGCTACTGAGGATCATCAACGATATTCTCGACTTCTCTAAAATTGAGGCGGGTAAGTTGGAGCTTGAGCGGGTGCCATTCCCGCTGGATAAAGTGCTCGATCATGCCCTCGATCTCAATGCGCTCAAGGCACAGGAGCAGGGCGTTGAGTTACTCTTGTATGCCCCTGTGACAGCGGGACTCATGCTTAAAGGCGATCCGCTGCGTTTAGGTCAAGTATTGATTAACCTGCTGTCGAATGCGGTGAAATTTACCCAATCTGGCGAAATTGAGCTGGGCTGTGAAGATGTCGGTGAGCGCGATCATCGGATTACCTTGAAGTTTTGGGTGCGGGATACCGGTATTGGGATCAGCAAAGATCAGCAAGAAAAACTGTTCGATGCCTTCGCCCAAGCCGACGGTTCGACCACCCGTAAATACGGTGGCACAGGTTTAGGTTTATCGATCAGTAAGCATCTGGTGTCTATGATGGGCGGTAAGATGCAGGTGCAGAGTGAGCTTGGGGTCGGCAGTACCTTTAGCTTTACTATCAGCTTTGAGATTGCCGAAGCCGCTAAGATTGAGCCTTTCGTCGTGCCGGAAAAGCTCAATAGTCTACGTACCTTAGTCGTTGACGATAACCCAACGGCACTGCAAATTTACTCGACCTTGATGCGAGATTTCCACTTCGAAGTTGATACCGCCGCCAGTGGCGCCGAAGCGCTTTACAAACTGTCGCGGGCACCAATCGATCTGTTATTGCTCGACTGGATGATGCCAGAAATGGACGGTAGCGATGTGGTCAGTGCCATAGATACTATGGTCGCCGAAGGCCGCTTAGCGAAACGGCCTGTGATTATCATGATGACGGCCTATGCGGCAGAGCCCTTGCAGCATGAAGTCGATAGTGCCAATGTGTTTGCCGTACTGCAAAAACCGTTTAAGGCATCGAGTCTGTTCGATGAGATCATTGCCGCCTTTGCCGATGAACCGAGATTGAATGTGGTTCAACCTATGGTTGAAGTTCAAGTTGAGGAAGGAGAGCACACAGGTCTAGTGTTGCTGGTGGAGGATAACTTTATCAACCAGCAAGTGGCCACCGAACTCCTTAAGAGCGCTGGCTACGAAGTGGTACTGGCCGACAATGGTCAAGTGGCGCTGGATACCATAGACTCGCGGCCGTTTGATGCCGTGTTGATGGATATTCAAATGCCAGTGATGGACGGGTTAACCGCTGCAAAGGCACTGCGTGAGCGTTTTAATGCCGATGAACTGCCTATTATTGCCATGACAGCCCATGCCATGTCGGGCGACAGGGAAAAAAGTTTAGCGGCGGGGATGAATGCCCACATCACTAAACCTATAGTGCTCAACGAATTATTTGAAACATTAAATCACTGGATCAAACATAAGAACCAGCATCAGAATCGTTAATTTATTTGCTCGGGGCCAGTGATGGCCTCGCGTTATTTACTTTTAAGCAATCGCTTGAGATCAAGAGTCATCGATAACTTATTAAGGTAAATAACGCAGCCAGCCGTATCAGGAGGAAAGATGAAACCCCAAAGTTTAGCCTTAGCCTTATCCATAGCGCTGTTAGGATTTCCCACCGTTACCGTCGCAGCAGCCGCGCCTAGTGCCAAGATTATTAAGCAAAGCCAAGAGGCGAAAGGGTTTCTTAATCTCTATTACGAGGAATCTCAGGGAGAGTTGTACCTTGAGGTCAATCGCTTAAATCAGCCTTTTCTCTTGGTCACTAGTTTGCCGCAGGGTGTAGGTTCGAACGACATTGGTCTCGATCGTGGCCAACTGGGTCAGACCCGCATGGTGCAGTTTGAGCGCCAAGGTCCCTATATTTTACTCAAGCAACTCAATACCCAATATCGTGCGAATACCACTGACGCCGCTGAGCAAAGAGCGGTTGCAGAAGCCTTTGCCGATTCAGTGCTATGGCAAGGCAAAGTGATTGAGGGCAAGCCCGATCTGGTGGCTGTCAACGATCTGGTCCTCAATGATTTACACGGTGTGGCTTCCGTTTTGCAACAAACAGAGCAGGGCAATTATCGGCTCGATTTGAGCCGTTCTGTCATTTTGCCCAAAGGGATTAAATCCTTTGAGAAAAACGCCGATGTCGATGTGCAACTGACGTTCAAAGGCGATGTTGCTGGCGCGCAGGTCGCACAGGTAACCCCCGATGGCACCTTAATGTCGGTGCGGATGCGTTATTCCTTTGTTGAGCTGCCCGATACTGATTATCAGCCGCGGGCTTATCATCCGATGAGTGGTTATTTGTCCGATGAGTATCAAGACTATGCGACGCCCTTTGACCAACCGTTAGCTCAGCGTTTTATCCTGCGCCACCGTTTACAGAAAGTGAATCCTGGCCCAGCGCCAAGCGAAGTCGTTAAACCTATTACTTATTATCTTGATCCTGGCGTGCCAGAGCCGATACGTTCGGCGTTGCTCGATGGCGCGCGCTGGTGGGAGACAGCTTTTACTCGCGCCGGATTTATCAATGGCTTTAAAGTTGAGTTATTGCCGGTAGATGCCGATCCGCAGGATATTCGCTACAACATGATCCAATGGGTGCACAGGGCGACGCGGGGTTGGTCCTATGGCGCCGCGCTGACCGATCCTCGCACAGGTGAAATCATTAAGGGTCAAGTCACGCTCGGCAGCTTGCGTGTGCGGCAGGATTACTTGATTGCCAAAGGCTTAACCGCAGGCTGGCAGGATAGAGTGGCGGCCGAGAAAGCGGCGACAGCCTTGTCGCTGGCGCGTATTCGCCAACTGGCCGCCCATGAAGTCGGCCACACCTTAGGGCTAGATCATAACTTTGCCGCTTCGACCAATCAGGATGCCTCTGTGATGGATTATCCCCATCCGAAAATCCAGCTAAAGGGCAATGATATTGATATTTCAGCACCTTACACTACAGGTGTTGGCCCTTGGGATGATTTTACTATCGCCTATGGTTATAGCGATCAAGGCGATGCCCGTACCCAACAAGCATTGCAAGTCGACTTATTGGCCGATGTCGCCAAACGTGGCTTACGTTATATCGGTGAGGCCGATTCTCGCCAAAAGGATGCGAGTCAGGCCTATGCCAGTTTGTGGGATAGTGGTGACGATCCGATCGAGCAGCTGGGTAAGCTCGATAAAATTCGCACTAAGGCGATTGCGGGATTCTCCAGTGCAGCCTTGTTACCCAATGAGCCGCTGGGCGAGCTAGCCGATGCCTTTGCGCCAATTTATTTGCTGACGCGTTATCAAATCGATGCGGTTGCTAAGTTGATTGGCGGCACTGACTATAACTATCAATCCATAGGTGAAGGCAGCCGCTGGAGCTATATTGCGCCGCAATTGCAGTTAACGGGTTTAGATGCGTTGCTTAAAACCTTAGATGCCGCGAGTTTAACTGTGCCGCAAACCTTGCTCGACAGTTTAGTACCAAAGGCGGGGAATTATCATGCCACGCGGGAATCCTTTGACTCAGGTTTAGGCGCAATTAACGATCCTCTCGGCATGGCTGAAGTATTTAGCCGCCATACTGTTAGCTTGCTATTGATGCCTAAGCGTTTGAACCGTGTCAGCCAAGCATCCATGGCCGATAGCGAGCAGTTATCGGTGACGACATTACTGGATAAGTTATTCGCGGCGACCTTGTATCAAGAGGACAAGCTTGGGCTGGTCGAAGGCGTGTGGATGCGAGTGAACGCTGTGGTGATTGATGAAGTGCTGGCAACGCTGCACAATCCTCAAACCTCACCAGAGGTGAGGGCTGCGATCAACGATCGCGCTCAGTTTGTGATTAAGCAATTGAAAGCGAAGTCGAATCGAGCGAATGCAAGTCTTGCGGCCCATTATACTTGGTTGCAACAGGGTCTGGCTGCGGGCTTAACCGATGCTAAGGTTAAGCTGATTTCTAAGCCATTGACCTTACCGCCGGGATCGCCGATTTAATCTGATGAATATAGGCGCCATTAGGCGCCTATTTCTTTTGGATTTTTCGGATAAAAGTGATCGGCTTTACGCTCTAGATGGGTAAAGCGGCGGGTGTTTTTGTAGGGTAGTTTCATAAAGCCCGACACGCCGTGGCCTTGGATTTTGCCGACATGATGCAAGATGCGATCTAGACTGGCGCGAAACGCCGCTTGCTTACGGGGGTTGAGCAGCTTCAAGTAACTGTGGATTTTCAAGTGATTCGGCAGTGCCTCAAAAATGATGCAGCCTGTGTGGTGAATTTGGTTGATGCGGGCTAATTCTTCCATGATCTCCACCGGCAATTCGAGGTTTTCGTCGGGATCTTTACCGTCTTCAAAGTAAGAGTGTAACCGTGACTTATCTTCTAAGGTGGGCACATCACCGACTTCAAAGGGCAATTGCAGATCGGCGCTGGCAACAAACGGCTCGCTGATATCTGTTCGCTCGATATGCAGCGTGTCTTTGGCGTTAAAGAAACAGGCCTTAAACACCCCGATACGTTTAATTCCCCGCGCCAGATCTACCATATTGTTGACCGCAATAATTAAGGCACTTTTTTGTTTTGCATCGTAAATCGCAAGATTGGAGTCGATAAACACGCCGGTTTCTTGCCAGTGGATCGCGAGACCGCCCACGATTGGATATTGCGCTAACCGACCCACTGCGGCGATAAAACCTTTTTCGGTATCGCCCATGCCCGCGAGGAAGTTGCGGTAATATTTTTCGAGCTGAATATCATCCATCTTAGCGATAGGATCTTGGGCGTTATGTTCCTTCAAAAAGGACTTACGCGAGCTGTAGCTGACGGTTTCAACATCTTTGTCGCGGGATTGCACCCACACAGGAATTTCACCCTGTAACTCAGCTTTGGGCAGTTCTGGTAAATGCAGTCTGTGGCTGTGGCGCATACTTTTCAAAAAGTAATCGCCGGCAATGTTGCGCTGCTTAGGATCTGTGCTGAGCATGCCCTCTAAGGTACGGGCTAATTCCATTGGTAAGCCAATGCTGGTGGGCGAGATAACTTGTGCGCCGAAGCGGCTTGCTTGGCCTGAGGCAAGAGCATACAGAGTTGCAGCAACGCCTTGTTCGTCAAAGCGCGGGCTGGAGAGTGCCCCATTGAGTTGCTCTTCGCCGATAAAGTACACATCGCCCATGCGGGCGTTGGTATGTTGTTGATCGCTCGACATTAACGCCATCACATTGTCTTCGACCGGCTTGTTATATTCATCTCGCTGGGCAAACACCGCCGATCCCCAATCGATCAACGATAAGTGTTGCTGTTCAATGTCGTAAACCAGATTAGAAGGTTTGATATCGCCGTGCACTAAGGGCTTGCCCGTGCGCAGGTAATACAAGATATCGGCGAGTTGGCGGGCGATGCTCATGACCATAGCTGTGGGCAGGGCGCCCATACGGCGGCAAAGTTGGTCGAGATCTTCGCCTTTTGCCCGCTCCATCACGAGTATGCCTTGCTTGCCGACTCGCTCAAATTTGATCGCGCCCGGCACATTGGGATGCTTGAGTAAGGACAGCATAAAGGCTTCTTCTTCGAGCCTATCTTGAATATGTTGCGGCAGATTAATCCGCGAGAACTTAAACACATGGGCATCGCCCGCTTGATTGATACCCGCAAACACGAAACCGTAGGCGCCTTTGCCGACCAATTCGATATCGGTATAACCTAACTTGCTCAGCTGCTGTTTACAGAGGCGGATCCACGCCTTGTGTTTACGGGCATCATTGGCTTTGAGCAAGTAAATGGATTGCTCTTCAGAAATATAAAAATGCTGCAGCTGAGGTGTTTGCAAATTGTGCTCCTTGTTTTGTCCATTTAACCAGTAAGCGGGGGCGATAATCAAATAGCGGCTGGCTTTATTTTAGGATTCAGAGCGGCATTAGTGATCAGCGTCAGGCGCGGCTTACCTATACGATCATTTCGTCACTGACTTTGACTTACATCAAATTAAATCCTCGCGACTATAGGTAATCTTTGGGGCATTAGATGGAATCAATTTTTATTAATTAACCCACAGACAAAGTGCAGCTAAGGAGGGCGTATGCCCACCCAATATAAAGCCTTGTTGATTGAACTTTTGGAATATCCGCGTAAGCGTATTTTACAGTCAATGGAAGTGACCCATTGTCCGCATGCGGTATTTTTTAATGATAGAGACGAGCAATGTTTAACTTGTCATCAGGGCATGGAATGTATCTGGATGAACCAGAATGACGAGCTGGTGGCCGTGAACGAAAAATCGATTGCCGAGTTAAAACAGCAGTTGTTGATCGCTGTGGACTTTATCGACTCATCTTTAAGCCCACATCATTTATCACGCCGTCAATGCCAATGCGATAACTGTGTTTGGCTGCGTAAAGTGCAAGCCACTTTAGATCAGTAAGTTAGTCTTTACATTGCTGAGTTTGCCGAATGGCAGGAGGTTTTGCATCCACTTTAAAATGTCATTAGAGTAAGGACAACATTAGCGAATAGAGATAAACCCATGGAACCCGGTTTTTGGCATGAAAAGTGGCAGCAGCAACAGATAGGTTTTCATCAGCAAGACATCAATCCTTTCCTCGTTAAGTATTGGCAGCAGCTTGCATTACCCGCAGATACTAAGGTTTTTGTGCCCTTATGTGGAAAGTCGCTAGACATGTGTTTCCTCGCAGAACAGGGGCATCAGGTCATAGGTTGTGAGTTAAATGAATTGGCTGTACAGCAATTTTTTAGCGATAACCAACTCGAGATGACGCAAACGGCCGTGGGTGAACACCAGCATTATCAAACCGAACAGATCAGCTTGTATCAGGGTGATATTTTCACTCTACCTAAGGCTATCACTCAAGACGTGACAGCATTTTATGATCGCGCGGCGTTGATCGCATGGCCAGAAAGTATGCGTGCCCAATATGCCAAGCAGTTAGCGAGCTTATTACCTAGTGGCTGTGTCGGTTTATTAGTGACCTTAGATTATCCGCAAGAAGCGTTAATTGGCCCACCTTTCGCCGTATCCCCAACCTGGGTTGAACAGCATCTGAGTGATGACTTTGACATTGAAGTATTAGCCTCCCAAGATGTGTTGGCCGACAATCCCCGCTTTATTAAAAAAGCCGTACCTTGGCTTAATGAAGCCGCCTATTTGTTGAAACGTAAGTAGGGTTGAAACGTAAGTAGAATTGACTCGAAAGTGGATCTGCAACCCCATTGAATGATCAGTAGTAACAGAGTTCAGTGGGGACTTGTCATTAAAACATCATATCTAAAGTCTAAACTGACAAGATTATTTAAGACGAAGTGACGAATAGAAAGCTTTGTTGTCGCGGGACTTTTTGGATTGAGTTTGCTTTAGCTGAATTGAGTTTGCTTGAGTCAGCGTGGTTTTAGCTTGTCGGAAGTGTGTTCGTTAGCGAGTTACCCATTACCACTCTATTCGCGATTCAATTTACGCGACTTCGTAATAATTAGGCTCACGCTCTAATTGATTCTGGATGATCTGCACCGCCATTCTTGCACACTTGCCACATTGATCGGCAACACCTAAGCGCTTTTTCACGTCAGCAAGCGAGCTATCGCCCTGGCTTACGGCATTTTTAATTTGCGTATCAGTGATCGCATGGCAAAGACAAACGTACATATATTAGTCTCCAAAAGAATTGCGCTAATTCTAAATGAAAACGCTTATCAAATGCAATCATGTTTTTTTGGGTGATTTTTATGCTTTTAACGTTTCCGTTACATGACGCACATTTTATCGTCTATGCTAGATGTGTTTCAGCATTAAAAATGAGCTAATGTCTGCAGCAGATCGGGATTACAGCGTCAGGGTGATGATGCCTCACGGATGGATAACTCATGGATGAATAACGAAGAATTAATCAAAGATCCATAAGGTTTCATGAGAACTAATCTACCAGTTACACAGCGAGAATATGATTATCCAGCGGATTGGATTTTATTGTCGACTACGGATACTCAAAGTCATATCACTTACGCCAATCAATCTTTCTGTACCGTTGCCGGTTACGACCTCGATGCCATGCTAGGCAAGCCTCACAACATGGTGCGTCATCCAGATATGCCTCCGCAAGCGTTTGAAGATCTGTGGCGATGTATCAAAAAAGGCGAGCCTTGGAAAGGGATAGTGAAAAACCGCTGCGCCAATGGCGATCACTATTGGGTCGATGCCTATGTCTCACCGATTTCAGTTAATGGCAAAGTCGTCGAGTTTCAATCTGTACGCACTAAACCCACACGCGATCAGGTTAAGCGTGCAGAAATAGCCTATGCGGAGTTGAACAAAAAGGGCAGCGTCAGTGCGTTAAAACGTACCTTGGATATGCCAGTTAAATTGCTGTTACTCGCATTGGTTGCCATGCTACCTATGCTTTACCTTGCTCTGCAAATTGGCTTAATGGGCTTTATTGCCCTAGCGATAAGCATCCTAGTATTGCTGGTGGGCGGTAATCTGGTGCTGAGTCGTTATTACGCGATAGTGGCTAAGGCAAAGCATATCTACGATAACCCCTTGATGGCGCATATTTACAGTGGAAGCTCTGATGATCTTGGCGCGATTGATTTGGCGCTCCAAATGCAGACCTCTGAGCTTAAGTCGATTCTGGGGCGTGCATCGGATTCCTGTTATAACGTGTCTGAACAGGCCAAAATATCTGCCGCTAAGGGAAAACAAATCCAGAGTACCAGTCAGGCTCAATTATCTGAAATAGAACAAGTTGCTACGGCGATGCAGGAGATGACCGCCACATTAGGCGATATGTCCTCCAATTGTGCCGATGCCGCCAGTGCCACGCAAATGGCATCCGCTGAAACCATCAATGGCGATAAAACCGTGTCGAGCACCATTAGCTCGATTCAAGCTATGGCGGAGCAATTGCAACAAACGTCCAAGGTCATTACTGAGTTAGAAGCCCACAGTAAAGATATCGGCACTGTGCTAGATGTGATTCAGAGTATTGCGGGTCAGACAAATTTACTGGCATTAAATGCCGCGATTGAAGCGGCGCGTGCGGGTGAGCAAGGCCGTGGTTTTGCCGTGGTTGCTGACGAGGTTAGGGCATTGGCGCAACGTACCCACGATGCCACCAAGGAAATCCAAAGCATGATTAATCTGTTGCAGCAGGGGACCAATAAAGCTGTGGTCAGTATGCAGCAAGGCGTGGTTGCCGCTTCCCAATGTATTTCAACGGCGGATTTAGCAGGCACTGCATTACGTACGATTCGTGAAGCTATTTCGACCATTACCGATATGACGCACCATATTGCCAGCGCGGTTGAAGAACAATCAAGTGTGGCAAATGAGATGAATCGCAGCGTGGTGAATGTGTCGCAATTTACCCATTCTAGCCATCAACTTGGCAGTGAAATGGTCGACTTGAACGATGAAGTGACTCGCGAGATGGATTCTCACTCAGTCTTAGTTGATCAATTCTTAAAGCGTAGCTTTAGGGTGTAATCACCTAAAACGTAAGATAACAAAGGCGATAGTCTGACTATTGCCTTTGCTTTTTCTGATCCCTGACTCAATTTCAATTCTCTAACTCAATAGCCCTTACTAAAGTCGATTCGATTCTGCAGTGGCTCACCGCTAATGTAACGGCGATAGTTTTGGCTAAAAATCTCGACGATTTGTGCGGGATGGCTGGGCGCTGAAATATGTGGTGTGATAATGGCATTTCCCCGATCCCAAATGGGATGGCTATTGGGCAAAGGTTCTTGAGCAAAAACATCTAAAACCGCTTGTTGAGCAGGTTTAGCGATAAGCTGGACATTAAGCGCATCGAGATCGAGTGCATCACCGCGGCCGACGTTAAACAGCACTGCATCATCTTTTAGTCTGCCTAAGGTTTCAGCGTTAAGCAGGTTCTGGGTTGCCGGAGTGCTGGGCAGTAAATTGACCACCACATCGGCTTGCATCAACGTCTGGGCTAAATTGGCCATCGCTTCAATGGCATCAAAACCTTCAACGGTATTACCGCTGCTATTGATACCAGTAACATGCATGCCAAAGTGTTTTGCCGTCTGCGCTAGATGCTGGGCAATTGAGCCAGTACCGAGCAAGAGCAATCGCATTCCTTGTAAACTTGTGTGACGTATGGGTGGTTGAACTTGCCACTGTTTTTGCTGTTGCTGCTGACGATAAAAACCATGACCACGGATATGCGCGAGTAAGTAACTGAACACAAACTCACTCATCAACGGGCCGAAAATGCCTTTAATATTGGTAAGTTGATAGTCTTTTCTGCCCCTTGGACTCATCAGGGCATCTATGCCAGCAAAGCTTGATTGTAACCATTGCAGATTTTTAGCATGGGGCAATAGGGGCGCGGCGAGTTTAGGTTCGGCTAACCAAATATCAGCATCAATTATGCCCGCTGGATTATCGTCGAGTAGCTCTAAATCAGGGAGTTTCTGCGCCTCAATCAAATCGCGATACTGTTGATTTGCCTTCGTTAGCAAGAGTAACTTGTGCCCCATGGCGTCTCCCTTTATGCTTGGTTATTGTTATTTTTCAATGTGCTGTCGCGGCCACTCAGATGGATTGCACAGCATCTTTTTAGGTTGAGTCATTATGGATCAGTTAGTCGCCCTTATTGCCCAGTTGGGTAACATGCTTCGCCCTTGGGCTTTTGATATTGCTACCGCTATGGTGGTGTGTCTTATTTTGGTTTTTTCAGCGGATGTCAATCGTATCCTAAGGCGTCATTTGTTGGGGCAATCTTTTGTGCTGCGAACATTTGTTTTTATTATTGTGAATGCCTTTGGCTATGGCCTATTGATCGTGAAAGCCACGCCTTGGGTGGCAAGACACATAGTGGCTATGCCATCCCATTGGATGTTTCTGTTAATTCTGGCCATGTTTATTTTTATCGGTTATTGGGCTCAGCGAAATAGCCAAGCTTAATATCGATATCAAGGTTGTCGTTATTCAAAGTAACCAGAGTAATCGGCCGTGGCCACTTGAGCTAAGGCTTGCATGGCACGGTCGGGATAATTGCTGAACACACCATCGACGCCCATCTGCTTAAGTGCATGAATATCGTCGCTATGATCGACCGTATAAACATAAACCTTAGCGCCTCTGTTGTGGGCGTCATCCACTAAGGCTTGGCTGATAAAGCTGAGATCTAAGTGCAGCGAGTAAGCATTTAGCTCACTGACAACCGCGGCATTATCAAGCGGAATACTGGCCAGCAGCGGCGCGACTAAAGTCTCGGGCAAAGCTTGTTTAAGTTCGCGCAGATACGGGTGATTAAAAGAAGAGATCAGTAACTGCTCCTGGGTAAACCCAAGCTGACTCAAGGCCTTTGGATATAAAGCGATTAACGGCGTGACGGTATTAATGCCTTTTAATTCAATATTGACTATGCAGCGCCCCGCAATCAGCTCAAGTACTTGCCATAACGTCGGTATGGGTTCGCCTTTCACATTGATGCTCGCCAGATAATCCTTACTTACTAAATGGATCACGCCAGAGCCCGAGCTTTTATTATCAAGCCTTCGGTCGTGGAACACGACTAACTCACCTTCGACATTATGCACATCGAGCTCGACGGCCTGAGCCCCTAATTCTAACGCCTTAGCCATGGCGGCTAAGGTATTTTCGGCCTGATAACCGCTGGCGCCACGGTGAGCAAAAATAAGCATGTTTTGCGATCCTATTAGCTTCTAATAATGCCTTGTTGCTCTCGACTTTGACCATTCTTAATATGGATTTCCATCTGCGGATAGGCGAGTTCGAGATTGTTTTCTTTGAGTTTTTTAGTCACTCGTTTATGTAAATCATGGCGCAGTGGCCAACGTGCCGACATATCTTTCGCATAGGCGCGCACTTCATAATCTTGGGTATGTTTACCAAAGCCGGCAAACCAGACTTCAGGTTCTGGGCTGGCAAGTGCATCTTCACATTCTTGCACCGCTTGATACAGGGTCGCTTCGACTTTGGCAGGGTCTGAATCCCGCGCCACCGACACATAAACAATGACCCGCGTAATAGGATCTGACAAAGACCAGTTGATCAACTGCTCTGTGATAAAGGCCTTGTTTGGGATGATAATTTCCTTTCTATCCCAGTCAATAATGGTGGTCGCCCGAATTTGAATTTTACTCACGGTTCCCGTTAAATCGCGAATCGTCACTGTGTCGCCAATCCGTACTGGCTTTTCAAACAAAATGATCAGACCCGAAATAAAGTTGGCGAAAATCTCTTGTAAACCAAAACCTAAACCGAGCGACAGTGCGGCAATCAGCCATTGCAACTTCGACCATTCCATCCCGAGATTAGAGAAGCCGATTAATAGTCCGAGGAAAACCACTAGATAACGACTGACGGTTGTGATCGCAAACCCTGTGCCTGGGGAGAGATCGAGTCTTTGTAGGATCATCAACTCAAGTAAGCCGGGGAGATTAGTAGCAATCATCAGCGAGAAACCGACCACTATCAGGCCAAACATCAATGACTTCATGGTAATGGGCAGTTGTTGTTCTAGGCCATTAACGCTGGTATTGGTCGTCCACAGCGTAATGCCGTCGAGGAAAGAAAACAGCGCCGTATGGGTTTGAGTCCACAGACCAATCAAGCTGGCTAAAAAGGCCAATAACAACAGCGAACGCACTAGGCCGAGGGATTGGCTCGAAATGGTTTCCAGATCGACCACGGGTTCTTCGTAGGTATCGAGTCCATCGGCGGAGAGATGATGGGTTTCACCTTTTTCCCGTTGGGCCAAGCGTTCGGCACGTTTTGCCTTAGCGCGGTCGAAGGCGATACGCCGGCGTTCAATTAACATCCAGCGTTTGATCAGCTGGTATAACAGTAAGAAACCGAGACCAAGTACGATCGACAATTGCAGTTGTAACAGCATTTGGAAAGCGGTGAAGTAGTAACCCCTAAAGGCTAATCCGGCACTCAACAAAGGTACAGAAATCAGCAAGGTCCAGAGGATCTTCTGAATGAGTTTTTTGTTTTTACCGTCTTTCTTAGCATCCGAGTTTTTACGGCTAAGAATTAAGATGTCTTTGTATAACAAGAATAAAACGATACAGAAAACAATAAAGGCACCACGGCCTATGCTGTTGCGCACCAGTGAGGTGTCGAGCACTTCGGTAAAGCCCATCAAGCCCAATAATGGACTGGCGACCAGCACAAAGTGTCTGAGCCTTGATTGTCCAGCTTGGATGAGTTTTGAAGGGCGTTTAAAATGGCCCACGAGTACGCCTTTGTCGAGCGTCAGAATAAAGATGAAGCGATATAAGAGGTAGACTAAACCAATCGCCAGTATGCCCATGCCCACTGCTTGCACAAAGTTGCGATCGGATTGATAAAAAATCAATCCCGCCATGATCACCGGGAAAGGTTTTATCAAGGCATAACTGACACTGCAGGCGAGTGCCTTGAGGGTGTAAATGAATTTATCTTGGGTCACATTGCCCACATAAGTGGTGTAATGATTTAGCAAGCGATTGAATTTAGGCGTGATTAAGTCCTGTACGACTAAACACAGTACCAGCAATATGATCCACCAAGACCAATAATCGTTTTGCTCTTCCCACGCTTTACCCAGTTCATCCCACTGCGCTTGCTGTACTAACCAAACCGCGCTGCGCTCAAGGTCGGTCAGCCATAATTTACTGATACTGGCAGCATTAGGCACCCAGAATAAATGCTCGTTTAGGGTATTTTTAAGGGTGAGATGTTGCTGGCTCAGTTGTTGATAGTTGACCTTCAACTTACCTAATTCACTCAAGTATTGGTCATAGCTTTGCATCAGCTGCGAGATCAAACTTTGCTGGGAGTGCAGTAGCTTAATCTGCTGCTCATTGTATAAGCCGGGCTGTTCTAACTCTTGATCATTAAGGGCTTGTTGCTGCTCTAAATGGTATCTGTCTAAGCGCGCATCGGCGATCAGGGTTTGCAGTTTTTCGTGGTTCGGCGGCTTAGGCAGTGATTGCAACATCTGCAAAAAGCGCTCACCAAAGGCGGAGTTCATTTTGACCCAAGTGATCTGTTCTTGGATGTTCGCCAACTGTTTGGCTTGGGATTGATATTGGGTTTCTGCCTGTTCCTGCTGTTCGACCACATTATTGATCTGCAGAGTTAACGTTTGCAGCTTTTGGCCGTAAATCTGGTTGGTGTCGGCAATATTACGGGTGATAGGATCGATAACTTTTTCGGTATTAACTAAGTTTTTGGCTAGGGTAGCATCCGTTTGTTGCTGACGTTGTTTATTGATTGCCTTGTTGATGGTTTCGATCAAGGCTTCTTGCTGCACCAGTTGTTGGCGGACTAGTTGTAATTGTAATTGCGTCAGTTCAATGCGTTTTTGGCTGCTGGCAAGTTCTGCTTCATCGGTGGCAAGGCTTTGTTCAAAGAAGAGTCGTTGAGTTTGCTGTAACTCTCCCGTAGGGGTATCTAGCGGGGCGAGTTCTGCTTTTTTGTTTTGGGCGACAGTTTGCCTCGCGCTGGCGATCACTGTGGGTAAGTCGTTGTGGCGCTGTAATAAATCGTTAACTTGTCGGCCAAGGGTAGATTCGCTTTCTTTAAGCTCAGACAAACGAATATAGGCCATCGAAGCTTGCTGGCTGAGATCTGTGCCTTTTTCCAGTGAGAGAGGTTTATAGGCTTCTTTCAGTGCTTGGTTGGTGCGCTTCTTGTGTTGTTCAAAATCGATTTGCGCCTGTTGGAAACTGGTCGCACTGGCGGCGAGTTTCTCTATGTTAATTTTTAGGTCGTTAATTTGTTCATCAATGCTGAGATTTTGTTGCTGATCTTGTTTGTTCATGCCAAGACGTTTGTCCAACTGCAAAGGCGAATTGGCAAGGACGGAAAATGAGAAAAAAGCAATAACGAACAATAAAATACGTGGCATAAGGACTAAAGACATTTAGGGGCGAAAGACGCTCCATATTAGCCAAATTGCGTTGAGATTGGTATGTTTCAGGCGTTCTTTTTTCGCCGCTGTGACTGGTGCGATTGATGGGTTTCGAAGATGGCGGTCGCGACTATGATAGTGCCGCCGATTACGGTGTTGAGATTAAGCTCTTCACCCAAAATAATCAGCGCTAACATGGCGCCATAGAAGGGCTGTAAGCAAGAGACTAGCCCAACCGTTTTGGCGCTGAGTTGCCTCAGTGCGGAAGTGAATAGCGCATGGGGCGCGGCGGTAAAGGCAACGCCGAGTAAAATAATCAATCCCCACACATCGAGTGAGATGCTGTTCAATTCCGTTTGGTGCCACGGCATCAAGAACACCACAGCGAACAAGGTTTGGTAGAACATGGCATGTGGGCCGCTGTACTGGGAAAAGTAGCGTTTGTGCAATAAGTTACGGGCGGTGAACAAGATGGCGGACACTATGCCGATGGCAATGCCCAGCGTAGTGTCGTTACCTAAATTGGCCTCAGGGATGAGTAATATCACCCCAATCAGCACTAACACGCCGCTGATCATATCGAGTAATTTTATTTTACTGCCTGTCAGCAACGGCTCGGCAATCACTGTCATCACCGGATAGGTGAAAAATGCAATCATGCCAATGGCGACCGACGACAATTGCATGGCGGCAAAATAGGTTACCCAATGCAGACTGACGATCACCCCAAGCCCGATGGCGACCAGATAATCTTGTTTGCTTGCTAGGGTTAGCTGTTTACGGCTGAGTTTGACCAGCAAACCTAACACAGTGGCGGCGACGATACAGCGTAGGAAGGTGATGTCCAGCGCGCTGAGTGGGATTAATTTAGAAAACAAAGCCGTGCCGCCAAATAGCAGCACAGCCAAATGTAATTCAATTAATCCCGAAGGTTTAGCAGAACTCAAGAAAGCTTAATCCGCTTGCTTAACGTCTTTCAGGTTAGCGAAGGCTTGTCCCATACGCGTTACTGCTTCGGCTTCGACACCTTCAGCAAAGGTCGCAATAGCATCTTTAGCAAACAACATCACTACAGTACTGCCTAACTTGAAGCGACCCATTTCCTCACCTTTATCTAAGGTGATGGCATCGGGGCCTTGGGTTGGATATTCCCAAGTGAAGACTTGCTTACCTGTCGGCGGTGTGACTGTGCCAGCCCAGACTGTTTCAATACTGGCAACAATCGTTGCGCCAACTAACACCATAGCCAGTGGACCTAATTCGGTTTCAAAAATCGCCACAACGCGTTCGTTACGGGCAAACAGACCGGGTACGTGTCTCGCCGTTAACGGATTTACCGAAAACAGTTCGCCAGGTACATAGGTCATTTTTGATAACGTGCCTTTAATCGGCATGTGGATACGGTGATAGTCTTTAGGCGCCAGATAGATAGTCGCAAAATCACCGCCTTCGAAGCGTTTAGCATCTTCAGCTTGATCGCCAAGCAGGGTTAAGGATGAATAGTGGTGACCCTTAGCTTGGAAGATGCGACCGTTTTTGATGGGGCCTAACTGGCTTACGGCGCCATCGACGGGATGCACCATGATATCGGCGTCCATATCTAACGGACGAATACCGGGTTTAAGGGCGCGGGTAAAAAAAGCATTAAAGCTTTTATAAGCTTCAGGCTCGCTCTGCGCCGCTTCGCTCATATCGATTTTATATTGTTTGATAAACCACTTAATGGCAGCCGTGGTTAACGCGCCCGCTTCGGCGGCGGCGAGTTTACCCACTAAACGAGATAATAAGTGTTTTGGCAGCATGTACTGCAGCGCTATTTTAACTTTATCCAATTTCAATTCCTTTTCTTACTGCTCAATCTTTGCTGAGACTGTTGTTATTTATCAATAAGTCGTTATTCATCAGTGGCCGCACGGAAATGGCGGGCATGACGTTGTTCATCTAAGCTGGCGATAATTTTATGGTAATTATTAAAGCGATCTTCGCTGATTTTACCTTGGCTCAGAGCTTCTTGCAGTGCACAGCCGGGATCGTCACCGTGTTTACAATCGCGGAATTTACACGCGCCAAGATACTCACGAAATTCAACAAAGCACCAGCCGACACGCTGTGCGGGAAGATGCCATAGGGCGAATTCGCGCACGCCTGGGGAGTCGATTAAATCGCCGCCACTAGGCAAGTGCAACAGTTTGGCGGTGGTGGTGGTATGTTGACCTAAACCTGAGTTATCGGAAACATCACCAATTACCAGTTCTGCATCGGGTAATAGGGCATTGATGATCGATGACTTACCCACACCAGATTGGCCAGCAAATACGCTGACTTTATCTTTGAGTATGTCTTTTATGGTATCGATACCATCACCTAACTTGCTGCTGACTTTATAAACTGGATAGCCAATATCTTTATAGCGCTGCAGCGCTTCATCGATTGCCTGCGCTTCATCAGGGTTGAGCAAGTCAATTTTATTCAAAATGATGATAGGCGGAATATCGGTATCTTCAGCGGCCACTAAATAACGGTCGATGATCTGGGTGGTAAAGCTGGGTAATACCGAGGACACAATCAAAATCTGGTCGATATTCGAGGCGATGATTTTCACGCCATCGTATAAATCTGGGCGTGTAAGTGATGAGCGACGTGGATGAACGGCTTCAACAATACCTGCGATACCGCTATTGGCTTGGCTCTCAATGGCTAAGCGTACGATCACTTTATCGCCAGTCACTAAACTGGTGACGGCACGGCGAATATTACAGCGCACAATTTGGCCGCTTTCGGTTTCTATGTCGGCATGTTGGCCAAAACGAGAAATCACAGTACCGGGCTGTTCTTGCCCCAATGAACTATCCTGTAACTCTGGCGTATTTCTATCGCCACTATCACGATTGAGTCGCTTCTCGTGATTAGCACGCATACGGCGTAATTGACCTTGGCTTAGGGGTTTCTTTTTACTCACTGATTCGTCTTCGTCAATTAGGTGATTTTTTGTGTCGGAAAAAAGCAGTATGATACACGCTCTTGAATAAAAAAGCCTGAATTTAGGCTAACTGACATGATAAGGCTGATTTATGACGGCAGATGTAAATAATCTCATTTGGATCGATTTGGAAATGACAGGGTTAGAGCCCGACGTCGACAGGATCATTGAAATTGCCACGTTAGTGACAGATCAAGAACTCAATATTATCGGTCAAGGTCCGGTTATCGCGATTCATCAATCGGATGACGTGCTGGCTGCTATGGATGATTGGAATCAAAAGCACCATGGTGAGTCAGGGTTGATTGACCGCGTTCGTGCTAGCCAAGAAACCGAAGCGCAAGCCGTGGCTAAGACGATTGTCTTCTTAGAACAGTATGTTCCTAAGGGCGCTTCTCCAATGTGTGGTAACAGTATTGGCCAAGATAGACGCTTCTTAAATCGTTATATGCGCGAGCTGGAAGATTATTTCCACTACCGCAATGTGGATGTCAGTACGATTAAAGAGCTAGTGAAGCGTTGGAGCCCAGAAACTATGGCGGGCTTTAAGAAGCAAAACACTCACCAAGCACTGCAGGATATCCAAGAGTCGATCGCTGAATTGCAGTATTATCGCAGCAAAGTATTTAAAATTTGACCGATCAGTAGATAAATATGCAAGAAGGGGTTGCAGCCGCATGAATTTTTCATATAATGCGGCCTCAACTTTTTGATGCGAACAGAGATGTACGGTCATTTAGATTGAATGCGAGATTAGCTCAGTTGATAAAGGTTTATAGGCGATACCTTTGTTAATGTTGAAGGCAAATGTAGCAGCGATACAAAAGGCGACATTAGCTCAGTTGGTAGAGCGATACCTTGCCAAGGTATAGGTCATCGGTTCGAACCCGATATGTCGCTCCAAATCTTAGACTGTCACTGTCTTAAAATGTGAAATGCGACATTAGCTCAGTTGGTAGAGCGATACCTTGCCAAGGTATAGGTCATCGGTTCGAACCCGATATGTCGCTCCAAATTAAAACTTAGTGATTTACTAAATCATTAATACATATTATGCGACATTAGCTCAGTTGGTAGAGCGATACCTTGCCAAGGTATAGGTCATCGGTTCGAACCCGATATGTCGCTCCAAATTAAAACTTAGTGATTTACCAAATCATTAATACAGATTATGCGACATTAGCTCAGTTGGTAGAGCGATACCTTGCCAAGGTATAGGTCATCGGTTCGAACCCGATATGTCGCTCCAATTTCCTAAATATTCCACTATCACATTACTCAATTGACATTAGCTCAGTTGTGGTTTTGATATGGCGATACCTTTGTGATTGTTAAATTAGTCAAGGTATAGGTCATCGGTTCGAACCGCTCTTGATCAAAATCATGTCGCTCCAATTTCGATAAACTTCCCAAAACTACTTTAACTACCTATTAGTTCAGTTTCTTAACATCACCATACCTTTCTTATGCTTAAACCGTTTGCCAAGGCATAGGTCATTGCTCGAACTACTCCCGATAAAATCATTTCGCTGTAATTCCGTTAAACTCTCCAACAGCTACTTTTTCACGTCATTCCCATAATTAGCTCATCTATAACTGTCTTGATTAACTACCATCTACTGCAAACCCTCTATCTTTGATTCATCATGCACAGCCAAAGATTTACTCCAACCTTTTAGGCTAAGTGTTTTGAGATCTCTTTGGCTTTTCTCTCTTATACAAAACAGTGTGATAGGATTTAGATGCGTGATCTGTAGCGTGTTTCTTCAAGTTTTCCTAAATTAGATAGCTTCGCGAAAGTTAAATTATGACCTTGTTCAAATATTCGTAACGCTTTTACTCACATAATGAAGCTAGACAAAATTAATAGCGCCAAGTAGTTGGCCTGACAGTGGAGTGCATTATATGCGTATTCAACAATTACGTGATCTACTTGAGTATGTGGCAAATTGCCGCTTAGATATGGCGCAACTCTATGGCCGACTCAATAATCAAGCTGACTCGGCCCGTGTGAAAATGATGCTGGATTATTTTGAGTCACATCAAAAAACCATGGCGGAGAAACTGCGCGATTATATAGAAGAAGCGCCACATCGTATTCTTGATACTTGGTACAAAGATTTCACCTTTGAAGACTTTACCAAGCGTTGCCAAGATACTATGTTGCCCGCGAACATGAATGAAGACGATGTGCTCAACTTGCACTTAGACTTAGAAAATCGTCTGATTGGTTTGTTAGAAAAAACGGTTAACTCAACCACTGCCGAAGATGCGCGTAATGCGTTAGCCAACTTGATCCGAGTAGAGAAAACTCAGCAACAACGTTTGGTCCACAGCACGATTCGGATGGACGATATCTAAACCGTCATCGCTTCTCAGTTCCCAAAGCCAGCCTAGTGCTGGCTTTTGTCTTTGTGTCATCTGTGTATCGACGACTTTTGCGCTACTTTGCTCCATTTGGACGGGTATCTGCGCCTGAACTGATTTACGTCATGATTTCCCAATCCGATTCTTGCTACTTTCTTGATCTATTGGCTGATTTTATTATCGGCCTTGCTCAATGCTGCCAAGACTCCTATGGTGAGGTAACTCATTGTGGAATGAAGTTGTTGGCGTCTAAGGAGATCCTTCATGGCACAAGATCTATCGCAATTTCCCAAGGCCTTATTTACCCAAGCACAAGTTCGCCAAGCTGAACAGCGTGCTGTGTCGCAGGGAGCCTCTAGCCTCTATGAATTGGTCGAGCGTGCTGGCGCGGCGGCTTTTGAGTGTTTAGTGAAGCATAACCCCAACGCCTCTTCTGTGTTTATCCTCGCTGGCAGCGGTAACAATGGTGCCGATGCCTTAGTGTGCGCTCGTTTAGCCCTTGCCAGTGGTATGGCCGTTTCAGTGATGATGACGTCAGCTGCAGGCACGCCTGAGTGTCAGCAAGCATTGGCCCATTATCTTAAAGACGGCGGAGAGTTACTGCCGAAAGCCGTTGCGCCCATTCTTGCGGCCAAAATCATCGTCGATGGTTTACTCGGCACAGGTGTGCGAGATGCCGTGCGCGACGATATGGCTGAGTATATTCGCGCCATCAATGATAATGCAGCTTGGGTATTGAGCCTTGATTTACCGTCTGGAGTGATTGCCGATACCGGCGCTGTGGCGGGTGTTGCTGTGATGGCGGATGTCACCTTGTGTTTTGGTGGCTGGAAGCAAGGTTTGTTAACGGGTAAGGCGCGGCATTACAGCGGCGAACTTGAATTTGCCGCTTTAGGATTAACACCTTTCTTCGCTGAAGCGAGTGCACAAAGAGTCGGAAAAGAGACGCTTAAAGATTACTTTGCCGCCAGAGCGCGCGATAGCCATAAAGGCCAGTCGGGTAAGGTCACTGTTATCGGCGGTGATATGGGCATGGCTGGCGCCGTGCGACTGGCCAGTGAGGCATGTCTGCGTGCCGGTGCTGGATTAGTTACTGTGATCAGTCGACCTGAGCATCAATTGACTGTGAATGTCTCTCGTCCGGAATTGATGTTCTGGGGTTGTGACTTAGTCGATATGGAAGTGTATCTGCGCCTTGGTTGGGCGCAGGTTATCGTACTTGGCCCAGGTTTAGGTAAGCATGACTGGGGCTATAACTTGTTTAAAGCCGTGGGCTTAAGCGATAAACCCTGTGTTTTGGATGCTGATGCTTTAAATCTACTCAGTAATGAGCCGCGTCGGCAAACCAATTGGGTGCTAACACCGCATCCGGGTGAGGCGGCGCGTTTACTCGGTTGCTCTGTGGCAGAAATTGAGCAGGATAGGTTTGCGGCAGTGCGGGCTATACAGCAAAAGTACGGCGGTGTTGTGTTGCTAAAAGGCGCTGGAACCGTCATTTTTGATGGCAAACAAATGGTTGTTGCGCCTGTTGGTAATCCTGGGCTTGCCAGTGGTGGGTGTGGTGATGTGTTATCTGGTATTATAGGCGCGCTCATGGCTCAAGGAATGGATAACATGCAAGCGACTGTGCTGGGTGTTGTTGTACATGGTTGCGCCGCCGATCTTGCGGCAATACAGGGAGAACGTGGCATGTTAGCGAGCGATTTAATGCCTTTTATTCGCCAATTAGTGAATAGTGATTTACTCTAGGCGGTATGTGAGACTCAAGCGGGGCTGGACTTTGTTCTGTGCCCTGTGCCTTTTTAGGCTTGAGTCGCTTCTCCATCAATAACAGCAGTGATATAAGCGGATATGACAGAGTTAACTTTTTTCTTAGACAACGAAGACGACACTATTGCGGTTGGACAAAAATTAGCCCGCCATGTCCAAGCGCCTTTGACTCTGTATCTTACGGGTGATTTAGGTGCCGGTAAAACGACGCTGAGTCGCGGCTTAATTCAAGGTTTAGGTCATAAAGGAGCCGTTAAAAGCCCGACTTACACTTTAGTTGAACCATATGAGCTGGATGGTGTCGAAGTTTATCATTTTGATTTGTATCGTTTAAACGATCCAGAAGAACTGGAGTTTATGGGTATTCGTGATTATTTCACGGATAAGAGTCTGTGCATTGTTGAATGGCCAGATAAGGGAGAGGGTTTATTGCCCGATGCCGATGTCCATATGCATTTAAGTTATCAAAATAGTGGGCGTGAAATACGCATAGAGGCCTTGTCAGAGCTAGGTGAAAAGTTATTAAAAGCGATAAAATAAAAACTAAAATGATAAAAAATAACCCCTTTTTTCAAATTATTATTCTTTCTTTATGTTCTTTTTTATCTGTGACGGCCCATGCGGCTAATCAGTTAGAAAGCGTACGTATTTGGGCTGCGCCTGAGTCAACTCGAATCGTGTTTGATTTAAGTGAAGCGCCAGATTACACCTATTTCTCTTTAGATGGCCCTAATCGCTTAGTGGTGGATTTAAAAAAGTCCGCCACTAAAGTTGCGCTTAAAAATCTTGAAAACAATAGTAAGTTAGTCAAGGGCGTGCGAGTCAGTAAGTCGCCGACTAAGGGCGATTTGCGCTTAGTCATAGATTTGGTGAAGCCACTGAATGCGAGCTTGTTTTCGTTGCCCGTAACTGCGCCCTATGGCAATCGTCTCGTGGTTGATTTAGAAGATAAAACCTTAACAACCGCCACCGCAGTTGTGTCATCTACCCCTGTTAAAACGGTTACTCAAGCGGCAAAGTCATCCCGTGACATTGTGATTGCTATCGATGCGGGCCATGGTGGCGACGATCCCGGCTCCATTGGCCCTTCGGGCGTTTATGAAAAAAAGGTGGCCCTGGAAATCGCCAGACGTGTTTCGAGTAAAATCAATGACACGCCCGGCATGCGCGCTGTGATGATCCGTACCGGCGATTATTTTGTGAATCTGAATAAGCGCTCTGAGTTGGCCCGTAACAGTAAGGCCGATCTGCTCATTTCTATCCATGCCGATGCTTTTACATCACCCAATCCGCGCGGGGCCTCTGTGTGGGTATTATCTATGCGTCGTGCTAACAGTGAAATTGGCCGTTGGTTAGAGCAAAAAGAAAAACATTCTGAGTTGCTGGGCGGCGCGGGTGAGATTATCCAAAATACGGATAATGAACAGTATCTTGCAATGACCTTGCTCGATATGTCGATGAACAGTTCGATGGCCATTGGTCATTCAGTTGCGGGCGATATTCTTAAGGATTTAGGCAGCGTGACTGAATTGCATAAGAGTCGCCCAGAATCGGCGAGTTTAGCTGTGCTGAAATCACCGGATATTCCTTCTATCTTGGTGGAAACGGGCTTTATTTCGAATCCGAAAGAAGAGCGTTTGCTGTCGAGTAGCCGCCATCAAGAAAACATCGCTAATGCTATCTACAAGGGTGTGAGTCGTTACTATCACAATAATCCGCCGGCGGATACCTTGCTTGCCCAGCGAGGCGGCGCAAGCTCTAGCAGTACTAAATCGACAAAAGAGAGAACGCCAACCGCTTATGTGGGAAGTTCAACGGCATCGAATGTCAAACATAAAGTCAGTCGTGGTGAGTCTTTATCAGCCATTGCGCAGCGTTACCGTGTGCCTATGTCTAGCATCAAACAAGCGAATGGGATGAAGTCCGATGTGGTGCAGTTAGGACAAACGTTAGTCATACCCCAGAGTTAAATAGGAAAGCATGATGGGCATTCAGATCCTGCCACCGCAATTAGCCAACCAAATTGCGGCGGGGGAAGTGGTTGAGAGACCCGCTTCCGTAGTCAAAGAATTGGTCGAGAATAGCCTCGACGCAGGAGCGAGCCGAGTCGATATTGAAATCGATAAAGGCGGCAGCAAGCTGATTAAAATTCGCGATAACGGCTCTGGCATACCCAAAGATGAACTCGCATTGGCCTTATCGCGCCATGCGACTTCAAAGTTGCACACCTTAGACGATCTTGAAGCTATCCTCAGTTTTGGTTTCCGTGGTGAAGCGTTAGCCAGTATCAGCTCAGTCTCACGCTTAACGTTGACGTCGCGAACTGCAGATCAAACCGAAGCATGGCAAGCCCATGCCGAAGGTGCCGACATGGCGGTTAAAGTCATGCCCGCCGCGCATCCTGTTGGTTCGACGATTGAAGTGGTGGATTTATTCTTTAATACGCCGGCTCGCAGACGCTTTTTAAAGAGCGATAAAACCGAATTTACCCATATTGATGAATGGTTAAAGCGCATTGCATTAGTGCGCGGCGATATCCATTTTACACTGACCCATAACGGCAAGACGGTACGCAATTATCGTCCCGCCATGAATGAAGCCCAGTATTTACAACGTTTGACGCAAGTAAGTGGTCGTCCATTTGCTGAGCAAGCGCTTAAGATTGAATGTCAACACGATGATTTGCGCCTCAGTGGTTATTTACAGTCACCTTGGTCGCCGGTGATTACTGATACCCATTATTTTTATGTCAACGGACGGCTTATCCGTGACCGCTTAGTCAATCATGCTGTGCGCCAAGCCTTTGCCCAAAAAGCAGAACTGGAGCAACCCGGTTATGTGTTGATGTTGGATATCGATCCCCATCAAGTGGATGTAAACGTGCATCCTGCTAAACATGAGGTACGATTCCATCAGAGTCGCTATGTGCATGATTATATTTTGCAGGCACTGCAATCGGCGCTGGAAGAAGCAGGGGAACTCAATGTCGTTCACTCTAGTTCCTTGGATGAAGTTGAAGATGTGTTTGTGGATGCTCCAACAAGCGCAGTTGGAATAGCTGCCCCTTTTGCACTTGGTGCTGATTCATTTGAGTCTGCTCAAGATGCAGTTTCCACTGCCGTTCAAGTAAAATCGGTCGGCGCAGGACGAGAAGGCGCCAGTTTTGGCACTCAAACCAATGCCTTTGGCAGCATGGCCACGCCAAGGGACAGTAGTCGCAGCAGTTATTCTGCAAGTGAATCTCGGCAACGTACTGAATTACCGTCAAAAGCGGCAATTGCAAGTTATGGTGCTTTATTGCAAACACCTTCTTACAGTGTAAAAGATCAAGATTATCAGCCATCTTTACCTATGCCTGCTATTTTAGATGGCCAATATTGGGTAATGGCGACGGCGGATAAACTGAGTCTATTGCCAATAAAATCAGTAGCATTGGCGACGCGTTGCCAAGAGATTGAGGCTAAGCTAGCGACCGGATTAATTGGTCAGCCTTTATTGATGCCAGTGTCTGTCGCGGCCGATGCGGATTGGCAGGCTGTGCTCGATGAACATGACACGCTAATCCGCCAGTTAGGTTTAGAACTAACAATTCGTTACCAGCAGTTGATTATTAAAAAAGTGCCCCCATATATCAGAGAGAGCCAGTTAGCCAAAGTGATCCCTGAGTGGTTACAATCGCTGCGTTTTGAAACACCTGCGCCAAGCGCATTGGCATTTTGGTTGGCAAAACACAGTTTAACGGGATTCGTTTCGGCGCCAGAAATTTGGGCAGCATTTTCGCAGTTAGCTGACGAGAAAAAACAGCTTATTGCCAACAAAGCAATATCATTACCTTGGCAATCGTGGCTAGAAGAGCAAGCAAGTGAATAAAGAATTACAGCCTAAAGTGATATTTTTGATGGGGCCAACGGCCTCAGGCAAAACTGCTTTAGCATTAGAATTGGCCGAAAAGCATAACTGCGAAATCATTTCGGTCGATTCAGCATTAATTTATCGCGGTATGGACATTGGCAGCGCCAAGCCTTCAGCCGACGAATTGGCCCGTGGGCCACATAGATTGATCGACATTCGCGATCCTAGCGAAAGTTATTCGGCAGCCGACTTTAGAGCCGATGCGATAGCCGAGATAGAACAGATTGTCAGCATGGGTAAAACGCCAGTATTAGTTGGCGGAACCATGATGTATTTCAAAGCGTTACTCGAAGGTTTATCACCTTTGCCGAGTGCGGACGAGGCCATTAGAGCCGAGATCCAAGCGCAGGCGGATGAAAAGGGATGGGAAGCACTGCATGACCAATTAAGGGAGATAGATCCCGTGTCGGCAGAAAGAATTCATCCTAATGATCCACAAAGACTTTCAAGAGCGCTGGAAGTCTATAGAATAAGCGGCAAGAGTATGACTGAGCTGACTCAGACCAAATCTGCTCCCTTGCCCTATGACGTAGTGCAGTTTGCTATTGCACCGCGTGAGCGCAAAGTGTTACATGACTTAATTGCGCAACGTTTTGCGATTATGCTCAAGCAGGGCTTTCTTGAGGAAGTCACAGAGCTGAAAGCCCGTGGAGACCTGCATTTAGACTTGCCTTCAATGCGTTGTGTGGGTTATCGACAGTGCTGGCAATATCTCGATGGTGAGTTTGACTATGATACTATGGTCGAAAAAGCGGTTGCTGCTACTAGGCAATTGGCTAAGCGTCAATTAACATGGTTGCGCAGTTGGCCAGAGTTGAATTGGCTCGAAAGTGGTGCTGAGGGGAATTTAGTTACACTTATGCGTCAATGCCGCTAGCTTATTAGCCCTTGCTGTATAATACTAAAACTAAACAAAAAACTATCACTGATATCGATTTATTTTATATAAATTAAAAAGGAAATAATAAAATGGCTAAGGGGCAATCTTTACAAGACCCATTTTTGAACGCATTGCGTCGCGAGCGCGTTCCTGTATCAATTTACTTGGTTAACGGCATTAAACTCCAAGGACAGGTAGAGTCGTTTGATCAATTTGTCATTCTGTTGAAAAACACAGTGAGCCAAATGGTTTATAAACACGCTATTTCTACTGTCGTGCCAGCACGCCCATTCAACGTTACTGGTCACCAAAATGCCCAAGGCGGATATGGTGCTCAAGATGATGCGCCTAGTGGCGAATAAGTTTTATCTAAGGAGTTTACTTCTTGTTTGATCGTTATGAGGCGGGAGAAACTGCGGTTCTTGTCCATATCGACTTTTCCGATGAGGAACGCCGAGAAGATTTAGTCGAGCTGCAGCTATTAGTAGAATCAGCTGGAGCCCGATCAGTCGGGGTGATTACTGGAAGTCGACGTTCGCCGGATCGCAAATTTTTTGTGGGTTCTGGTAAAGCTGAAGAGTTAGCCGCATTAGTGGCGGCGACCGAAGCCAATGTGGTGATTTTTAATCATGCATTGAGTCCAGCCCAAGAGCGTAATCTTGAGCAAGTGTGTCAATGTCGAGTACTCGACCGTACGACGCTTATTCTCGATATTTTTGCTCAAAGAGCGCGAACTCACGAAGGTAAGTTGCAGGTGGAGCTAGCGCAATTGCGCCATATGTCGACTCGCCTGATCCGTGGTTGGACGCATCTTGAAAGGCAAAAAGGTGGTATTGGTTTACGTGGTCCAGGGGAAACCCAGCTCGAAACCGATAGACGTTTGCTCAGAGGACGGATTAAAAATATCAACAAACGCTTAGAGCGAGTTGATAAACAACGTGAACAGAGTAGACGTGCACGTAAGCGCAGTGATTTGTCGACAGTATCATTAGTCGGCTACACCAACGCCGGTAAATCAACGCTGTTTAATGCCTTAACATCTTCCGATGTTTATGCAGCAGATCAGCTGTTTGCCACACTCGATCCCACGTTAAGAAAGTTAGATTTACCCGATGGTGCCGTGATACTCGCGGATACAGTAGGGTTTATTCGTCATTTGCCCCATGATCTCGTTGCTGCATTTAAGGCGACTTTACAAGAGACAAGGCAAGCTGAGTTACTACTGCACATTGTTGATTGTGCAGATGAAAACATGGCGGATAATTTTGATCAGGTTCAATCTGTACTGAAAGACATCGAAGCCGATGAAGTCATGCAACTCGTGGTATGTAACAAAATCGATTTACTCGAGGATGTAACCCCAAGAATTGAATATAACGACATAGGCAAACCCGTTCGAGTTTGGGTTTCAGCACAGAAGCGTTTGGGATTTGATTTGCTATTGAAAGCCATCACTGAGCTTATCGGTGAGGTGATTAAAGAGCTAACACTAAGAATTCCGGCAACTGCTGGACATTATCTTGGCCAGTTTTATCGACTGGATGCGATACAGCAGAAAGAGTACGACGATCTGGGGAACTGTATTTTGTCTGTTCGTTTATCGGACGCCGATTGGCGCCGATTAGCTAAACAGAGTCAGGGTGAGTTAGAAACCTTCATCTACGAAGATTCGATAGATGAGGCTGTTTGTTAATAATCTAATTTATTTCATCCACTTATGGAGTGCTAAATGGCTTGGAACGAGCCCGGTAACAAGGGTAATGATCCTTGGGGAAATAAAGGTGGTAACGACAAAGGACCACCGGACCTTGACGAGGTTTTTCGTAATCTTTCAAAGCGCTTTGGCGGCAAAGGAAATGGCTCAGGCCAATCTTTTAGTTCGTTTAGCCTAATCATCATTCTTGCTGTTGCTTTGGTTGTTTGGGGACTTTCGGGTTTTTATACAATTAAAGAAGCGGAGCGTGGTGTGGCACTGCGATTTGGTCAACATAATGGCGAAATAGGACCAGGTCTTCATTGGAAAGCGACTTTCATTGACCAAATTTATCCCGTTGACATTCAATCGGTTCGCTCTATTCCTGCGTCTGGTAGCATGCTGACATCCGATGAAAACGTCGTGAAAGTTGAGCTTGATGTGCAGTATCGTATTTTAGATGCTTACTCATATCTGTTCAGTGCCGTCGATGCGAACGCCAGTTTGCGTGAAGCGACCGACAGTGCATTGCGTTATGTCATCGGACATAACAAGATGGATGATATTCTGACTACTGGCCGTGATGCTATCCGTCGCGATACGTGGAAAGAGTTAGAGCGCATTCTTGAGCCCTATAAATTGGGTCTGGCGATTGTCGATGTTAACTTCTTGCCGGCACGTCCGCCTGAAGAAGTGAAAGATGCCTTCGATGATGCGATTTCTGCCCAAGAAGATGAACAACGTTTTATTCGTGAAGCTGAAGCCTATGCCCGTGAGATTGAACCTAAAGCTCGTGGTGAAGTTGAACGTATGGCACAACAAGCGAATGCTTATAAAGAGCGTGAAGTCTTAGAGGCTCGCGGTAAAGTGGCTCGATTTGAGCTGTTATTACCTGAGTATCAAGCTGCGCCTGAAGTGACTCGCAAGCGTTTGTATCTCGATACAATGCAGCAAGTGATGACTGATACGAATAAAGTGCTGATTGATGCCAAAAACAACGGCAACTTAATGTACCTACCGCTAGATAAGTTAATTCAGCAGAAGCCTGCGACAATTGAGCTGGAAGCTAAGCCACAGCAAAATGTCAATTCTTCATCTGTATCAACGACTCGCGCGAATGAGCCTTTGAGTGGACGTCCATCCCGCGATGATCGTACTCGCCAAGGGAGGGAGTAATCCATGGGTAGATTAAGCGTTATTCTTATCGCCGTACTTTTAGGTATTGGTTTGTCATCTTTAATGGTGGTGAATGAAGGCGAGCGCGCAATTGTGGCGCGTTTCGGTGAAATTTTAAAAGACAATGTGGATGGCAAGCAAGTCACTCGCGTCTATGGTCCAGGTTTACACGTTAAAGTACCTGTGATCGATAAAGTAAAATTACTCGATGCCCGTATTCAAACACTCGATGGTGCTGCGGATCGTTTTGTAACTTCAGAGAAGAAAGACCTTATGGTCGATTCTTATGTGAAGTGGCGTATTTTGGATTTCGAAAAATATTACCTGTCTACAAATGGTGGTATTAAATCGAATGCTGAATCGCTTTTACAACGTAAGATCAACAACGATTTACGAACTGAGTTTGGTCGCCGCACAATCAAAGAGATTGTCTCTGGTAAGCGTGATGAGTTACAGAATGATGCATTGGAAAATGCTTCAGAAAGCGCTAAAGACTTAGGTATTGAAGTTGTCGATGTGCGTGTAAAGCAAATCAATTTACCCGCTAACGTCAGTAACAGTATTTACCAACGTATGCGTGCTGAGCGTCAAGCTGTGGCAAAAGAGCATAGAGCACAAGGTAAAGAGCAATCTGAAATTATCCGTGCAACGATCGATGCTAATGTAACAGTGAAGATTGCTGAAGCTGAGCGTAAAGCCTTAACCATTCGTGGTGAAGGTGATGCATTAGCGGCTAAGATATATTCTGATGCTTATAGCAAAGATGCTGAATTTTTTAGCTTTGTTCGTAGCTTAGAAGCCTATCGTGCTAGTTTCTCAGGCAAGTCAGATATCATGGTATTAGAGCCTGATAGCGAGTTCTTCAAGTATATGAAGAGCACTTCACCCAAGAAGTAATACGTTAAAAGTGTTGATCTAATAGGCCCTGTTACCCAGGGCCTATTTTTTTATCTGGCGATTGTTAACTTAGATAGAAAAGTTAAGGCTAATTTATATTAGCGATGCATGCTTTATGCCGATGTCACAGACAAGATGCTCAAAAAACCTTCCAAATTGATTAAAACGGCTTAATAGTTGGGGCTTTTTTCGACTTTTTTCAAAAAACACGCAATCTCCCTAACTTACTTGCGTGTTTTCACTATGATCTGCTTCTAATTTTTAGCTATAATGAGCCCCGCTTCAAACTTCGATTTTTGACCCTAGTGATGACTAAGGGCCGAAAGTCTTTGAAATATAAAAATTCCAACACCCTCTGGGAGATAAGTGGATGAGCAATGCGCCAGTCGATACCGGACGTCGCAGATTCCTGACAGCCGCAACCGCCGTAGTAGGTGGTGCTGGTGCCGTCGCTGTAGCGGTTCCTTTCATCAAGTCATGGAATCCGAGTGCCAAAGCGAAAGCTGCAGGTGCACCGGTCGAAGTAAATATCAGTAAAGTAGAGCCAGGTCAGCTGATCCGTGTTGAGTGGCGTGGAAAACCTGTATGGGTTGTCCGTCGCACAGATGCTGTGATCAATGAACTGCCAACACATGATGATAAGTTAAGAGATCCTGCTTCTGCTGAAATGCAGCAGCCTGAATATGCAACAAATCCTTTGCGCTCAATTAAGCCAGAGTATTTTATTGCTGTCGGTATTTGTACCCACCTCGGATGTTCACCTACTTATTTACCAGATTCATTTGGTGAGCAAGTTGAAGGTGTCACTTCTGGTTTCTTCTGTCCATGTCATGGCTCTAAGTTCGATATGGCTGGCCGCGTCTTCCAAGGCGTACCTGCTCCATTGAACCTAGTTATTCCTCCACATCAATACGTTGATGATGGCACCGTGATTATCGGTGTAGATAAAGGAGTGGCGTAATGGTTAAGAATTTAATTAATTGGATTGATGCGCGTATCCCTATGACGGCGACTTATAACCGTCACGTGGGTCAGTATGCGACGCCAACTAACTTTAACTTTTGGTACTTTTTCGGTTCGCTAGCGATGTTGGTATTGGTTAACCAATTACTGACGGGTATCTGGTTGACGATGAACTATGTACCAACAGCAGAAGGCGCATTCGCTTCTGTTGAGTACATAATGCGTGACGTTGAATACGGTTGGTTGCTGCGTTACATGCACTCAACGGGTGCATCAGCCTTCTTCGTAGTGATCTATCTGCACATGTTCCGTGGTCTGATTTACGGTTCATATCAGAAGCCTAGAGAACTACTGTGGTTGTTCGGTATGCTGATTTTCCTCGTGCTGATGGCTGAAGCCTTTATGGGTTATTTGCTGCCATGGGGACAAATGTCGTACTGGGGCGCGCAGGTAATTATTTCTCTGTTTGGTGCTATCCCTGTTATTGGTGACGATTTAACCCTGTGGATCCGTGGCGATTACGTGATCTCTGGTGCAACATTGAACCGATTCTTCGCACTGCACGTGATTGCGCTGCCGTTAGTATTAGTGGTACTCGTGTTCTTACACTTAATTGCGCTACACGAAGTGGGTTCAAACAACCCTGACGGTATCGAGATTAAGAAGAACAAAGACGAGAATGGCTGGCCAGTCGATGGTATTCCATTCCACCCATACTACACAGTTAAAGACATCATGGGCGTTGCAGGCTTCCTGATTGTGTTTTGTTATGTGTTGTTCTTCATTCCTGAAGGCGGCGGTTACTTCCTTGAAAAGCCAAACTTTGAAGCGGCTAACCCGATGAAGACACCTGAACACATTGCACCTGTATGGTACTTCACACCTTTCTACGCCATTTTACGTGCCATTCCTGATAAATTAGCAGGCGTAATAATGATGGGGCTATCGATTGCTGTACTGTTCGTATTGCCTTGGTTAGATCGTTGTAAAGTTAAATCAGTTCGCTACCGTAGCACACTGCACAAGTTGAACATTGCTCAATTCGCAATTTCTTTCATAGTGTTAGGTTACTTAGGTGTAGTTCCTGCTACGCCGACGCTGACGATAGTTGCACAGGTGTTTACTTTTACTTACTTTGGTTTCTTTGTGGCGCTGTGGGTATACAGCAAGAATGAAAAAACTAAACCTGTTCCAGCGAGGTTGACACACTAATGAAAAAATTACTGATTGCATTAGTCACCTTGTTGCCGACGCTGGCTATGGCCGCAAGCGGGCATAAAATACATTTAGAAGACGCTAATGTTGACCTGCATGATAAAGCTTCTTTAGAGCGTGGTGTGGACCTGTTCCAACATTATTGTTCTGGTTGCCATAGCACTCAGTATCAGCGTTATGAACGTGTCGCTACTGATCTCGGTATCTCTATTGATGACATGCGTAACAAGTATATGTTCACCGATGCCAAAATTGGTGAGCTTATGCAAAACGCGATTCCGCATAAAGATGCTGCTAAATGGTTTGGTGCTACACCGCCTGATTTAACATTAGTTGCACGCGTTCGTGGCGAAGATTGGGTTTATTCCTATCTAAAAGGCTTCTATAAAGATCCTAGTCGCCCATTTGGTGTGAATAACACAGTGTTCCCATCTGTTGGTATGCCACATGTACTCGAAGAGTTGCAAGGCACACCAGTTAAACAAGAAGATGGCACTATTGTGGTGACTGGCGCTAAATTAAATGCGGAAGAATATGATCAAGCGGTTCGTGATATCACGGGTTTCTTAGTCTATTCGGCTGAACCTGTTAAGCTAGAGCGTCAAGCTATGGGTTGGTGGGTACTCGGATTCCTGTTTATATTCTTTATTGTGGCCTACCTCTTGAAGAAAGAGTATTGGAAAGATGTACACTAGGCACCAATAACGGGTAAAATGTAATATCCGCATAGTGTAAACGGGGGGCTTAGCCCCTCGTTTACTTTTGTTTTATTTCGATTCTGGAGGGTATCAATGGCTGTTGCTGCCAACAAACGCTCTATCATGACACTGTTTTCAGGTGCTGATGATCTGTATAGCCATCAAGTACGTATCGTGTTAGCTGAGAAAGGGGTTACTGTTGATGTTTTACAGGTCGACCCTAACGAAATGCCTGAGGATTTGCTCGAAGTAAATCCATATAACTCAGTGCCAACTTTGGTAGATCGTGAACTCGTTTTATACGAATCACGCATTATCATGGAATATTTGGATGAGCGTTTTCCTCATCCGCCTTTGATGCCAGTTTATCCAGTATCTCGCGGCCAAAGCCGTTTGATGATGCACCGCATAGATACAGACTGGTATTCGCTAGTTGACCGTATCCGTAAGGGTGATCGTGTTGAAGCCGCTCGTAAAGAGCTGACTGAAAGCTTGATCGCTATTGCACCTATCTTCGGTGAAGTGCCTTACTTCATGAGCGAAGAATTTGGTCTAGCGGATTGCTACCTTGGCCCATTGTTATGGCGCTTACCTGTGTTAGGTATTGAGCTAGATAGCCGTGTAGCTAAAGATATCAAAGCGTACATGACACGTATTTTTGAGCGTGAATCGTTTAAAGCTTCTCTAACTGAAGCTGAACGCGAAATGCGCATGGGTATGTAATGAAACCTTTGACTCCAAATCGTCCTTATTTACTAAGGGCTTACTATGATTGGTTGATGGACAACCAATTGACTCCTCACGTTGTGGTGGATGCCTTTGTTGAAGGCACTCAAGTACCGCAGCAATACGTGAAGGATGGCCAGATAGTGTTGAATATCGCTGCTGGCGCAGTGGGCAATTTGCAAATTAGCAATGAGTTTGTGGAGTTCAATGCGCGTTTCGGTGGTGTTCCCCAGCAGGTGATGTTGCCAATGGCGTCGATTGTCGCTATTTATGCCCGTGAAAACGGTGCTGGCACTGTCTTCGATATTGAAGATGCTTACCTGGTGGACGATGAAGTCGATTCATCTTTATCGGTTGTTGAAACAAACGATAAAGCACCTGAGCCGACAGATGAACCACCTAAGCGTCGCAGCCATTTAACCGTCGTAAAATAACGACCGCTAAATAGCTGTGGTGAAATGCCCAAGTTGTTTTAAAACTAAGCCAGTCCTATGACTGGCTTTTTTGTCGCTGTATTTTATCGCCGTAATTGGCTAAACCTTGAGGATAAGGTGTGGTAGCATTTGCGCCCGCATTCATCCGTCGGATATGCGTTACCTTTACCCATTTAGGCCAATGGATCTTGTATGTTGCTAATGATCGATAATTACGACTCTTTTACCTTTAACTTAGTGCAGTATTTTCAGCAGCTAGGGCAAGAGATAGTGGTTAAACGTAATGATGAAATTAGCATCGCCGAAATCGAGGCACTTGCGCCTACTCATCTGGTGATTTCGCCCGGCCCTTGCACTCCCAATGAGGCGGGGATTTCCCTTGCGGCGATTGAGCATTTTGCCACGCGTATGCCGATCCTAGGTGTGTGTTTAGGGCATCAGGCGATGGCGCAGGTTTTTGGTGCCAATGTGGTGCGTGCCTCGCGGGTAATGCACGGCAAGGTCAGCGCCATTGCGCATACTGGCCAGCGGTTATTTGAGGGATTAAATCAGCCCTTAACCGTCACACGTTATCACTCGTTATTGGTAGATGCTGTGCCTGAAGGTTTTGTTCTCGATGCTTGGTTTGATGATCCAATCCATGGCCGAGAAATCATGGCCATGAGCCATCAAGACTTACCGCTGTATGGGGTGCAATTTCATCCCGAATCCATTCTTACCGAGCAAGGTCTCGAACTGTTAGCTAATTTTTTAGCGCAACCTACTGTGCCTGTATAATTTCCTCGCCCTAAAAACTCCTCGCTCTAAAAATTCCCCGCACTATATTCGTAGTATCAATTTCTGTTACAAGATTTATCCTTTTTTTAAGCAAGTTTAGCGATTAACTATGCTATAACTGCGGCAAAACTACGCGAATAGGCAAAACCAGCAGATAAACTAGACTGGGTCATTTAGCCGTTGCGATAACAATAAAAGGAAGGACAAATGAGAAGCGTAATGCGAAATTTGGGTTTAAGTGCGTTAGCGGTTGCCGTGTTGGCAGGTTGCGCAGCGACATCGACTGAAACAGCACCTCCTGCATCATCCCCGCAAGCATTCCAAGTTCCCTTAGCCCAACCGCCACAGGTTTCACAGGCGCTTACGCTTAATCAAATTATGGCAAATCCCGATTGGATGGGGGTTTTCGCTAAGGAGGCTTACTGGAGCGACGATAGCCAAAGCGTGCTGTTTGCCCGCCAAGCGAGTGCTTCACCTCTGCGCAGTTATTATCAGCAAGGCATCAATGACAGTCGCGCCGTCGAGCTAGCGCTTGATAAATTACACGCGGCAGATCAGCAGTTTGGCGTGTTTGATCGCACTAAGTCCCACAAGGCTTATCTGTATCAGGGCAACATTTTTGTTAAGCAATTAAGCACAGATAAAATCAGCCAACTGACTCGTCAGCGCAGTGCCATCGATGGCGTGCGTTATCTCAATAATGGCGATATCGCCTATTGGCAGGGCGACAATGTTTTCCAAATTCATCAAGACTCAGGCTTAGTCGAGCAACTTGCTGAAATTAAAATGGCGAAAGCCCCAGAAGGTGTAAAAGAGCCAACGTCTTACCTTGCCAAGCAACAGCACAGATTGATTAAGTATGTGGCGCTGCAGCAAGAGAATGCTAAAGCCAAAGCACAGTACAAAGATGAATTGCAAAAAAGCGACCCGACGCTCGCCGCCAGCACTTGGTATTTAGGCGATAGCGAAGTGGTGTCAGAGCTTAGCCTGTCACCGGATGGCCGCTATATTTTACTCGCCTTGACCGACAAGAATTACACCGGTAGTAGCGAACACGACATCATGCCTAACTACTTAGGCAGCGACGGGTATATCGACCCTGTACCCGTACGTGCACGTGTGGCTGAAGATACGCCGCCAGGACAACGCTTTGTAGTGCTTGATTTAAACCAGCATAAACAAGTCGATATCACTATCGAGGGCCTGACTGGTTTTGATGAAGATGTGCTTGCCAAAGTGAAAGCTGAGAATGCTAAAGCGAAAGGCGAAACTTACCAAAGCACTAAAGCGCCACGCAAAATTCAGCTGATGCAAGATTGGGGCTGGACCCAGAGCGCGATTCAGTGGCATGAATCGGAAGATAAATTAGCCCTGATGCTAGAAGCCACCGATAACAAAGATCGCTGGATCGCCAGTGTCGATCTCGCTAAAGGTAAATTCACCACAGAACATCGTTTGCATGACGACGCTTGGGTGAATTACGACTATAACCAATTCGGTTGGTTGCCGGGGACGGATTCGCTGTACTATTTGTCGGAAGAATCAGGTTATTCGCAGCTCTATGTGAAAGGACTCGGTGAAAAGCCGCGCGCCTTAACCCAAGGTAAGTTTGTAGTGAGCGACATCCAGCTGTCACCGGACGCGAATTACATCTACTACAAAGCTAACCAAACTCACCCTGGCATTTATAACGTTCACCGGGTGAACTTAGCCACAGGTAAAAATGAGCAATTAACGCAGTGGGATGGCAACTTAGATTACAGCCTAAGTCCTGATGGCACTCAGCTACTACTTAATGCTTCACGCCGCACACAGCCTAATGAACTCTATGTTCAACCCATTGGCGGTGAGTTAAAGCAACTGACGTCTTATACCAGTGATGCCTTTAAAAACTATCCATGGCAGGCACCAGAAGTGGTCGCTGTACCTTCAAGCCATGGCGCCGGCAAGGTGTACGCCCGCGTTTATTTGCCACAAGGCTATGATAAATCCCGTGCCGAGAAATACCCTGCGGTGATTTTCAACCACGGTGCAGGTTATCTGCAAAATGCTGACTATGGCTTTAGCGGTTACTTCCGCGAGTTTATGTTTCACAACCTGCTGACTCAGCAAGGCTATGTGGTGATGGACATGGATTACCGTGGCTCTAAAGGTTATGGCCGAGATTGGCGCACCGCGATTTATCGCAATATGGGTCATCCAGAAGTGGAAGACTTAAAGGATGGCGTTAGCTGGATGGGAACCAATACGAATGTCGATACGGAGCGTGTCGGGACTTATGGTGGTTCCTACGGCGGATTCTTAACCTTTATGTCATTGTTCACTGCACCAGACCTGTTCCAAGCAGGAGCCGCACTGCGTCCTGTGGCGGACTGGGCACATTATAATGCGCCTTATACCTCTAACATCTTAAATACGCCTGATGTTGATCCTATCGCCTATGAGCGCAGCTCTCCGATTGAGCATGCTCAAGGATTAACGAAACCACTGCTTATTATGAGTGGCGTAATGGATGACAACGTTTTCTTCCAAGACAGCGTGCGCATGGTGCAGCATTTGATTGAACTGGAAAAACCGACCTTTGAAACGGCGATTTATCCTGTCGAGCCCCATGGCTTCCGTCAGCCTTCTAGCTGGTTAGACGAATACCGCCGTATCTATAAGTTATTCGAACAAGAACTCAAATAACTCAGCTCGATTTCCTGTAAAGGCCTCTATGTGAGGCCTTTTTATTGGGTAACTGAGTAGGAAATATCCGGTATCACACTATGTTTGTGTTCTGCGACTTTGCGTTATTGCTAAGATTAAGTGTATGTGCTGAAATTGTAATGATTTTGAGAGTTTGATTGTTTTGACGTCACTCAAGCATTAGCGATATAGGAAAGATTTATAGTGGCGATTTCGGTTGCGGGCGGTGTAAGACCCGGCAAAATTATAGAGATAGAGCACAGACTCTACCAACAGTTGATCCTCGGAAAGCATAAAGCGAGCCCGACTCTTTTGGATGACCTCGACCTTGAATTAGAGGCCGATGCGAATAAGTTAGATGTTGAGCGCGAAGCGATTTTGGCACGTTTGATGAAGCAAATTAAAGCCAAAGAAGTGTTCGAAGCCGTGTCGAGCCAGTTGCATGAAACGGTCAATAACGCCATCGAGCATCAACTCGCGTCCCCCGAACTGGTTCTGGCTAAGTCAGAGATCAATGAATCGCAAATTCTGTTGCTGGAATTACTGCTGGCAAAAAATCTTGATGCGACGCGATTAAGACCGCTGATCAGCAACTTAAGTTGGTTGTGCCGTGACTTAACCAATATGGTCAACAGCCCGTCTTTTCGCGCTCGCCGGCCTCAGAGCTCAGATGTGCGAGTCACCGATATTAAATTGGTGATGAATTACATCGGCATCGAAAATCTGCGAACGATTATCCCTTATTTTTGCCTGCGTAATTGGCTGCCGAGCGCCAATGCTAAGTTGCTGTGGACTACCCGTAAATTATGGCGCTACAGCATAGTCAGTGGCATTGCGGCCAATGCGTTGGCTCAGCTTCATAATACTGACTCAGCCTTAGTTTACAGTAGTGCCTTGCTCAATCAATTAGGCACCTCGGTTGTGCTAAGTTTGAGCGCGCGCTTATTCGATCAAACTTGGGGCTCTTGGATAAGGGAAGCCAGCAGCAGCCGTGACAAGGAAGTGTATGATGCTGTGATTGCCACTGAGTTTCCGGCCAAGGCTGTGTTTGAACAAGTGTTAAGTCATGGTCATAAACTAAACTGGCAGTTATTAGAGCTGCTTAAGTTTGAAGCTAGCCCTTTGACTGGGTTATTGAAGGAGCTAGACCTGACCTTAAGTTATCGGGAGTTGTCACCGCAGGCGGCATTAGTCGCACGGGCAAACTGTTATGCTAAAGTGGTGTTACTCGAAGAGATGCGTCAAATCGATCCCCAAGAAAAGCGTTTAATGTTTGATTATTACGAGTTAACTGAGCAAGAAGTACTGCGCTTAAAAGCACAGAATTATAGAAAGTTAGATCTGCTGTAATCCACGACCTGCGACTTGAGCGTCGGGATGGCGGCGTTTAAGTAGAGGAAGGGATATGCCAAGCTGGCAAGCATCTGTACTGAATACTATTTTATCTTATGTCGCTAGGCCATCCATCAGTCGCGGCAAGGCCAAAGTCCCTCTAGCGCAAGTGCGTAAAAAGTTGCTTGATCTCGATAAACGTTGGCTACCTTGGCCGGATAAGTTAGTCAGTGCCACCATCCCTTTGCAACACTCTAGCTTGCTGCACTATGTGCTTCTCAATGAGCAAACTCGCCTTGGCAATCTGTTTTATATCCGTGGCGGAGGTTTTTGTTTTAAAACGCCCCATGCCCACGCAAGATTGATCGCAGATATCAGCCAACGTTGTAAATTGGATGCCTATATTCCTGATTATCGTCTCGCACCTGAGCATCCTTTTCCTGCGCCATTTGATGATGTGCTTGAAGCCTATAAGCGATTAATTGCGCTTAAGGGCGCTGAGAATGTGATCCTCATGGGCGACTCTGCTGGCGGCAATTTAGCCCTGAGTTTGTTGCTGGAATTAAAGCGTTTAACCCTGCCTTTGCCGACGGCTTGTATCTTGTTATCTCCCGCGTTGGATTTAGCACTAACCGGAGATACTGAGTTGATACTCGCGGCTGACGATCCCTTCTTCACCATCGAAGCTTTGCTGCGTTTACGTGGCGCTTATCTTGGGGGGGCCGACCCCATGTCAGCAAAAGTTTCCCCCTTGCAGGGGGACTTGGCAGATCTGCCGCCCATCTTAGTGATTGCGGGTACGCGGGAGCTGTTATTGCAGGATTCTGAGCGCCTAGTCGCTCAAGTCAAAGCCAGCGGTGGCGAGATAACGGGCTGTTTTTACCCTAACATGCCCCATGTGTTTCCCTTGTTCAATTTATTGCCAGAAGCCCTTGAGGTGAGGTCGAAAATTAGCCATTTTGTGCTTTCACACTTGATTCGTTAAAATGGTGTAGTTATTCACATTCAGTGAATAGCTAGCAAAATGAGGGGTAAATAACTTTTTTTCTGACTAATTATGCTGAAAGCCACGGGCATAACCGCTTGTATAGTTCTTAAACTGCAATCTTTATGCACTTTGGGTGGAAGTGCGAGGATTGATGTTTGTGAAAAACTGGTATTTTGATCACATTTTCGCTAATAATGGTTATTAATAGACACAAGCAATCCCAGTATCACTAACTCTAGATAAAGATACCTATGGGACTCTGACGGTGCAAGGCGCCGTTAAACAAACACAAAGGACGAAGAAGAATGAGCGTTGATATGAAGTTAGACCGTGCCCAGTTTGACGCAGTGATGGTGCCTAATTATGCGCCTGCTGCTGTGATCCCTGTTCGTGGCGAAGGAAGCCGAGTTTGGGACCAAGAGGGTAACGAGTTTATCGATTTTGCTGGCGGTATTGCGGTAAATTGCTTAGGTCACTGTCATCCAGCCCTTGTGAATGCCCTTAAAACACAAGGCGACAAATTATGGCATCTGTCAAATGTAATGACGAACGAGCCTGCCTTAGAATTAGCGACTAAATTAGTTAACAGCACGTTTGCCGACAAAGTGTATTTTGCCAACTCTGGCGCCGAAGCCAACGAAGCCGCATTGAAACTTGCCCGTCGTTACGCCTTAGAAAAACACGGCGTTGAAAAAGACGAAATCATAGCGTTTGATAAAGCCTTCCACGGCCGTACCTTCTTCACCGTTAGCGTTGGTGGGCAAGCTGCCTATTCCGATGGTTTTGGTCCTAAGCCACAGAGCATTACTCACCTGCCATTTAACGATGTTGCTGCATTAGAAGCTGCAGTAACGGACAGAACCTGTGCCATCATGCTTGAGCCGCTGCAAGGCGAGGGCGGTATTATTGATGCCGATCCTGCATTCCTAAAAGCTGTGCGTGAATTGGCTAACAAGCACAATGCGCTAGTGATTTTTGATGAAGTGCAAACAGGTGTGGGTCGTACTGGCGAACTGTACGCTTACATGGGTACTGAAATTGTGCCTGACATTTTAACCACAGCTAAAGCACTCGGCGGTGGTTTCCCTATCGCAGCTATGCTGACAACGGCTGAGATTGCTGAACATTTAAAAGTGGGCACTCACGGTTCTACCTACGGTGGTAACCCATTAGCCTGCGCTATCGGTAATGCTGTGTTAGACGTAGTGAATACGCCTGAAGTGTTAGACGGCGTTAAACATCGCGAGCAGTTATTGCGCGATGGTTTGAACAAAATTAATGAAAAATATCATGTATTTTCAGAAGTACGCGGTAAAGGTTTGCTGTTAGGGGCAGTTCTTAATGAACAATACCAAGGCCGTTCACGCGACTTCTTGGTGGCCTCTGTCGCTGAAGGCTTAATGAGCCTGATGGCGGGTGCTAACGTGGTACGTTTTGCTCCTTCTCTGGTGATCCCTGAGGCAGATATTGCTGAAGGTCTAGCTCGTTTTGAACGTGCTGTGGCGAGCATAGCTGCCGCCTAAATGACCAAAGGAGTGTTGAATTTATTCGCACTCCTTTTTTGTCAGGGAATACTTACGTGCATCATTACCTGTCTTTTCGAAGAGAGGTGCCTTGATGCACGGCAAGCCAAAGTGAGGAGACACTAAGATGTTAATCATACGTCCTATTCAGGCTGGCGATTTTGAAGCCTTATATCAAATTGCCGAAGAGTCTGGTCATGGTTTTACGTCATTACCCGTGAATGCCGATTTGCTCAGACATAAAATTGCGCGAGCAGAAGCCTCATTCGTCAAAACCGTCGATGCGCCCTTCGATGAAGGTTATCTGATGGTGCTGGAAGATACCGACACCCGAGAAGTGGTGGGTACGTGCGCTATCGAAGCAGCCGTGGGAATGGAAGATGCGTTTTACCATTATCGACTCGGTACCGAAGTCTATCATTCCGAACAAATTGACGTGCGCAACGAGGTCGAAACCCTCACCCTTTGCCATGACTACACTGGCGCCGCCGAGATGTGCACCCTGTTTTTGCGTGAAGCGTATCGCAAGGGCAACAATGGCCGCATGTTATCCCGCAGTCGCTTTCTGTTTTTAGCGCAACATGCAAAGCGTTTTGGCGAAACTGTAATTGCCGAAATGCGCGGTGTGAGCGATGCCGATGGTCATTCACCTTTCTATGGCTGGCTGCAAAAACACTTTTTAGGCATTGATTTTATTCAAGCAGATTATCTTTCTGGTTTGGGTAAAAAGGCATTTATGGCCGAAATGATGCCACGAAATCCGGTATATGTTTGTCTATTGCCAGAAGAAGCGCAGAAAGTGATTGGCGAAGTGCATACCAATACCCGTCCCGCATTAAGTCTGCTGCAGGCCGAAGGTTTTAGATGCCGCGGTTATGTGGATATTTTTGATGGTGGTCCAACGGTTGAGTGTCGTTTATCGGACATTCGCGGCGTGCGTGAAAGCCGTTTATTAACCGTTGATATTGGTGACATGGTCGAAGCCGACACTCAATTTATTATCTCAAATACTCAATTAGCCAATTATCGAGCGACGTCAGCCGCACTGGCTGTGGACGACAAATCCGAACATATCATCATTAGCCCTGAGCTGGCCGCGGGTTTGTTACTCGCAAAAGGCGATCAAATCCGTATTTTGGCAATGTAGGAATAACAAATGACACATTATATTCAAGGTCAGTGGCATGCTGGCAAAGGTCATGACGTGGCCTCAATTAACCCAGCCAATGCTCAAACTATTTGGACAGGTAAAACTGCCACCGCAGAACAAGTTAACGCCGCCGTTGATGCCGCGCGCGCCGCGCAGTTTGATTGGTTTATGTTAGGTTTCGATGCACGCTTAGCCATAGTCGAAGCGTATCGCAGCCAACTTGAAGCCAACAAAGCGGAATTGGCTGAAACGATTGCCCAAGAAACGGGTAAACCTCAGTGGGAAACGGCGACCGAAGTCGGCGCTATGATAGGCAAAATTGCACTATCAGCCGCGGCTTACAATAAACGTACGGGCACTGAAGCCAACGATACGCCAGCGGGACGCGCGGTTATCCGTCACAAACCCCACGGTGTTGTGGCGGTGTTCGGTCCTTACAATTTCCCCGGTCATTTGCCGAACGGTCACATAGTACCTGCGATGCTGGCTGGGAATACGGTGATTTTTAAACCTTCTGAATTGACGCCTAAAGTTGCCGAGCTGATGGTTAGCCTATGGGATAAAGCGGGTCTGCCTGCTGGCGTGCTCAACTTAGTCCAAGGTGAGGTGGATACGGGTAAAGCACTGGCTTCTCACCCGCAGCTCGATGGTCTGTTCTTTACCGGCAGCTCACGCACGGGTCATTTTTTACATCAACAATATGCAGGTCATCCAGGCAAGATTTTAGCACTTGAGATGGGTGGCAATAACCCACTGATCATTAAAGGTGTGCAGGATATTAAAGCTGCCGTGCACGATATTTTGCAGTCGGCTTATATCTCATCTGGCCAACGTTGCACTTGTGCGCGCCGTCTATATGTAGAGCAAGGTGAGCAGGGCGATGCCTTGATTGCCATGTTAGTCGATGCGGTCAAACAGATTAAAGTCGGTCCTTGGAACGCGCAGCCACAACCTTTTATGGGCTCAATGATTTCTGAAACTGCCGCCAAAGGTATGGTTGCGGCGCAGACGAATCTGCAGAACTTGGGCGGCGTATCGTTAGTCGAGTTAACCCATTTAGAAGCGGGTACGGGCTTAGTCTCTCCTGGCCTTATCGATGTGACGGCTATCGATGTCTTGCCGGATGAAGAATACTTCGGACCTCTGCTACAGCTAGTGCGTTATAGCGATTTCGATCAAGCTATCAAACTGGCTAACCAAACGCGTTACGGTTTGTCTGCGGGTTTACTGGCAGATAGCCGTGAAGATTATGACTATTTTCTCGCGCGCATTCGTGCAGGGATTGTTAACTGGAACAAACAAATCACTGGCGCATCGGGCGCGGCACCTTTTGGTGGCGTTGGCGCATCGGGTAACCACAGGGCGAGCGCTTTCTATGCCGCCGATTACTGTGCTTATCCCGTCGCTTCGGTCGAGGCCGATGCAGTGAGCTTACCCGCGACATTAAGCCCAGGTTTGAGCTTATAAGCGGGTAAAGATTTGTCTTTTATGTGGTAAAGAGTACGTGGTAAAGAGGAGGAAGGACGAATGTTCTTCCTTTTTAATAACAAGCAGTAACGTAACTTGAGCTTCTACTGTGGGTATGTGTGACGCTGCAACAGTGGCATCTAGGTCGTTACATTTAGTGTTCGCGGCAAAATAACAGCAATAACCGCAGCACAATAAAAGGAGTTTTTATGCATACCGACATCAACGCGTTATTTGCCGCCCTGTGGCAAGACTATATTCAAATGACCCCTTCGGCGGCAAAAGTGCATGCGCTGCTGGGCCATGGTAAGCCGATCATCAACGATCATATTGCCCTGCGTACTTTCAATATCGCTAAGGTGAATTTGGACGTGCTTGCTAAGCATTTTACTTCGTTAGGTTATGTGCCTTGCGGTGATTATAAGTTCGAGCAGAAAAAACTGATCGCTAAGCATTTTGAACACCCAGATTCGACTCAGCCTAAAGTGTTTATCTCTGAGCTGTTAGTTGAAGAATTTAGCCCAGCGCTGCAAGACACCATTCAAGGCTTAATCGCCCAAGTGGATGTAGCGGCGACAACGGCGGACAACTTTATTTACTCGGGTCGCCATTGGTCTTTAGATTCTAAAACCTATCAGGATTTATTAACTGAGAGCGAATATGCGGCTTGGGTAGCGGCTTTTGGCTATCGCGCTAACCATTTCACTGTGTCTATCAATCACCTCGACGGTTTTGAAACTTTAGAGTCAGTGAATGATGCCCTGAAGCAAGCGGGCTTTGTGCTTAATGGTTCAGGTGGCGAGATCAAAGGTTCGCCAGAAGTGTTATTAGAGCAATCGTCGACTATGGCCGATAAGATTGGCCTTGAATTCACCGATGCGACAGTGGAAATCCCAAGTTGTTTCTATGAGTTTGCGCTGCGTTATCCTATGGCCAATGGTGAGCTTTATACTGGCTTTGTGGCTGCGTCTGCCGACAAGATTTTTGAAAGTACGAACGTGAATAAAGCCTAACGTCATCAGACATTAAGCATAAAAAACGCCATCAATTCGATGGCGTTTTTTTATGAGTATTTTAAAGAGAGCATTTAACGCTGAGCATGTTAAGCGAGACTAACTGAAGGTCAGTTCGATCCTCAGTCCACCTAAGCGAGTGCTGTGGCTAAACTTAAGCCCAATCTCATACTGTTCGGCAATTTCCTTCACTATCGACAAACCTAAACCGTGCCCCATGACAGACTCATCTAGTCGAGTGCCTCTTTGAGTGAGTTTATCGAGTTCATCATCGGCAACCCCAGGACCATCATCATCGATACAAAGGCAGAGACGTTCCTGTTGGCGTGATAGCTGAATACTGACTCGGCTCTGGGCCCATTTAAAGGCGTTGTCCAGCAGATTGCCTAGGAGCTCCATGCCATCTTCCCTGTGGATCGGCAGCCTGAGAATATTAGGGTCGAGTTCGAAATCACATTCGATGGTTTTATTGCGGTGAACTTTGTTTAAGGTGTTGGCTAGGCTGTGTAAATCCCTTGGGATCACCAATTGCGCCGCAGGAAGCATATCGCCAGTGATCCTTGCCGCGGCCAGTTTGCGCTCGACCATCTTGTGGATAGAATCCAGCTGTTGCTGCAAGGCAATGGCGGTTTCAGGATCTTTAAGACCAAGGGCTTCGACCTGTTGCTGCATCACGGCCAGCGGGGTTTTAAGCCCATGGCTTAAGTTACCTAAGTTATTGCGGCTACGCTCAATTTGCTTGGCTGTGTACTCGAGTAACTCGTTGTAAGTTTTAGCGAGTGGCTGCACTTCGGGGGGGATGTTATTCAGCTCCAGCGCGTTAATTTCGCCTTCTCTTAGCCGCGAAAGCGCGTGCTGAATATGCTTAACTGGCTTAAAGGATTGGCGCAGGATCAGGAAGATCCCCGCGATCATCGCAACTAACATCGCCAGATTGATCCCAAGCTTAGTGCCATAGACTTCGCTAAATACGCGTCTGCCGATACTCAAGTCTTGGGCGACGGTTAAGGTAGCGCTGACATTGGCACTACTCGAATTTAATCCCAGTGATAACAGCTGCATATCGTTATTTTTTGGCCCTTTAGCTTGCCAGACACGGGTTTTATTCGGCGCGAGTGGCTCGATATCTAACTGCATATCCCACAGGGAGCGCGAGCGAATGACTTCATTAGGCAGGTTAAGCTGGAAATAGCGGCCTGAATAGGCGGGCTTATAGAAACTGGAAAGCTGGCTTTGATCTATGCTGATGTCCCCATCGTGGATATGGGTTGCCAACATAATATGTTCGAGATCCTCTTCTAAGCGATTGATAATAGAGTCATGGAAAGCCTGACGCAGCATGGACTCAAATAATATGAGCCCAATGACTGTGCCTATTACCAGTAAGCCAGTTAACCATAAACTGAGCTTAGTGCGGATCGAGATCATTCAATAATGCCGTGGAAGATATAACCTTGGCCGCGACGGGTTTCGATAGCGGTTTTGCCTAATTTTTTACGTAAGTGGGTCACATAAACTTCGACCACATTACTCTCTTTTTCATCGTCAAACTGATACAGCTTATCGGTGAGCTGTGTCTTAGATAACAGCTTCTTAGGCGACATCAGGAAGATTTTTAACAGTCTGAATTCCATCGCCGTTAGCTCAAACAATTGGTCTGCCACTTTCACCGTTTGCTCGGCTTCGTCTAAGATCACGCCGCCATAGCTTAATTGCTTGCTAGAGGTGTTTAAACGGCCATGGGCACGGTGGATAAGAGCTTGAATACGGGCCAATAATTCCTGTGCATGGAAAGGTTTACCTAAGTAATCGTCGGCGCCAGCATTAAAGCCTTCGACTTTTTCATGCCATTGGCTGCGTGCGGTCAGCATGATGACTGGAGTGCTGATCCCTTGATTACGCCAGCCTTCGAGCAGTTCGAGGCCGTTGCCGTCGGGCAAGCCGATATCTAAGATCACGCAATCGTATTGGGTTTCTTTGATCAGATAATCGGCTTCAAGCGCTTTGTCTGTAATATCGGTCACATAGCCAGCGAGTTTGAGTTGTTTCTCCAGCTCGGTGACTAGCATTGGGTTATCTTCAACGAGTAACAGTTTCATGTTTTCGACATTCGCTCGGTAATGCTATTGAGTGATCGGCTTGGCCATTGGTTGCATCAATACTGAGATTGACGATTTGGCCACGCTGAACTTTGATTTGCAAATCATAGCGCCATTTATGATCTTCTTGATAGAGATGAGCATCAATTAGTTCACCTTGGCAAAACTGATTAACTACGGCGAGTGTACCGTTTAAGGACAGTATTTGCCCAGAGTTGACGAGTGCCTTGGCTTGATAGTGTTCTAATTCAATAGGTTCGGCATTCAATTGCATTGGATGCGCCAGCGTGAACAGGCTGAAAAAACAGATTAAAAACAGCCGTTTCATTTGAGCTCTCCAATAAAAAATGGCCTAGAATTTATTCTAGGCCACTTTAATAAGGCAGGCTTAAATCAAGCTGAAGACTAACTTAACGGGTACCGTATACCACGATGGTCTTACCATGAGCTTGGATCAAATTCTGTTCTTCTAACATCTTCAAGATACGACCCACAGTTTCCCGTGAACAGCCAACGATTTGGCCTATCTCTTGACGAGTGATCTTAATCTGCATGCCATCAGGATGCGTCATAGCATCAGGCTGTTTCGCCAGATGTAACAGCGTTTGGGCAATGCGGCCAGCCACGTCTAAGAATGCGAGATTACCCACTTTCTGGCTGGTGCTTTGAAGGCGATAGGCCATTTGCGCAGACAGTTTCATCAGAATTTCAGGGTTAACTTGAATTAACTGTCTGAATTTCTTATATGAAATCTCAGCGATTTCACAAGCTTGCTTAGCACGAACCCATGCAGTACGTTCGGCTTGCTCTTCAAACAAACCTAGTTCACCGATAAAGTCACCTTGATTCAGATAAGAAAGGATCATCTCCTTACCTTCTTCATCTTTAATCAATACCGCTACAGAACCTTTTACTATGTAATAAAGAGTATCTGAATCTTCACCAGCATGAATAAGAGTGCTCTTTGCAGGGTACTTATGAATGTGACAGTGTGATAAAAACCATTCCAAAGTTGGATCAGGTTTTGGCTTACCAATCAGAGCCATGTTGGTGTTCCTCGATTGATTAAAACGAAAGTAAGAGTATTCTAAATAAGCATTTTACGTCAATTAAACTAACAAAAACTTGATGGAAGTCTTACTTTAGAATAAGTGAATAAATGCAATTAACCATCTAAAATTAGAGCTTATTTTGCTACTTTAGTGATTTAAGTCAACTAAATCGGCGTGAAACTCGCTGGATTCACTTAACTCTGTCGAGTTAATCACATCTTACCAGTCTAATTAAGCCGTTTTATTATAGATTATGGATAAAACAGGCCCCTAAATTACAGTATAAGATGTTTCACTTTTTAAATTCGGCGCTTATTTGCTTCAACGTCCCCCATTATCCTGAGGTTTGTGCGTATTTAGGCTCGACTTATTGGGTTAATTCTGGCTAACTTTGTGGGCAGTCGCTTTTAAGAGAGGTAAGCAAGTGAAATACAGATTATGGGTTTTAGGTGCAGGTTTAAGCTTAACGATTGGGCTTAGCTCTGCGGCGCACGCATTTTCTATCCCGCAGCCTGCTGCCGAGCTCGCAGCCAGTAAGTTTGTGCATATACAGGTGACGGCAGAGCAAGGCGACGCCGATGCCCAATTTTTGCTGGGATTAATGTACCTTTCTGGCCGTTTTGTGGCGCAAGAAGTGCCCTCTGGTTTGCACTGGATATCTCTTGCCGCCGAGCAGCAACATGAAAAAGCCCAGCAAACCTTAGCCGACCTGTCTTTTGAAGGCCAATTAATCAAGCGAGACTTATCCGTGGCCGAGCATTGGTATCGAGCCTTGAGTGAGCAGGGTAGTCGTTGGGCACAATTCCGTTTAGGTTTTATTTATGCTTCTGGCGGCGATGGTGTGCAACGTAATTGTGGTAAAGCGGTCGAGCAATTTTCCCAAGTGGGTGATGATGTTGCCTTAGGTAATGTGGCGTGGATTTTAGCGACTTGCCCAGAAGCTGAGTATCGCGATGGCTATAAAGCGGTCGAGTTATCCTTAAAGTTGCTCAAAGTGAATGAAAACGACCCGACAAATTTAGATAATCTGGCTGCGGCTTATGCCGAAGTCGGCGATTTTGGTGCGGCAATTTCTACGCAGCAAAAAGCAATTGAAGCGTTAAAGATGAGCGCCGAAATGACTAAGACAGATGAATTTATGCAGCGTTTACAAACTTACGAGCAAAAGCGTGCGTATCGCGAAACCTTACGTTTACTCGAATAAGGCATTGGTTATAGGAGCCCTTTAATTAAGCTCTATTGGTTTATTCATGTGTTAATTGATGCATAGATTTATAAGTTGAAAATAAAGCCTGAGTTAATACTCGGGCTTTTTTGTTTTTGATCCACGCTAATCGAGCGTCCAAGAATGTAGGATGTGATATTCCACACCCGTGCTTGTGCTTTTTGAATGATATAAATGCAAACATTCGGGCGTTAACGTTAGCGTATTCATGTCCTTGAGTTGCAATAACGCCGACTCATTTAGCGTCCATTCTTTAGCCTTCCTAAATAAACTGATGTGCGGGCAAAAGTGGTGTTCACTGCTATGCAATTGCAGGCGGCCTGCGATTGCTTGCGTCTGCTTAGCTAATTGCGCTAACGGCGGCTCAACGTCATCGCCTTTCAAGCAACAAACTTGGGCATTGGGCCATAAGTCGAGCTGGTTAAGCTGAGTGTTGAATCTAGGCTTAGCTAAGCGGTCAATTGCATCAAGGAGGGCGATGCGTTGCCCGTCGTCCACTTGTCCTAAAAAGCAGAGCGTTAAATGCATATTACTGACGCTAACCGCTTTCGCCTCCGGATTGAGGTGGCAAATCAGTTGCTGCTGTAAATCACTCAGCCTTGTCATTTGTGCAGCGGTAGGCGCGAAGCCGAGAAATAGCCTTTGTTGCATCGGTTTATCGTCCTTTGTGGCGTTCAACACGGATTATCTCTGGGAACACTTTGACGTTTAGCGTCTTTGAGCGTTAATCTAATTGTTGAATTTATCGGCTAATTTACGACTCAAGCAGACGTTTAATTCACTGTGGGCCTATACTCAATATACGTCGATAATACCTTAAATGGATTTTTAGGTAAGGAAGTCACTTTTCATGTTAGTAGGTTTAGCAAATCCACTCCAACAGGCCTTGGTGAGTATTTTTAGTGAGTCTCCGCTAGAAACCTTAGAGCAAAATGTTGACCGAGCACTTGAAACCATTACATTGCAGCTGCATTGTGACGGGGTATTTGTATTAACCGGCAGCCAGTCTCTGGATCGTTTACGCACGCGTAATTTGTATCTAAAACCCCAATTTGCCAAAGGCCAACAAACCCGAGTCTGGCCCTTAGCACGCATGCCATTTTTTCGCTCCCTTGTCCGCACCCCGCGACTATTAAATCTGCCCGATGTGAATACCTTGCCTGCCGATGCGCAGGCCGAGCGAGCCCTATTAAGGGACTGGGACGTGAAGAGTCTATTGGTATTGCCACCTGTGGTATTTGGCGAAACGCGTATCGCGCTGGGCGCGGTGAATTGCTCCGAGTGTTGCGAATGGAGCGAAGAGTTTATTCAGGAATTCAACCACGCCGCTGTGATGATTGGCTCGGCGATGGAACTGACGCGTATCGCTCTGAGCATGCTCGCCAGTGAGCATAAATACTGTGAAGTCTTCAATCAGTTACCCTTAGCCTGCGCCTTGTTAGATAAATATAATCAATTGACTATGCTCAATAAAGTCGCCCTGCAAACGCTGCCAATCCAACATGGTTATGATTTATTCGACATGGTGCGTGAGGAAGAACATGCCATGTTAACCGATACCTTGCATGTGGTACGTGAAGGTGTGCTTGGTCAGGCTTGGTGTGAGTTACCGTTGAAATCTATCCATCAATTGGCTTGGTTGAAACTCAGTTTTAGCCAGATCAGTGGCGATAAAGATACCTTAGTCATGATTGCCGAAGATGTCAGCGAGAAGTATCGCCTAGCCGATGAGCTGTCGTTCCATGCCAATTATGATGCGCTCACAGGATTGCCCAATCGGTTGCATTTCGAAGCCCTATTAGAAAACCTGCTGCACGCCCACGACGATATGCCCATTTGCGTGGCGTTTCTCGATTTAGACCAATTCCAAGTCATCAACAATATCAGTGGCCATCAGGCGGGCGATAAGCTGCTTTGCCAAGTGGCCTTACGCTTAAAACAGCTCGTGCGTAAGGGCGATATCGTCGCCCGTTTAGGGGGGGATGAGTTTGGTATCTTGATGCATTACTGCAATGTGGACTCGGCAAAACAAATCGCAAAACGTATCTGTACCCAATTGGCGAATCATGAATTTATTTGGGAAGGTCGCAGCCACAATGTCAGTGTCAGCATGGGGATTGCTAAACTCGATAAAAAAGCCGCCGACATTTATACCGTGATGAGTCAGGCCGATGCTGCTTGTCGCTTGGCGAAGGATCAAGGCCGTAATGGCTGGCATTTATACAGTGCGAGCGATCCTAAAATGAACCGTCTTTATACCGAGATGATGGCGTCGGTGGACATAGTCGGCGCACTGGCGTTAAACCAATTTGAGCTTTATTTTCAAAGCATAGTACCATTAAACCGCGAGGAGTCTGGTCTGCATTTAGAGATCTTACTGCGTATGGTGCAGGCCAACGGCACGATTGTGTCTCCAGCCATTTTCTTGCCCGCCGCCGAGCGATATAACTTAGCTTCTAAGGTCGACTTGTGGGTGATCGATAACTTGCTCAAGTGGGGCGGTTGCCATTTAGATATCTGGCAGCAATTGGATCTCGTGTCGGTGAATTTGTCAGCGACGTCTTTGGGCGACCATGAGTTTATGAACTGGCTAGAAATGCGTTTAATGGCCGAACCTGAGCTGGTGGACAAGCTTTGCATCGAAATCACTGAAACCGCGGCCGTGAGTCAGCTCGATCAAGCGACAAAGTTACTCGATATACTGCGCCCGCTCAATTGCAAGTTAGCCCTCGATGACTTTGGGGCTGGTTTTTCTAGCTTCGCCTACCTTAAGCGCCTTAATGTGGACTTTGTGAAGGTGGATGGCCAGTTTGTGGTGAACATCTGCGAAGACAGTGCGGATCAGGCGATCGTTAAATCTATCTGCCAACTCGGCCAAGATATGGGCTTTGATGTGGTTGCCGAATTTGTCGAATCCCAAGATATTGGCCGGAAACTGCAAACCCTTGGCGTCGACTATGCCCAAGGTTACGCCATCAATAAACCGATACGGTTAGCTGAATTACAGTCTGGACTCAGTCAGCCTTGGCTCGAAAAACGTGAGACCTTTGCCGCCTATCCACAACTCTAGTGTTCAGTACACTTATCTGCCGAGCCGGATTATGTTGCAGTGAAATGGTACTCACCGTCGATTGTTAGTACACTGACGGCCTGTGTTGGCCGCTGATGTCTTTTTCTTGAACTCTCTACCTATTCATAGCTTATTAGCACCGCTGCGTGCGGCTTTTTCTCGTCACGCTCAAGTGATCCTCGAGGCTCCGACAGGTGCGGGTAAATCTACCGCATTACCTTTGGCTATGTTGGATTGGCCAGAAATCAGCGGACGCATTTTAATGCTCGAACCGCGGCGTGTCGCTGCGCGCAGTGTGGCGCACTATATTGCCCATTGTCGCCAGCAAAAGGTGGGGCAAGAAGTGGGCTATCGCGTGCGCGGTGAAGCTAAAGTCAGCGCTAATACCCGCTTAGAGATTGTCACCGAAGGCATACTCACGCGGATGATCCAACAAGATCCCGAGTTAACTGGGATTGAGATGATCATCTTCGATGAAATTCATGAACGCCACCTCACTACCGATTTAGGCCTCGCCTTAGCGCTCGAAGTGCAAGCTTCACTGCGGGACGATTTAAAGATATTAGCCATGTCGGCCACCTTATCTGGCCTTGCCTTAGCTGAACTCATGCCAGAGGCTGTGACCTTACACAGTGAAGGCCGTAGTTTTCCCGTTGAGGTTGAATATCGCCCCGTGCCGACGCAGCAGCATTGGATCGATCATCTTGGCCGCTGCGTGCTCGATCTGGTCTCGGCCTGTAGCGCCGGTGTTGATAAAACGGCTAGCAATAATGCCGTGCTCGTGTTTTTACCCGGAAAAGGCGAAATATCACGATTGCAGCAGTATCTGCGTGAGCGTTTAGCGGATGATGCTTTTCTGATTTGCCCCCTTTATGGTGAGCTTTCAGGTGCAGAGCAAGATAGCGCGATTGCGGCAACTACGGACGGCAGGCGCAAAATCGTGCTAGCGACTAACGTGGCGGAATCGAGCTTAACCATTGAAGGTATAGGGTTTGTCATCGACAGCGGCTATAAACGTCAGGCCAGTTTCAACCCTAAAACTGGCGTCACTCGTTTAGGCTTAAAACGCATTAGCCAAGCCTCGGCGACTCAGCGCAGTGGCCGCGCCGGACGTTTATCTGCGGGCATATGTGTGCGTTTGTGGAGCCAAGAAGAACATGGCCGCATGCTCAGGGCCGATGAACCCGAGATCAGCCAAGCGGATCTGGTGGCTATGGCCCACGATTGTGCTTATTGGGGCGCAAAATCTTTCAGTGACTTGATGTTGTTAACGCCGCCACCGAGTGTGAATGAGGCGCTGGCGTGGCAATTACTGCAGCGCTTAGGCATGGTCGATGGCCAAAATAAACTGACTCCCCACGGAAAAGCGGCCTATGAGCTAGGGTGTCACCCAAGGCTTGCCCATATGTTATTGGGCGCGAAAAGCTTAGGCGCTGATTATGAGCAAACTGCGCAATTGGGCAGTTTGGCCTGTTTGCTGTCGGGGATTTTAGAAGCGCGCGGTTTGCCTAAAAAGGGCGCCGATATCATGAATTACTTGCACTTTGCCTGTCAGGGGCAAGCGGGACAGCAGGCAAAACAGTGGCAGAAAAAGCTCGGTTTAACTGCTGACTTAGTGAAGGTCGCGACCCATGCTCACCACAGTGATGTGGGATTATTGCTGGCACTGGCGTATCCAGATCGCATCGCCAAAGCCCGAGGCGTTGAGGGTTATCAATTAGCCAATGGGACTGGCGTGGTGTTAGCAGCCGAAGATGCCTTGTCGCAAACGCCTTGGATGGTGGTGGCGGATTTCCAAGAAACTGAAGGCAGAAACGCTGGGCGGATTTACTTGACGAGTCAGCTTCAGCCGAGCTTGTTCGATAGCGAGCTAAAAGACTTGCTGGAAATCCACGAGATCTGTGGCTGGGATGAAGGCAAAGGCCGAGTGATTGCCGAGCGCCAATACAAGGTCGGACAAATTTTAGTGAAAACCGAGACCATTGCTAAGCCTGAGCGCAAGCAAATTGTCGCGGCCTTACTAGCTTATATTCGCCAGCAAGGATTACAAATTCTCAATTGGAACGCTAACTTAGAGCCGTTTCAATACAGGCTTAAACTTGCGACTGAGTTCGATGCGGGCAGTGACTGGCCCAAGGTCGATGATGGGGCGTTATTAGCGAGCCTAGAAACTTGGCTGGCGCCTTACCTCGAAAATGTGAATAATCTGCCGCAATTAGTTAAGCTCGATTGCTTTGGTTTTGTGGCAAACTGTTTGAGCTGGCAGCAGAAACAGCGACTGGACGAATTATTGCCAACCTCTTGGCCGTTAGTCACCGGTACCTCTGCGCCAATCGTATACGATGAGTCTGGGCGTGCGCTGCTGCGGGTGCGTCTGCAAGAAACCTTTGGCATGGCACAAAGCCCTATGCTGGCGCAGGGCAAGCTAAAGGTGACAATGGAATTACTTTCTCCCGCTCAACGTCCATTGGCTTTGACGGCGGATTTAGCTAGTTTCTGGCAGGGACCTTATGTGGAAGTGAAAAAGGAAATGCGCGGCCGATACCCAAAACATCTGTGGCCGGACGATCCTGTGAATACACTACCAACAAAATTTACCAAGAAGAAAACCTTGGGTTTAGCTCAGCCATAGCAGTGACACTGGTTTTTAAATCGCGTGAAAACACGCCCTGATTCGCACCACGCTTGCTATCGTGGCTGATGTCTTTAAATGCATGAATGATGAAGTAGATATGACGACTAAGACGACAAAAAAAACACCCGCTTCCCGTAGGGCCAACAATGGCCGCGGTTTATTTCGACGAATGTGGTCAATCACTTGGAAATTAGCCTTAGCCGGATTAGCTGTAGTGACGTTCTACAGTATTTATCTCGATCAAATTATTGCGCAAAAATTTGAAGGTCAAAAATGGCACTTGCCCGCGCAGGTGTTCAGCCGTTCTATGGCGCTGTATCCCGGCGCGGCGGTCAGCCATCCACAAATGATGGCTGAGCTTAAGTTGCTCGGCTATCGCAAAGTCGCTAACCCACGCCAAGTGGGTGAGTTTTCGGCATCGAGCACTCGTATCGAATTGTGGCGTCGACCGTTCCTGCATCCTGAAGGCGATCAAGTAGAACAAAGAGTCATGATAAGCTTCGACAGCAATGGCGTCAGTTCAGTCACCCGAGTGTCGGACAAACGCCAGCTTGCCGTATTCCATCTTGAGCCTGTGTTGCTCGATCGCATTATTACTGGCGACGGCGAAGACAGGTTGTTTGTGCCGACCGAAGAAATGCCAAAGTCGATTGTGCAGGCGTTACTGCTGGTGGAAGACCGTAGCTTTTACGAACATCATGGGGTGAATCCTTTCGCGATTGCGCGCGCCGCGTTTGTAAACATTAGCGCCGGTCGCACAGTGCAAGGTGGCTCGACGTTAACCCAGCAGTTAGCGAAAAACTTTTTCCTATCGAGTGAGCGTTCTTTACTGCGTAAGGTGCGCGAAGCCTTGATGGCAGTGATTATCGATTTTCGTTACAGCAAGGACGAAATCCTCGAAGCCTATCTTAACGAAGTGTATATGGGGCAGGATAAATCCCGCGCCGTTCATGGTATGGGTTTGGCATCGCGTTTCTATTTCGGCCGTCCTATCAGTGAGTTGACTATCGCCCAGCAGGCATTTTTAGTGGCTGCGATTAAGGGACCGTCTTACTACAATCCATGGCGATATCCGGATCGCATTCAAGAGCGTCGCGATCTGGTATTGCGATTACTCATGGATGCGGGCGATTTAACCACGGCCGAGTACAAGGCGGCGGTAGAGTCACCTCTGGCGATCCGTAATCTTAATAAACCCGCACACCAGAAATTACCTTCCTTCTTCGCCCTAGTAAAACAGGAAGTGAACGAGCGTTATGGCGAGGCGTTACTGAAGCAATCTGGGGTAAAAATCTATACCACGCTCGATCCTATGGCTCAAGAAGCCGCCGAAATTGCGGTGACTCAAACCCTTAAGAGCTTAGATAAGAGCAACAAGTCATTGCAGGTAGGCATGGTGGTGACCGACAAATACACGGGCGGTATCGCGGCAATGGTCGGCGATAAAACCCCTGGATTTGATGGCTTTAACCGTGCGGTTGAAATTCGTCGTCCGATTGGCTCGTTAATTAAGCCCTTTGTGTACGCCACGGCACTGGCACCCAATAGCCAATTTACCTTAGCGACTCCCCTTAAAGATCAGCCTATTACCTTAAAGAGTGAGCAAGGTAAGACATGGTCACCGCAAAACTTCGATAAGAAGTTCAGCGGCCAAGTGCCTTTGTTAACGGCGCTGAAAAAGTCGATGAACGTCCCGACAGTAAATCTTGGGATTGCGGTGGGCGTGGATGCCGTCGCGACAACTTTGGCTAAGTCGGGCTGGCAGGAGCCGTTAAACGAGTATCCTTCTATGTTACTTGGCGCCGTCAATGGCTCGCCATTAATGGTGGCGCAGGTGTACCAAACCTTAGCCGATAGCGGGGTTTACCGTAAATTAACCACAGTGACGGCTGTGTTGGATGCTGATAAAAATCCATTGCCCGTGACGCGATTACCTAAAGAGCAAGCCATCTCACCCGATACTGACTTTTTGATCCAGTACGCTATGCAGCAAGTGGTCAATACGGGTACCGCGACGCGCTTAGGCAATGCCTTCCCAGGCGTTGGACTGGCGGGTAAAACAGGCACAAGTAACGATAGCCGCGACTCTTGGTTTGCGGGCTTTGATGAGCGTAATGTTGCTGCCATTTGGGTGGGGCGTGATGATAACGGCAAAACCAGCTTGTATGGCAGCAGTGGCGCCATGGCCGTGTATCTTGCCTTCTTAAAGGAACGTCCACCTATTAGTTTGCGTTCTATCCAAGTGAATGGCGTCGTGAAGGGCTTTTTTGACCGAGATACCGGCGTGGCGAAGGAATCGGATTGCAGCAATGTTGATGCGCTTCCGGCATTAACCGCGACTTATCGTCCGGTGAATAATTGCGGCGAGCCTTTGCAATGGTGGCAGAAAATACTCGGCCAATAGGCTTGATAATCGACCAATCACTCACGCATTTGTGCGTTGAATATAAAATCTTAAGTAGTAGAACCTATGCGAATGGAAATGGCGTTATCGAGAGTACACGCGTGACGCCATCTTCCCTTAGCCTAGGTCGTTAACCCAAAGTGAGAAATAACATGTTTAAAACCGCTGCCGCCGTGCATATTTTAGTGAAACACAAAGAGCAGGCTGAGGATATAGTTAAGCAGCTGAATAATGGCGCTAATTTTGCGGTACTCGCCAAGCGTTTTTCTTCTTGCCCTTCGGCCAAAAAAGGCGGCGATTTAGGCGAGTTTAAAAAAGGCCAAATGGTGCCCCAGTTTGATAAAGTGGCTTTTTCGGGCGAGTTATTAGTGCCGCACATAGTTAAAACTAAGTTTGGCTGGCATGTGGTTAAAGTGCTTTATCGCACTTAATACTGCAGGATTAAGCCCTTATGTAGCGCGTCTTAGCCGAACGTTATTTTCGGCTAATCAAATGGATTGGAATATTAAGGAGCGATGAGCATGACCTTTAGTTTTAATACCGAAGATGCGAGCCAAGTTTGCGTGGGGGCATTTGCGCTGGCGGTGCCTGTGGCGTTTTCTGAGGAAGCCTGGCATCTCGGCGAAACCTTGCCCGTGCTCAATATCGCCATGCTCTTTAGTTTATCGCTGTTATTTCTAGGGGTTTTTACTTACCACAGTGTGTTCCAGCAAAATATTAGTGCCCGAGTCCCTGTGTTTATTTTCCGTATCGTGGTGGCGTATTTGCTCACTGCGCTGGTGGTTTTCCTCGTCCTGCTGTGCCTCGATAAAGTGCCATTCTTTGAAGACCCGCTGACCTCGATCAAACGGATCATCGTCATCACTATGCCAGCCTCTATGGGCGCCATTGTGGTGGATAGCTTCGATAAGGAATGATGCACCCTTAGCCAAACCTCATGACTTTTGTCACTGGTGGATTAGGGTTATTTTGCGCATACTTATGCCCATACTCTGACTTTGATTAATGTCTAGAGTCGAAATAAGCCTGAGTTTTTAGCCTGATAACAATAACGCCACTAGATAAAGGAAATGACTATGAATACTGGAGCCCTCGCTTTACTTATCCCGATACTCGCCATTGTTGGCGGATATGTGGTGGCGATTATGAAAATCCGCGACAAGCAAGGAGTGTCGAGCCGTGAGCAAGAGGCCGAAAATCAAGCCTTGCGGGCCGAGTTAGCTACCTTGCGTCAGCGTGTCGAAGTGCTAGAGCAGCTAGTCACTGACGATAGTTTTCAATTGAAGCGTGAATTTAAACAAGTCTAACTATTTGTTCCTTGTTCAATGGAAGGCGCTAGCCTGTTAACCTAAGTTAATATCCTTGTAATTTGTTTGGCTTTACAAATGTGGGCATGGTGTTACTTTGTACATCTTCCGTGGGATCAAGTCATCGGGTGAGTTAAATACCTAATTTAAGGTAGACTCGTGATAATTTTGTTATCCATCCCTGTATTGAGTTATTACAAATAGAGTTTATATGTTTCTAGCGCCTTATTTTTCCGAGCAAAATCAAGCCATTTCCGTATCCGCACAACAAGCCAGCGACTTCGCGAAGAAAATTGCGCAGGACTTTAATCCCATACACAATGTGGGCGCAAAACGCTTTTGCGTGCCGGGAGATTTATTGTTTGCCATAGTATTGACTCAATATGGCCTGAGTCAGAGCATGAAATTTAGCTTTGCGGGTATGGTGGGCGCGAGTGTAGAACTGCAATTCCCGGAACAAGTGAGCGAGAGTTTTTCGATTCGCGATGGCCGCGAAAAAACCTATCTTAATGTGAGTCGTCAAGGCGATGTAAGTTGTTGCGATGCGCAGACAGAATCCTTTATTCGTCAATATGTTGCTTTCTCTGGGCATAATTTTATCGATATCCTGATCCCTTTGATGAAACAACATCAAGTGATGATCAACCCAGACCGACCTTTAGTGATTTACGAAAGCATGTCGTTTGACTTAACCACCCTCGATTTTGTGCAAGTGACCTTATCGCTCGTTGACCAAGATTTAAAAATCGATGGTAAACGTGGCGATGTGACACTGCACTTTGAATTACACAGTGGCGATACTTTAGTCGGCACAGGTATCAAAACTTTAGTCATGAGTGGATTACGTCCTTATGACGAGGCGCTGGCGCAGCAAATGTGCGCCACCTATGAAGGCAGTAAAACTGATTATTGATTGACGGAACAATCACATGGCGTTTTTGTCTGCAGATAAAGCGCCATTCAATCCTTGATAGCGCGATGAAATGCGAGGGGATTAATGGCCGTTGATTGAAAGTTGAGAGACGATTTGTGAGACGTTTTCTGCCCCGTTGCGTATTTCTCCCATCACCAAAGTGACCTCGGCTAGCTGTTGTTTCCCTTCCTGTGCGATACCTTCAACTTCGTTCATCATGTCTGTTGCACTTGTGGTGAGCTGGGTATTTTTAGTGACTACGGCGGCAATTTCACTGGTTGATTTACTGGTTCTGGAAGCGAGCTGCCTCACTTCATCGGCGACAACCGCAAAACCTCGGCCTTGTTCACCCGCACGCGCGGCCTCAATCGCGGCATTTAATGCCAGCAAATTGGTTTGATCGGCAATCGAGCTAATGGTCGCGACTATGGCTTGAATACTTTGGGATTGCTCATTCAATTGAGTAATCGCCTGAGTCGTTTTATGGGTTTGCTCAGCAATGGCATTGGAGGTATTGACGGTCGCATTAAGCAACTTAACGCCTTGTTCCGCTTGCTCAACGGTGCGTTGCGATGTTGTGAGCGCAATATTTGCGGCTTCACGCACAGCGTGGCTTTGCTCGATCCGCTTGCTGATATCACTGGCGAACTTAACAACTTTAACGACCTTTCCATGTTCATCCATAATGGGATTGTAAGCCGCCTCCAGCCAAATTGAGTCGCCATAAGCATTTTTGCGCTCAAATAGCCCTTTGCTATAGCGACCTTGCTTAAGCTCGTCCCAAAAGTGTGGATTTTGTCGATAAAACTCATCGAAACAGAAAATTCTATGATGTTTGCCCAAGAGCTGTTCTTTGCTGTATCCCATTGTTTTTAAAAAGTTGGCATTTGCCTTCAGGATAGTGCCATCTGGGGTAAATTCAATAATGGCTTGGGAGCGATTTAGGGCATCAAAGATGGCGGCTTGATCGTCAAGCTGTTGCTTATCTTGGGTAATTTCAGAAGCTGTTTTCATTATCTTCACGACTTTTCCCGCCTGTTTTACTGGGAAGTAAGTCGCCCTCAGCCAGATTTCTTGGCCATTTTTATTCACTCGCGCGAAATTCCCCTCCTGCGGATGACCGGCTTTTAAATTACTCCAAAATTGTTGGTAGGCAGGAGAATTAGCATAGGCCGCTGAGCAAAACAGCTTATGGTGTTGGCCAACAACTTCATTAAGTGAATAACCGACTACTTTTAAAAACAAGGCATTCGCATCGAGAATCTTCCCATCAGGCGTAAATTCTACTGTGGCAATACTTTGATTAATGGCGTCTATGACCGACTCCGCTTCTTGGCGCTTGTTTTCGCTCACTTCTAGGCTTTTACGTAATGAAGAATTGAACACTGAGATACTCCTGATGAGCTTAACTGACTCAAAAACCGCTGGTCTTTATTGAAAGCTCGATATAACGAGCTGGATATACAGATAAATATAGCTGTGATTTTAATGTGTGGTTTATTTCTATGAAACACGTGATCGGGATCTATATACCTAAATTGAGCAAAAGAAGATCACTTTTTTTGGTTTTAGCTTGACTAGGCTTTGGTTTTAGCCCGACCAGACTTAGCGGCTGAGCGGATAACGAATTTTAGCATGCGATTCGGGTTAGTTAGGTTGAATGAATGCCATAGAAAAAGCTGCCAAAGGGCAGCTTCTTAAGCGTTATCTATGCTCGGCGGTTAGCTAAGTTTTTCAATCTTAGCGGGTAGGCCTTGTCTTGCCGAGGCGCCACTTGCCCAGTCTACCAGCGGATAGCGGCCGTGACGACTGGGATCGAACAGATTTAAGTCGTTCATGTTGATCCCGACTCGGATCAGCGGATTGGCGACGATTTTAATCTCGTCAATCACAGTGTCACGCGCGCCGAGTTCTTTATGGCCATAACCGTGTTCGATAGCGATGCAGTCTGGGTGCACTCCGGCAACGCATTCCACTAAAGCGATCACGCTGCCGTTAGGCGTGCTGATTTTTACCGTGTCGCCCGTGCTGATGCCAAGGCGAGTGGCGGTTTTCTCGTTCAGTCGCACCGGATTATTAGGGTGTACTTGGCGTAAACGATCCGAGCCAATACTCATAGAACTCATGGTATGGGACTTGTAACTGCTGATCAGCAAAGGCCACTGTGACTTATCAAACGCCTTATCGAGCGGCGTACCATCGGCCAAGGCGGGTTGATATAAGCGCGGACAACCACTCATAAATTCCCCCGTTAAGCTATTGCGACGACTGCCGACGTCGGGATTCCACAGCATCATAGGTTTAGGCCAGACTTTACTCGGATTCCCCGCGTCATCGCGTGCACCGCGCATTTCTTCAAAACGGCCTCCACGAGCAAATAAGTAACTGACTTTTTTGACTTCATCAGGCGTGAGTCTGGTATTGAGTTCACTTTGAATGCGGCTTACACCGCTAAGATACATGTCTTCAGCATTGATATCGGCGACGGCTTTACCTAAATAGGCCACGTTGGCAGCGCCGTAAAGTGAGTAATCCGCTGCGCGCGTTAACGGATGTAAGCTGCCATCGGCGGCCTTAACGGCATTTTCGCCAAAGCCGGGTAGTTGCAACTTCATCGCCACTTGGCTCAAGAAAGACTCCATGCACACCACATCACCACTGGCCATTTTCGCGACTCTTGGCTCGACAATCGGCCAACGACCTGTGGCAACTTTGGTTAGTGTGCCTTGCCATGCTGAGGTCCAACCCCAAGACTCGTACGTTAACGTGTCGGGCACAATGTAGTCCGACAGCGCCGAAGTTTCGTTGATGAAGCTGTCGATGCTGATAAACAGTGGCAGCACCTTAGGATCTTTCAGTTGTTCACCAATGGCTTCCCCTAAACCCGCTTGACCATAAATCGGATTGCCCATGTGGTTAATCCATGCTTTGAGTCGATAGGGATAACCGTGCACCGCCGCGGTTAAATGTTCGCCCAATAAGGGCGATGAAATCGGAAACCAAGGCTCCTTGGCGGGATAAGGCGATTCGCCCGCTTCGACTTTACGGCGATACTCTGAGGTTTTTTCGTAGGGGAATTTAGATCGCGATAGGAATACGCCCTTAGGCTCGACCATGCCGTCAAACTCCTGCAGATTATACCTTGGGCCTTTACCAAAGGCGGGGAATGAACCGCCGGAGGCTAATGCGCCGCCCTTCAAATTGATGTTGCCTATCATAGCGTTGAGCATCATGATCGCCCACGCGCTATAGAAACCATTGGCGCTCATCGTGCCGCCGTGGGAGATCACCGCGGCCTTAGTGCCATGGCTGGTAAACTTATCTGCGAGAGCAATAATCTGCGCTTCGCTGATATCGCACTCCTTGGCATAGTGTGCCATCTCGAAGCTGTGCGCCGCTTCACTTAACAGTTGGAAGCTAGATTTAACCGCAATCGTGCCTTTAGGTGTGTCGACACTTTGATTAACGTCGAGCTTGGCTTTCTGACTTTGGCTCGCCAAAACTATCTTGTCACTCGCGGCATCGACAACCAACTGCGAGTCTTGCTCGCCGTAGGCTTTGCCGTCGAAAGGTAAGCCAAGATCGCTGGCAAAGAGATATTGGCCATATCTTGGATGGGTAGGTTCGCTGACGATCAAGAATCCTGCGTTACTGAAGCCACGGTAACCTGATGCTTTTGCGGCATCGACATTGGGCGCACTCAAAAAATCGGCGGCGTAGCGCTGGTTATCAATAATCCAGCGCAACATGCCCATGGCGAGAGCTGAGTCGGTGGCGGGGCGGATCGGCAGCCAAGTGTTGTTGCCCGCGCAAGGTTGGTTCGAAGTATTGGGCAGCATGGGCGACACCACCACATAACTGAAATTGCTGTTATTCACCCGCGCGTTAGCCAGTTGTCTCGCTTGGCGTTTAAAGGGATTGCCCGATTGCTGCGGCGACGTGCCGATAAAGAGTAAAAATTCACTATGGTCCCAATCGGGTTTTAAGTGGGCGTATTTTTTCAAATCATCCAATAAGGCTCCGGCGCCGGCGCGGTAGGTAAACCCGCAATAAGCACCGTGGTTGGCGAAGTTGCGGGTGCCAAAGCTGTTGAAGGTAAAACGTTTGATAATGGCATCGCGGCCTTCATCGGAGGCGTTTGAGACCAGTAACTGGTTGGCCTTAGGGCCGTATTCTGGATTATTGGCATCGAGCGGCGTGGCGATATCTCGAATTACTCTTAAGCCTTCAACTTGGCCTTCGCCAAATAAATCGCCGCCTTCGACGACTTCATTCAGCAACTGCTCAAAGCTAATGCTCTGCCATTGGCCACTGCCGCGCTTACCCACGCGCTTAAGACATTGGGTAACGCGGTGTGGGCTATCCAATTGTTCTAGCATGGCATTACCGCGAGCGCAGGCGGTGGAACGCCCCTGTAGACCTTGTTCTTGAAAGGCGCTTAGTCCGACAAATGCGGTTTTGATTGGCGTATCGAAATCGATATGTTCCCGCGATGACAACGGATGATAAGGATTACCGCTGATGCGGATGATCTTATCGGTTTTTTGATCGATACGAGCGCGCACGCCGCATTTGGTCCAGCAACCTAAGCACATAGTATTGGCGACGCGCTGATCGTCATTGCTGATCAGCTGACCTGACTGTAAATCGACTTTGTATTCAGGCGCTAAGGAATTGCCATGCAGCGGATCTTGGGTCGGTTTTCCTGAGGTGCCATTGACGACACCTTTGCCCATTTGCGCTAACGTATGGCTATAACCCGCAGCAAATAATCCCACACCACCCGTGACAGCGGCCCCTTTGATAAAACGACGTTTACTCTTATCCATGATGGACTCCTTCATTCTGTAAACTAATTGGGTGCTCAGCGAGCAAGCTTTGCTGTAGGCGTGTGGCGAATAAGTTCGGAGACCAGCGCCATTAATGCCAGCCAAAGACCGAAGGTGCCGGCTATGCCTAATAGCCCTTCGGGTCCCCAAGGCAGTTGATAGAGGTAAGTCCCTGCGCCGTATTTAGGATCGGTTTGCGCTTGGATTAACACTATCCAGCGAAATCCCCACGCGAGATGAATGGCCGTGAGGCTGACGATTAGCATTGCAACATTGGGTAAGTGACGAATGGCGAGCATCAGTGCCAGCACGGCGAGTGTGACCAGTACCCAAATTGCAGCAAGTTGCCAGCTTGGGCTGGTTTCAAGCAATAACGCGGCTTCAGGGGCCGAGCCCTTATCGAATAATGCCCAGCCGATAAGGCACAGGGCGAACAGACCAAAGCTGGCCCTTACCCAGAGTAATAGCTTGTCTTGGGTACTTTGTTGGTAGCCTTTTAATAATCGATTCAATACCGCCAAAGTGCCGCAGGCAGCAAGCAGGGCGCTCATCGCCATCAAAGGTGGCAGCCAATAGGTATGCCACAGTGGCCGCGCCTTAATGGCCATGGTTTCCATGCCAGTGTAGAGGGCAATACTGCAGGCACTTAGGGCTGTGATAATCGCGATCGGCTTGATGAATTTGTCACTGTTCCAATCACCGAATCTCAATAATTGGCCTATTTTATTCAGCCAATCTGAGTCTTGATGCGCGGTGTGCTTAGGCAGATATTGACGCAGTAATAGCCAAGCAAATAGCGCGCTGGTGCCCGAGAATACCGGCAGTAAAAAGGCGCCATACCACATCCAAGATTCAGGGCGAACTTGCGCATAAAAATGCCAAGCCCGCAGCGGTTGGTGTAAATCGGCGAGCAAGGCAATAGGCGCGACTATGCCTGCGGTCAGCATTAAACAGGCGCAGAGTTTCAGCAGTCTGTCATCGGGTTTCGCGTGACTAAACAAGTGTATTGTCGCGACCCACACACTGGCATAGGCCAGACCCATCATAAAAAAGTATTGCACCGCCCAAGGTAGCCAAGTAATGGCGATATCTGGGGTAAAGATTTCTTTAATGACCATGGTGGATCTCCTCGCCAGTATCGGTAAGTAAGGTTCTAACGGGGGCTTGGCCGCTAATCTTGTGCTCAAAAGCGCTGCTCATGCCGATGTAGAACACCCGTGGCGCAGTGTTGGCTGTCGGTTTGAGTACCTTGATATCGGTTTTATTGGTGGCGAGCAGTTGGCTTATTTGGCTGTGGGGATCGTTAAGATCGCCAATCACACGGGCTTCTCCCACACAGGTTTCGACGCAGGCGGGCAGTAATCCCGCATCCAACCTATGGGCGCAGAAGGTACATTTGTCGGCGGTATTAGTGTCGTGGTTGATAAAGCGGGCATCGTAGGGACAGGCTTGCACGCAGTAGCCACAGCCAACGCACCATTCATTATTGACGACCACTATGCCGTCTTTGCGCTGGAAGGTCGCGCCCGTAGGACAAACGGGAATACAGGGCGGGTTTTCGCAGTGATTACAAAGCCTTGGCAACATCAAAAAGGCGGGCGGGGTGGTATCTTCCTGCTGCGAGACTTCATACTGCTGCACTGTGGTGCGAAATTGCCCTAGGGGCGGTTGATTCTCGATAGTGCAAGCGACGGTACAGGCTTGGCAGCCCACGCAGCGGCGCAAGTCAATTACCATGCCGTAACGTTTACCCACTTGGCCTTCGCTGGCACTGTGCACTTGAGGGCTGCGCTTATCATCCTGTGCATACACTTGCACCACAGGGATGAGTGCGGCGCCAACACTGACGCTGGCCATTTTGCCGAGAAACTGACGTTTACTCTTGTCCATACAGATTTCCTTCACTCTTGCAGATGGCGAATAAACTGGCTCATAGACCTAGCGTTAAGGTTTATGGCGAGGTTTACAGGCATTCTGTAAAAGGCGAGGCGGCATAACTATAGTGGTTTTCCACATATCAGGCGTGGGTTTGATCTAGCGCAACAAATATCCGTTAGAATAGCCTTCAAAATGATAGGGTTTTATTTTTTACGGCTTTTAAACTTCAGTTTGGCCTGCTTTCAATTTGAATTGGACCTACTTTTAACTGGATTTTAGCTTGAGTTGAGCTTGAGTTGAGCTTGAGTTGAATTTGAGTGATTGGGGATAAAGGATTGCACTTCACGTTATTTAGGATGATGAAAACAGTGTTTAGCTCAGCTATGTCGCTCAAGCGGCCGTTATCGATTCAGGGGCAAATTGCAACTAAGGTGACAACACGAATGATTTTCAGGATGGCACTAGCCGTGGCGTTAGGGTGCTTGCTCGCTTCGGCAAACGTGTTTGCCGCCGAGCCGCAGAATCAAAGCGCGCCTTCGGATGTAATGGACGCAGAGGCTATAGCTCAAGTCGCTACCGAAGAGCCCGGTTATCAAGTGGTCGATGTGGGCGTGTTAGCCATCCGCGGTTATAAGGCGACGATTAACCGCTGGCAGCCGTTAATGGGTTGGCTCGAAACCCAAATTCCCAACAGTTACTTCAGGTTACATCCTCTCTCCCTCGATGAGTTAGCCAAGGGCGTTGAAACCCAAGGGCTCGATTTTGTGATCACCAACCCAGGGCAATCCGTGTTGCTGGCGCGGCAATATTCCCTTACTTGGTTGGCGACCCTGCGCAGCCCGTTAAATAATGGCGCGGCGATGCAAGTGGGTTCGGCGCTGGTGGTACGCGCCGATTCTCCCTATCAAACTTTAACTGATCTCAAAGGACGTCGGCTCGGGATAGTGTCGAAAAATGCCTTCGGCGGTTACTTGACCTTAGTGTACGAAGCGCAGCTAAAGGGCATAGATTTGCCTCGCTTTGTGGGTGAGATTATTCCGCTGGGGTTCCCGCTAGATAATTTGTTGTATCAGTTAGATGATCAAAAAAGTGGTAATGATGCGGCGAAAGATAATCGGCTGGATTCGGCTGTGGTGCCTGTGTGTCAGCTTGAACAGATGCAGGCAGAAGGGCTGATTAATATCGGCCATTATCGGGTGCTCGATAACCAAACTCCGGTGGGATTTCATTGCCAAGTCTCGACTCGTCTCTATCCCAACTGGTCCATGGCGAAGACCAATCGCGCCTCGCAATCTCTAGCTAAAAGCGTGACCCAAGCGCTGCTGGCACTGCCCGAAGATCACCTCGCCGCTAAGTCTTCCGATTCAGCGGGTTGGACCACGGCCGTGAGTCAGTTGGCGATCGATCAGTTACTTAAAGATCTCGACATGCATCCCTTGCAAACACCTTGGTGGCAAAGGGCGTGGCAGTGGGTCAAGTTACATCAACAATGGGCTTGGTTTGCGTTAGGGATTTTGGTTTTACTCAATGCGTACCATTTCTGGTTGGAGTATCGTTTTAGTCGTCGCGGCCGCGAGTTGATAAACACTCAGCGCCAGCTCAATGAAAACCGTGCGTTACTGGAACATGCCCAGCGTATCGCGATTGCTGGCGAGCTTGGCGCTAGCCTCTCCCATGAACTCAATCAACCTTTGGCGGCGATTGGCCATTATTGCCATGGCGCCGAAGTGCGATTACAACGGGGGACTAGCCCTGAGGAATTGCAATCGGTATTGACGTTGATCCAGCAGGAAGTTACACGGGCCGACAGCATTATCAGCCGTTTACGCAACCTGTTGAAGAAGCGGCCTGTGTCGAAACAACCTTTGTACTTGCATGAGCTGGTCAATGAGACTGTGCCGCTGCTCGCCTATGAGTTTGAACAACATCAAATCAATCTTGCCGTGAATGTGAGCGGCGAGCCCTATTTACAGTCCCTCGATGAAGTCGGCATGCAGCAGTTGTTGCTCAACCTGCTAAAAAACGCCGCCGATGCCTGTGTTCAGCGGCTAGAGCTTGAATCCAGTGGCACAGAACAGATCATCACGCAAAAGCCCTATGCGCCGACGATCGATATCGATCTTCGCTACCAAGAACGCACACTCTTGCTGACAGTCACGGATAATGGCACGGGTTTAACCGAAGCCGCCAGCCTGCTGATGCAAGCCTTTTATTCCACTAAATCAGAGGGGTTAGGTTTAGGCTTAGTGATTTGCCGCGATATTGCCGAGAGCCATGGCGGGACGTTTAGCCTAGAAAGCGCTATGGGTGGCGGTTGCCAAGCGCAGGTGGCTATACCGCGTAAACCTGAATCTAATGGAGCACTTTAATGAGTATTGAGTTACCTGTGTATTTAATCGATGACGATGACTCAGTGCGTCGTTCTTTGCGTTTTATGCTCGAAAGTTATGGCCTCAAGATCACTGACTTTGATAGCGCCGAAGCCTTTTTTACCGCAGTTGACTTAACCCTGCCGGGTTGTGCGCTGGTTGATGTGCGTATGCCGGGCTTGAGCGGCCCGCAGTTGCATCTTGAATTAGTCGCCAAAAATAGTCCGTTAGCTGTGATTTATCTCACCGGCCATGGCGATGTGCCTATGGCGGTAGAAGCGCTCAAACTCGGTGCGGTGGATTTTTTCCAAAAGCCCGCCGATGGCGCTAAGTTAGCCGAAGCGGTACTAAAAGCACTGGAGCATACTAAGGCCCATCATCAAGACAATCAGTATCTTGAGACTTATCAAGCGCTCACGCCAAGGGAGCGGGAGATACTCAACCTGATTGCCCAAGGGTTGAAGAACCAAGAGATCGCCGATAGCCTCTGTATTGCCATGCGTACGGTCGAGATCCACCGCGCCAATTTGATGAAAGGTATGCAAGTGGGATCGCTGGCGGAAATGATGCTGATCTATAGCCGGATCGCCGAACGCCTGCGTCTTGAAGAGAACCGCTAAAATTTACCTTTTACTGCGCTAATTGCCGCTTTGTTAGCCGCCTATTTTGGCTAAGTTGTCGTATCATTGGCGGTTAGTATTGGCTTTGCTAGTAGCTTAGTTCTGGGCTTAAAGAAGAGCTTAGTTCTGGGCCCAATTCTGGGCGTAAAGATTGTGAGCCATGGCATTAGTGCTGCGCCGCTTAATTGCCAATACACCGCGATTGCCTTATTTTAGAGGCACTATTTTTAGGTCATGATTTTAAAATCACTTTTTACAGTGCTTTTTTAAGGTCTGTGGCCCTCTTGGATTGTTTTCTCTTTGTCCTGTAGAAGGCTTCTGCAGCTTAGATAAGACGCTCCCGTTTGCATAAGGAATGAAATGGCAAGCTTGATTCGTATTGTGCTGATTGATACGCACCTTCCGGGCGTTGTGGAACTCGCCCTCAATGGCCATACCAACATTTGTGGTACTAACGCCTCAGGTAAGACGACATTACAACGTCTAGTCCCTGTTTTTTATGGCGAATACCCAAGCCGCGTGGTGCCTTCGACCCGCGACAGTTTCGAGCGTTGGTATTTGCCACACGATTCAAGCTACATCATTTACGAATATCAAAAAGCCGATGGGTTACTGTACCAAGCCGTGTTGGCCTCGGCGGGCGATGGCAAGGGCGTTAATTATCGCTTTATCGCCAAAGGTTTTGAGCTAAGCGATTATATTAAATCGCAAAATGGCGACACTATTCTGTGCCACACCATGGCGGAATTAGGCCGTGATTTAAAACGTGCCGGCATCGCCACCACTAACTTGCTCAACACCCGCGAATATCGCGCCATTATTCAAAACGATCGCACCCTATTAAGCACGGGCAGCAACCGCAGCGAACTGCGCGGCTATGCGCGCCAATTTGCCCTGTGTGAGGGCGAGCATTCCCTGCGCCACATCGAAAAACTCGCCAAAGCGGTGCACTCCAAAGAAGGCAAGATGGAGACGGTCAAATCCATGATCGCCGCCATTTTAGAGGAAGACGGAGTTAATCCGCCCAGCTCACGCTTAAATCCACAGCGCGTTGAGGCGTGGATCCGTGAAAGCCAACTTATCCAAGGGTTTGAAGTCATTCGCCCTGAGTTTGAAAAACTCGAGCAAGAATTTAACCAATTGCTCAGCGCCGAACTGCGCTTATCAAGCTTGTCCCGTGGTTATCGCAACGATGAAACCTTAGAAGCCGATCGCCAAGATATTCAGCAAACCTTATCTAAAGAGCTGAATTTAAAACTCAGATTGCTCGACGATGAATGGAAAGAGCAGCGCGATGAGCTCAACCTCGACTTATCCGCAGCCAAAGGCGATGTGGCAAAGTGCGAGTACGAACTCGATGCCATTGAAGATCAGCACAGCGCCTTTTTAGATGCCAACATAGAGCAAGCTAAGGCCGATCTTGAGATGCTGCCAAACTGGCGCACCGATGTTGAAAACTTAAGTGAACGCCATAAGCTGCAAACCGAGAAGCACCAAGATATCGAGGCGGCCTACAATGCCCGTCGCAGTAAGATTGGCGAGCAGTTAAACCGCGAGTTAGAGGGGCTGCATAGCGATCAAGATAAGCAGCGCGAAGCCCGCGATAAGCAACGTGAAGTCGCGCGCACCGATATCGATGCTTTAGAGCTGCAATGGCGCAACCAAATGGATGCGGGCAAGGCCAGCTTTAGCGAGCAGGAATACCAATTCAAACTCACTGCCGCCGAGCTTAAATTACGTGTCGATGGCGTGACTTACACCGAAGAAGAAAAGCTGAGCCTAGCGATTTTCGACGAACGTATTCACCGTGCCGACGAAGAACAAGAAAACTGCAATGCCAAGGTCGAACGCTTAAGCAGCGATGAACGCAAGCTCAGAGCCAAACGCGACCAAGCCAACGAAGCCTTGCGTATCGCCACCTTAAGGGTGAACGAGCGTCAAACTGCGCTGGATGAACTGCACCACATGCTGTTCCCGCAATCCCACACCCTATTGGAGTTTCTGCGTAAGGAAGCCCAGGGTTGGGAGCAAAGTTTAGGTAAAGTGATCGCGCCTGAACTACTGCATCGCACTGATTTACATCCCAGTTTAGTTAGCGAGTCGAGCGAAGCTTTCTTTGGTGTGCATTTAGATCTTAAGGCGATCGATGTGCCTGAATATGCCGCCTCCGAGCAAGAGCTGCGGATTCGGTTAAGCAAAGCCGAAGAAGCTCACACTAGCGCCCAAGAAATGCAGGCCGAGGCCGAATCTCAGTTAGTGGCGATTAATGGCGAGCTGGATAATCTCAGCCGTGAACTTACTTTTGCCCGCACAGCGTATAAAAATAGCCGTGACGATCTGCGTCGCCTATTCGATGAAAAGCGCAGTGAGCAAGATAAAATCAACAAAGCATTGAGCGATCGCAAAGCCCATGCGGGACAAAGACTGACCCAGCTGGATGGCGAGCTGAAACAGCTTAAACATCAGCACGAACTCTGGCTCGAAGAGCAAAAAGAGCAAGCGCTCGAAGCGCGCATGGAAAAACAAGCCTATTGGCAGGAAGTGATCGGCGCGCTCGACAATCAACTCGGCCAAATTAAAGCGACCATTGAAGGCCGCCGCGAAAGCGCCAAAATCGAGCTGAAAGCCTGCGAGACCTGGTACAAAAACGAGCTTAAATCCCGCGGTGTGGATGAGGAGAATATCCTCAAACTCAAGCAACAAATTCGCGAGTTAGAAACCAAAATTAGCCGCGCCGAGCAGCGTCGTAGCGACGTACTGCGCTTTGACGATTGGTATCAGCACACTTGGCTGATGCGCAAACCTAAACTGCAAACTCAGCTTGCAGATGTGAAGCGCGCGGTATCGGAAATCGATCAACAGCTTAAGGCGAAAACTCAGGATGTGAAGACTCGCCGTCAACAACTCGAAACCGAACGTAAAGCGTCCGATGCGGCGCAGGTTGAAGCCTCCGAAAACTTAACGAAGTTACGTGCCGTAATGCGTAAACTCGCCGAGCTTAAGTTGCCGACCAATAATGAAGAAGCCCAAGGTAGCCTAGGCGAGCGTCTGCGCCAAGGTGAAGATTTGCTGCTGAAACGCGATTATTTGATGGGTTCGGTGAAGCAATATGTAGAGCATTTCGACTCAGTGATCGCCAGCAAGTCAGGTTCGGGCCTTGCCGAAACCTGGGAGCGTGCCCGCGAAGAATCGAGCTTTATCAACGACAAAGGCATTCGTCTGCTGGATTACCGTAAGTTAGTGCCACAGCTTGAGCAATTGCTGAACGTGATAGTGCCGCAATCGATTACTGCGCTGCGCGAGCAAGGACGGATTTTCGGCGTCGACTTAACCGCCTTCTACGATGTATTAGCCGATATCGACCGCCGTATCGCGTCTCAAAGTGCTCGTATTACCCGCGAAGTGGGTGAAGAGTTATTCCTTGAGGGCGTGTCTGAATCGGCGGTACGTATTCGTTCGCGCATCAGCGAGTTAGAGTTCTGGCCTGAGCTTGAACAGTTCGTCAAAGCCTTTAAACATTGGAAAGCCGATGGCTTTAATGGCTTGCCTGATGAGGATTACACCAACAGCATGCGCCGCGCCTTAGACATTATCGGTCGCGCCGCATTAACCGGGGGCATCTCTAAGTTGCTGGAAATCGAGCTGCGCCTTAAAGAAGGTAACAGCGATCTGATTATCCGCACCGACAGACAGCTTAACGAATCCTCAAGCCACGGTATGGCGTATCTGATTTTGTGTAAGTTCCTGCTGGCATTCACGCGTTTGTTGCGTGGCCGTGCCGATGTGACCATTCACTGGCCAATTGATGAGCTGGGCACTTTGCACCATACCAACGTGAAGAAGATTTTCGATGCCTGCGAAAACAACAATATTTGTGTGCTGGGCGCCTTCCCGAACCCAGAGTCTGAGGTGCTGAACTTGTTCGCCAATCGTTACATTATCAACAAACAAACCAAGAAGTTGCAGGTGGTGAAGCCTAAGGTGAACCCAATTGCAGACATGTTGAATAAGCGTTTGTCGAAGGAGGCCATCTAATCATGCTTGAATTAAAACAAACCAAGATGTTGCAGCTGGTAAAACCTAAGGCTAACGTGAAAAGCGCAATTGCCGACATGTTGAATAAGCGTTTGTCGAAGGAGGCCATCTAATGAGTGATGCAACCCAAACCGTATTAGTTGGCACTGGCGCTTTGATTGAGTTGTTACTCAAGGGCGAGTTTATTTGCCGCACCACCAATGAAGAAGGCTGGCGCGCCCTTAAAAATAGCAGCACCCGCGAGCGGGTCGAAGCCTATTTAAACCAGATCAACCGTACCGTGGCGTCCGCCGCCGAAGGCGATGTGTTCTTCTGCGGTTATTTGCAGCTTGGCGATAGCGAACGCAAAGTAATTTCATCGCAGTTTAAAGATATCTGTCAGGCACTTATCCCGCTGGTGGAATGGCTGGTATTAGTGCAAGAGGCCAGTGGTCAAGATGCGCCGCTGAGCGAAGGTGCGCCCGTGCGTTTAACTGAGCTGCAAAGCCGCATCGAAGACACGCCGGCGTTTCGTGAGCAGTTAGCCAAACTCAGCCAATATCGTTTATTTGGCTCGACCAGTACCAACAGCGATGCGCAAATCAAGTTAGTCTTCAAACGCTTAGTCGAACTCGGCTATTTAGTGCGCCCCAATGCGGAGAAGCAAATCTATATCGCCACGGGCAAGCTGGATTATTTGTATGAAGTCATTCGGTTTATCGACGAAACTGAAGGCCTAAGCCTAGAAGCGCAGGCGGAAACGGCGACCCAGCGGGACTTAATCTAATGTTGGCACGATTAAACCTAGGTAAAAGCTGCGACCAAGGAGGCCGTGATGAGCAGTAACTTACATCAGGCGGGGGTTAAGCTGCTCAAGCAGTTGGGTCGCCATGCTGACATCATTATGGACGCCTATTTAGCGGGTTCCTTAAACGAGGATGCCCATGATCCAAGCGTGGTTGAAAAGCTTAAACAGGCCGGCATTTTGTGGCGGCCAGAGCCAGATCAAGAGCTGCGCCTTAAGCGTTCTGTGCGTGCCTTGCTCGAAGAAGGCTTAAGTGACGAGCGTAATCGCCAAATCGACTCTAACGTCGGCTCGGCTCTCGCGACCATTAAAACCTTGGCCGACCACTACAAAGAAGCCCGTCACAGCTCAGATTACAGCGCTGCCGAAGCCTATTTGTCGGATTTAAGCGAGCATGTTTATAGCTTTGCCGACAGTCTGCGTTATTCGATCCGTGTGCTCTGGGGTCGGATCAACAACGAGTTCGGTTATGTCGGTACGATCAACGCTAAGATCCGTGAAAATGAATTAGCCCAAAGCCAAGTCTCTGAATTGCTTAATGGCTTAGAGATGTTCCAGTTTAGTGAGCTTGGCGAAATCGCCGGCGATATCCGAGAGCTGCGAAAACTCTTAGTGACGACTTTGCAAGAAACCATGAGCGACTGCGCCCAGGAATTGAGCGTAGTGCAGGGGCGTTTGCTCGAACTCTTAGGTCGCTTTAGGCAAATCCGTGGCCGTACCCGTTTGCTCAAGGGCTGGTTACTCTACACAGACTTGCATCCGGATTATCGTCCTGCGGACCATGTGTCCCACAAGGAAATTCCGAGTCTATTCAATCGCGCTGAAATCTTGCTCGCACCTGCTGCGGTAGATGTTCACAACGCCAGCCAAGAACTGGAGTTGATGGGCATAGTCGCGCACATTAAAGCTATTAGTCGTCATCCCGTGATTGAAGCGGTGCGTGAGCGAGATGCGTCCGTGTCACTCACCCAAAGTGAAGATTTTGATGTGCCGGATAATCCGCTTAAACAGGCGGTGGATGAGTATTTTGTCGATGTTATTGAGTCTGGCCTGCGCCAATCTGCGCTGGAATATCTGGTGGATAAGGCATTGCCTTGGGAAGCTGAGAGCTGGATTTATCAAGTGATTGGCGGCTACGAAGGCCTACCCGATGAACACAAAGCTTACTTTGAGCTTGAGCCATTAGGTGAGCCGCATCCCATTTATAGCGGTAACTTTATCATTCGCGATGTTGAGTTATGGTTAGCCTAGGCCAGCGACAACTGCAGCTGTTGGAGAAGGCTTTTATTAAGCGTTCTCCCAAGGTTAAGCTCACGGCTAACTGGCGCGCGATTTACCGCGAGTTAGAAGTGGGCGAGTTAGATGAGTCTGAAAAACATTTGTGCTTCGCACCCAAAGACTTTGATCTGTTAAGGCAAGGCGTGTTGGCGCTAATGGGACTTGATCTCCGGGATCTGGATTTCAACGTCGATCGCATGGCGATGTCCGCCAAAAGTCATAATGAGAAGCTCGCTAAGATCCGCCCAGAAGCCGAGTATGTGTTACTCAAGTTTCTGGGCTTTCAATCGCCACCTGTTGCAATCTCCGCTTTATCCTCGCTGCGTATTCCTTTGGATGAAGCACAAAAGCACTGTCGTGAGCTTGATGTCGCAGCCATCTTAGTGGTTGAAAACTTGGATGTGTTTGATGTTATCCATCAAGCGCGTTTACCTGAGGAACTAACGAACCTCATGGTTATTTACCGTGGCAGCGGTCATCATTCACCGATTGGTGTGCGGCATTTTTTGCAAGCTATGGCAGGCGAGCTGCCGATTATCGCCTTTACCGACTTAGATCCCGCAGGGCTGCAAATCGCACACACTCTTACAGGCGTGACCCATTGCCTTGTGCCGCAACTTGCGCTGACGGCTGCTGCCGAGTTGTTGGCCATTGGGCAAATTAATTCAACCTATGATTTCGACAAGCAAGCAAAACAGACCAAATATCTTCAGCATGCCGATTTAAAGCGTTGGCAAAAATTAGCTTTTTGGTTAACTCAACACAGTATTAGCATCAAACAGCAACACCTGCTAGCTCACGGGCTTGAACTAGTGTTAGTACCATATATTTAGCCATCACGCATTCCATCTCTCTGCGTTAGTGCAATTATCTAGTTTTAAATTCTTTTATAAGTTGAATTTTAGTCATTAAGACTGAGGTTGATTTTATAATTGTTTTTAATATGTTTCCATTGTGATTTATTGGTTTTCATTCTGTTTAAAAATACGGTTTTAAATAAGTCTTTAGTCTGCTCATTGATTGAGCACAATTATTTTTTATCATTAAAAATCAATTGAATGCTAACTTTCCGTGATACGGTTAGCTTAATTTAAGATGAAAAAGTGAAATTTATTCATTGAATTAACGGCTAGCATGTTTCACTATCCCCTGCCTAAGCCAAAAATGGATTGGCAATTGTGCTCATCATGGAAGATGAATAACAAAAAAACTACATTTCTGGGGAAACCACAAGCATGATGAAATCACTTTCGACGCGGATCTTTATAGGTCTGTTTGCGGGTCTTATTTTCGGCACAATAGTGCAGTACTTCTTAAACGATATCGGCTTCTTCTCGGACAATTTGGTCGAGCTTGCCGGCGGCGTTGGCACTATGTTCGTCAATATGATCATGATGCTAGTCGTGCCATTAGTGTTTGTGAGTATTGTTTGTGGTGTCTGTGAGCTGCAAGATCTCAAAAGTTTTGGCCGTTTAGGCGGTAAGACCTTTGGTTTTTACATCATCAATACCTTTGTCGCGATCGCGACGGCATTATTAGTCGTGCTGTTACTCGACCCTGGTAAAGGCGTCGATATGAGCAGCACAGACGGCGTGGCGATTACTGCTACTGAGCTGCCAAGTTTGATGGCACTGGTGATCGACATAGTCCCGCGTAACCCTGTAGCGGCGTTTATGTCGGGCAATATGCTGCAAGTGATCTTTATGGCTTTAATGCTTGGCGGCGTGATTAAGTCACTCGGTGAGCATGTCGCTGGCGCAGTGCAAGGTTTTCAAACCGCGAATAAAATCATGATGAAGCTGATTTCTGTGGTGATGAGCCTAGCGCCCTACGGTGTGTTTGCCTTGATGTTCAAGCTCGGCGCGACCTTAGATGCTGGCGTGTTTATGAGCGTAGTTGAGTACATGGTGCTGATCCTCGCGCTGCTACTACTGTGGATTTTTGTGGTTTACCCTATGGCGGTGGGTATATTTACCCCAATTTCGGCAAAAACCTTCCGCGAGAAGACCCAAGAGCAAGTACTGTTTTCACTGTCGACCGCAAGCTCGAATGCGACGATTCCTGTGACTATGCGTACCTTAACTGAAAAGTTAGGCGTGAATCGCGCGGTAGCAGGCTTTGGTGTGCCGCTCGGCGCTACAATGAACATGGGCGGCGTGGCGATTTACATCACTATCGCGATTTTCTTTGTCGCTAACGCCTTTGGCACGCCTATCACCTCTGATCAATTGCCTTCGCTGCTATTTAGTATATTCCTGCTCTCTGTCGGTGCCGGCGGTGTGCCTGGCGGCGGCATGGTGATGATAGGCGTGTTAATCCATCAAATGGGTTTACCGATAGAAGCCTTCGCCATAGTCGCGGCGTTAGACCGCATTATCGATATGGTGCTGACTTCTTGTAACGTGGTAGGTGATGCTGCGGTATTGACCATAGTGGACCAAACCGAGAAAGTGCATCAGGTTGAACTAGCGAAGAGCTAATCTGGACGTTAAGTCATATGCTATAAATGCAAAAGCCACTGTCATCAGTGGCTTTTTTGTTCATATTGTTCTATTAAATGCTGGCTGAGGAGCCTACTGGACACAATCTTGTTTGAGCTTAGCCACAGCATCGGCAAAGCCTACGGCGACTAAGTCTGAACTAGTGTATTTACTAGAGCGAAAAGATACCGCTTCAAGGTGTAATTTTTGAGATTGGAGCTCACCTAAACTTCCCCATAGATCTGGGTTGGCTGCGCTCCCGCTGCTGAAATTCATCAGTGAGCCAGTACCATGTAATTTCAGCTTGATTTGTTCGCCACTGGTAATGATGAGTACGCTAGGATCACCATAAAATGCAAAGGATTCCGACATAGTGACATTGATACTAGGTTGCAGATCGCCAACGGAACAGGCCAAGGTTAATTTGAGATTTTTATCGATAAAATCGATGCTATGACTCTTCAGTGGTATTCCTTCTGCGTTTAGAGTTGAGGCCAAATCTTCCTTGGCATGGGCGTAGCCAATATGGCTGACGAGCATGAGAGCCAGTAACTGTGTTTTCACTTTACTACCTTGCGATTACAGGGATGGTTATTTACGGATAGATGCATTAGTGACAAGTTTGTCAAAAAGGTGGCGATTATAGATTTTTTGACGCCTTTGGGTAAGTATTTTTAATGGATTTAAACCGTATGACTGATATCTAAACATTTAATGCAACAAGTTGAAAAATAGATATTACAAATCGCTGCATTAAGATTTAAATGAGTGCAGATTAATGAGTCAACAAGGTGAAATTAAGTTGATGTTTGTGGAATAACTAGTGTTAGTGGATTGCTTTAATTTTTTGGGTTTTGTCATTAAAAATGCCACTCAAAAGAGTGGCATTGTAATTTAGTAGAAGCGAATAAACTTTATATTTGCCTAGGTTTTACTTTTAAACCTTCCACAGCGTTAACACCGTGATCGCTCCACTTACTAAGGCTCGAACTTGCTACTTACCAGCGCGGGTCATTTTGTCTAAATACCCCATGGCAAAGGCTGACAACACAAAGGTGATGTGGATTAATAGGTACCACATGATTTTATCGTTATCGATATTCTTCACATCCATAAAGATTTTCAGCAGGTGTATAGATGAAATCGCCACAATAGAAGCGGCGACTTTGTTTTTTAATGAGCCTGAATCTAACTTACCGAGCCAACTGAGCTTCTCACTGTCTTCGCCCACATCTAATTGTGAAACGAAGTTTTCATAGCCAGAAAACATCACCATCACGATTAGGCCACCCACTAGGGTGATATCAATCAGCGATAGGGTGACCAGCACCAGATCCACTTCGGTTATCTCAAAAATAATCGGTAGAATATGGAAGATCTCTTGGAAGAATTTAATGCCTAAACCGATTAGGACTAGGCTTAATCCCAAGTAAATCGGCGCCATAATCCAGCGAGATGCATACATTAATCTTTCAAATATTTGTTCCATATTCCATTTAACCCTTAATCTAAAAATGCGGTAAAAAATCGAGTTGCCAATGACTAAAACAGTAACATAGCGCATTTTAGGCGCGCGATAGCCCTAGGGTAAAGCGTGAGTTATATGCTGTTATTGTGTTTTCGTCACCATTGTAGTCATCTAAACCCGATTTTGGGTATTAGTTGCGCCACAGGGTTTAACTTACTTTTGCCTTTGATATGTTTGATTGTCGCTTTTTTCAAGCTGATACCAAAGTAAATTCAGTAACAGAGGATCACGTTTTTACACTTTCTAGGACTTTGCTTACAGAGGTGACTTTTGTCATCCCTGATTGCTGACAACTCACACTGCCGTGTTGGATATTTAGCGTAGATACTTGAGCCATCTAAACAAGGAGGCTTAATCATGCAACACGCATCATTGGATCAACAGTTAATCGAATACCGTCAACAACGTGCTTTGGCTATGCCCCTATCCGGCATGATAGTGTGGATCTTGCTGTTTGCATTAAGTTTTATGTTACCTCCTTCACAGTTGGTGATGGCTGTATTTATCGGAACGGGCTCAATCGTTTATTTGGCTATGGGGATTTCCCGGCTAACCGGTGAGAACATGTCGTTCAAGAAACAGCATGAGCGTAATTGGTTTGATAACGTGTTTTTAGCCGCCGTAGGCATGAGTTTCCTGACCTTTGCTATCAGCATTCCATTCTTTATGGAAAATTATCTGGCATTGCCTTTCGCCCTTGCGGTGCAGACAGGTTTAATGTGGTTGGTTTTCGGCGTGTTAGCAGCGCAAAAGGTGGCCATAGTGCATGCCATAGTACGCACTTTGGCCTGTGTTACCGCCTTCATGCTCTGGCCTGAATTGAGCTTTCAAATCCAGCCTTTGATTGTGGTGGTATGCTATGGGTTCTCTATCCCAGTGATGCAGCGCCGTTGGAAGATTCAGCAAAATCTTTGTGTTGCAAGTTAGTTTTGCGGCCTTACGGCCGAGATGAATCAAAGTCGTGGGTTTCATCCCATACCTGATTATGTAGATGATTAGTTATAACGGCCTTACGACCGAGGTGAATTAAAGTCGTGGGGCTTCACCCCACACCCGACCAAGGAGGACTGCTCGTCCTATCCTCCTTCCTATTTATAAACAATCAGCCATGATGCCCCCAACGGAGTTGAAAGCTCCTTGGGCATTTAGGCGTCCTTATGCTATCGCGTCAGACGCTCGTCCCTGATTCGACTGACGCTATCTCGGCATCTGATAGGTAGGATGCCTGAATGTCGTGAAGTGCATGGATGCACGAGAACGACCATGCCTCGCTCACGCAATTTATTCCAACGCCCCGCGGCAACTTCGCAGGGAAGGGTGAACTTCTGTAGCCAGTGTGTGGGTTGTAAACCTGGAAAGAGTTGTGCCTGCCACATTTTTCCATCTTTTTGATTAGATCACGCTTACTTTACAATTAACTTTTCACCTTTCTTTGCATCTCTAACATGTTCAACCAAACCTTGGTAGAAAAAAGGAATGTTATCAGCTTTATCTCCGTTCATTCTGCCTTCCACTTTATCGTGAGCAAGAATAGCAATTGAATACTCAGGCTCTCCAACAATCAATACTGGAACAGATTCATCATTTAATTTTAAAATAGTAAAACGACCACCATATTCTTTATAAGCAACATTTAAAATATACGAAGCATATATATCAACAAGATTAACTTTTTGCTCTTCACTTAAGTCCTCAACAAAGAATGAAGCATCATCAAGAACAAACTCTATATCCTTCAAACTCTCCCGAGATAGGTCTAACTTACCTTTAACAAAATTTAGATTTTGCTCAATAGCCACTTTTGTATTCTCTTCTACAATTTTCACAATACCTAAATGGAATTCATCACTATTTGCATTAGCTGTTAAATTAAAACTTAACAACAGAACTAAAGAAAAAACTACTTTAATATAAATCATAAACTTAACTCTTCTAAAATACATAACTTTGCTATAAACGGCAGCCACACAGTAGCTGTCCGACGGAGGCACAAAGCGCCGCACTGAATTTAATTGCCTCATTATGCATTTTAACGCATAAAAATAAATCAAAAACTTATTTCTTACAGCTTAAGATAATAGGCTTGGAAAACGCGCATGCGTGTTTTTCTTGATGGTGCATTTAAAAAATAGTAAATCACTTATATTATAGTTAGTTATGTGCATTTTTCCGATCTAATGAAGCATGCGCTATACAAAAAAGATCGGACACATATGGTCACCACGGGTTAAGCAAGGCCAATGTCCTATTTTGTTCAAACTACATTTACGTTAATCGATAATTCACCTTTTACAACGGGGTATTAGTCGTTAATGGTTCGCGGTCTTGCGACCTGATGTTAAAAAGCAAAGGGCTGGCGTCAGTTGCGTCCTAATGAGATCCAAATTGATGTCTTACCCTCCTCGGCAGCCACATGACCTCAAAGGCCACTGTCCTGATCAGGTTTTGATTAAGACAAACCGTTTAACTCATTAATACCATTACCACTGTTGTGTTTTGATGGACGTTTATCTAGTTTTATTCATGTTCTAAACTTATGGCGTTACGCTGTCATTTTACACGCCTTCCCCATATCAAACTCTTGCCCACGACTCATCACCACGAACACCATCCGAGCCATCTTATTGGCCAAGGCGCCCGTCACTTTGCAGACGTGTTGACGTTGTTTAAGTCGTTGCAACCATAGACTAAGTGAGTCGTCTTTCTTATCGCACCAGTTAACGACAGTTCTTGCTCCATGGATAAGTAACCGCCTGAGCGTTTGATTTCCTCGCTTGGTTATCTTGCCAAGCCGATTGGTAGTGCCATTGCTGTATTGCGAAGGGGTTAGCCCTAGCCATGCTGCCAATTGTCGTCCATTTTTAAAATCATTCACTTCATTAATACTGGCTTAAGGGTTGTGACGTTCAAGTGCTCACTGAAACTAAGAACAATGTGATTTGCCAGCGTTTTGAGACTATCCCAGGCATTGGTCCAGTAACCGCTACTGCCTTTTATGCGGCCGCCGGAGATGGTAAAGACTTCACTAATAGCAGACACTTTTCTGCTTGGTGTGGCTTGGTTCCCAAGCAACAAAGCAGTGGAGGTAAAGATAACCTCCTTGGAATAAGCAAGCGGGGAAATGCGTATTTACGCACCCTGTTCATCCACGGCGCCAGAGCCGTGTTGCAACACAGCCAGAATAAGCAAGATAAGTTTAGTTGCTGGGCAATACAGTTAGCAGAGCGCCGAGGTTTTAACCGAGCCTGTGTGGCCGTCGCCAATAAACTCGCGAGAATGGCATGGGTTATCGCAGCGCATGACGAAGAATATCGACTTCCAGTATAGTACTGAATATATTCAATAAATTTTAATAATTAACCAACCAGCAAGTTGCTAAGACACTTGATTTGATGATGAGACAGTCAGACTGATCTACTGAAAACCTTACGGAGGCATAGGCTCATTACGAAGCCGCAAGGATGATAAGGACAGTAGAAGCAGATATCCATCAGGGCCAGAGGCATACCTCAATAACAGGCCGAGTATATGGGTGCAATGAACTCTTCTCAAAATCGCTATCGAATGTCTTGCAAACCGGATGGGTCCATATATGGCAAGCTAGCTTTCGCAGTTACAGGGACGTTGCCTTCGGAAGCGATAGCTATTTATCCATAAGGCCAAGGCTAGTATTTAATGCATGTAACTTCGCTAGGGTGAGTGCTGCATAGCAGCGTTACGAACGAGAGCCACGGATGGCGAACTGGCAGTTAGACATGGACGTTGTTCGCCAAGGGAGATCCAAGAGGGAACTGCTGTTGATCCCCTCTTGGTCGGGTGTGGGTTGAAGACCCACGACTTTGATTCACCTCGGCCGTTAGGCCGCATAAACTCCAAATGTGAAACCAATCGCTAAAACTTTACAGATCCCTGATTTCGCAATCACAACTCAAAATGTCGCATTCAGCGACAACAAAAAAGCCACTATAATCAGTGGCTTTTATATTATAAATCAGCAGCTAAGCGATTCGGCTTACTCTATATTTGGCTCTTCACTGTAATCAATACCGTGATAGCTCAGGCAAGCGTCGACTTCATTGCTGCTGCCTAGGATGACGGCAACACGCTGGTGAATATGCGTTGGGGTAATGTCTAAAATAGTTTCATAACCCGTTGAGGCTTTACCGCCGGCTTGTTCGACTAAGAAAGCCATTGGATTAGCTTCGTACATCAAGCGCAGTTTGTACGGTTTTTTAGGATCTTTATTGTCGGTTGGGTAGGTAAAAATACCGCCACGTGATAGCACGCGGTGTACGTCGCCGACCATGGCCGCAATCCAGCGCATGTTGAATGATTTTTCGCGTGGGCCAATTTTACCGAGCAGTAAATCGGCAATATAGGTCTGCATTGGCGCTTCCCAAAAACGTTGGTTCGACATGTTAATGGCAAACTCTTGGGTATCTGGGCTAATGCTCATGGCGGCGTTAGTCAGTAAAAATTCATTGGTTTCTGGGTGCAAAGTAAAGAGTTGCACGCCTTGACCTGTGGTTAATGCCAGCATGGTCGATGGACCATAAAGTACATAACCTGCGGCTAATTGCGCACGGCCAGATTGTAAAAAGCTGGTTTCAGTCAACTCGCCAGCAGGGGCGGGCAGGATAGAGAAAATCGTGCCGACTAACGAGTTGATATCAATATTAGATGAGCCATCTAGTGGATCGAAACACACCAGATATTGGCCATTTTGGCTGACTTCAACTACATGATCTTCTTCTTCCGACGTCAAACCGCGCACTGTACCGTCAGCTTTTAATGCATCTTTGAGCATGTCGTTGGTGATGATATCCAGTTTTTTCTGGGTTTCACCTTGGACGTTTTCTTGCTCAGTCGCGCCTAACACGCCTGCTAGCGCACCGTGGCGAACGGCATGGCTAATGGCTTTTGAGGTGTCTGCTAAGGTTAAAATCAGGTGGGAGAGGGAGTCGTTCACTGCCTGTGAGGTCAGGTGCTGGGTCAGAGTCTGCATGTTATGTCCTTTAGAGGTTCAACAATGAGGTCAATTTCGTTATTTGCCGCGAATGATAACTCAGTTAGTCGACAATTTCAGCGATGTTGCTGATGCTTTTAGCGAATATTAGGGCTTTTAGGGATTATTTGGACTGAGCCTACGAGATGATCCTAATTTGTATCGGCATATTGCATGCGCTTTCTATTTGTAGCGCGCCTCTGGCACAATGGCTGCAGTTTTTTAATCGCCAGCCTAAGGCGAGTACACTTCCAAGGAATAATAATGATTAAAAATAGGTTAACTTGGTTCCCTGCGCGCTCGCTTAAGGTGCGCGCCGTTCCCTTACTGATAGCGAGCCAAATGGCCATGATTTCGACAGCTATGATTTCAGCAATGACCCCTGCTTTGGCAATGGAAGGTGGCAAACAGCCACTGACGATTGAGCGAATGAATGCCTCGCCTGCCTTAGCGGGTACCAGTCCCCGTGGCTTAAAATTGTCACCCGATGGGCAGCGCGTCACCTATCTTGCTGGCCGTAAGGACAATCAAAGTTTTTATGATCTCTGGCAGATGGATGTCAAAAGCGGTGAGTCGAGCCTGCTATTAAACGCCGACAAACTCGCGACCAATGAATTATCCGATGAAGAAAAAGCCCGCCGCGAGCGCCAACGTATTTATGGCGAAGGGATTATGGAGTACTTCTGGGCCGATGATAGCCAAGCGCTATTAATTCCGGCTTCTGGCAATCTGTATTACTTTTCTCTTACCGATAGTAGAGTGACTCAATTGCCGATTGGTGAAGGGTTCGCCACAGATGCACGCCTATCGCCTAAGGGCAATTTTGTGTCTTTCGTGCGGGATCAAAATTTGTATGTGTTAGATCTGGCGACGAAAAAACTCCAAGCTATGACGACCGATGGCGGCGGGGTGATTAAAAATGCCATGGCCGAGTTTGTCGCTCAAGAAGAAATGGATCGCATGACTGGCTATTGGTGGGCGCCCGATGAGTCGGCTATCGCCTTCACTCGTATCGACGAGTCCGCGGTCGAGCAAGTGACGCGCAATGAGATCTATGCCGATGGCATTAAACTCATCGAGCAGCGTTACCCAGCAGCAGGTAAAAACAACGTCGACATCGCATTAGGTGTGGTCACGCTAAAAGATAAGGCCATCAATTGGGTGAGCCTGCGCGAAGAGAATAGCAAAGACAAGAGCAAAGACATTTACCTGCCGCGTGTCGATTGGTTGCCCGATAGCAAACACTTGTCGTTCCAGTGGCAGAGCCGCGATCAACATCAGCTCGATTTGCAGTTAGTGGCGTTAGATGCACTGACTAAGCCAAAAACCTTAGTGAAAGAACGCAGTGATGCTTGGGTAAACCTCAATAACGATCTGCATTTCTTAAAACAGCAGTCTGCCTTTATTTGGTCGTCTGAGCGTGACGGCTTTAATCATCTGTATCTTTTTGACTTAAAAGGCAAACTCAAAACGCAATTGACTAAGGGCGAGTGGGCTGTCGATGAGTTGGAATACATAGATGAAACCGCAGGCTGGGTGTATTTCACCGGCCGTAAAGACACGTCAATTGAAAAACAGCTTTATCGCGTGCCTTTAGCGGGCGGCAAGGTTGAGCGCGTGAGCAAGCAAGCGGGGATGCACAATCCTGTTTTCGCCGATAATCAGAGCGTATATCTGGATTATTTCAACAGCTTATCTCAGCCACCGCAAATCAGTTTACACGGTGACGAGGGCCAGCAACTGGCTTGGGTCGAGCAAAATGCGGTTAAGCAAGGTCATCCTTTATATGATTATGCAGGGCTGTGGCAAATCCCTGAATTTGGTGAACTGAAAGCCGAAGATGGCCAAGTGTTACAAACCCGTTTATTCAAACCTGTTCCCTTCGATGCGAGCAAGAAATACCCTGTCGTAGTGCGGGTTTACGGTGGGCCGCACGCACAGTTAGTGACCAACAGTTGGAGCGAGCAGGACTACTTTACCCAGTATCTGGTGCAACAAGGCTATGTGGTGTTCCAGTTGGATAACCGCGGCAGCGCCCACAGGGGCACAAAGTTTGAGCAAGTGATTTACCGTCACTTGGGTGAAGCTGAAGTCAAGGATCAAAAAGTGGGAGTGGACTATTTACGGAGTCTGCCATTTGTCGATGCCGATAATGTGGCGATTTACGGTCACAGCTACGGCGGTTACATGGCCTTGATGAGTCTATTTAAGGCGCCGGATTACTTTAAAGCCGCGATTTCGGGTGCACCTGTAACCGACTGGCGCTTATATGACACCCATTATACTGAGCGTTACTTAGCCCATCCTGAGGGGAATGAAAAAGGTTATGAAGCCAGCAGTGTGTTCCCTTATGTGAAAAACTATCAATCGGGTCTGTTGATGTATCACGGTATGGCCGATGATAACGTCTTGTTTGAAAACAGCACTCGGGTTTATAAGGCGCTGCAGGATGAGGGCAAACTGTTCCAGATGATCGATTATCCTGGATCTAAACATTCGATGCGTGGCGAGAAAGTGCGTAATCACTTATATCGCTCACTAGCCGATTTCCTCGATAGGCAGTTGAAAAACGCCAAATAGCAGGCATAAAAAAACCAGATCCTAGGATCTGGTTTTTTTGAATCGATTCTTATCAAACCAATTAATGCGGATGTTGCTTAGCGGGCGATTAGCCTTCTAAGTTACCGCAAAAACGATAGCCTTCACCGTGAATAGTCGCGATGATTTCTGGCGTATCTGGCAAGCTTTCGAAATGCTTACGGATACGACGGATAGTCACGTCTACAGTACGATCGTGTGGCTTAAGTTCGCGGCCAGTCATTTTCATCAGTAGATCGGCACGAGTCAAAATTTTGCCTGGGTTTTCAACAAAGTGCAGCATAGCGCGGAATTCGCTACGTGGCAGTTTGTAAGATTCACCCTGTGGGCTCACTAATGAACGGCTGTTGATCTCTAAGCTCCAATCGTTGAAGCGATAGTATTCTACTGAGCTCTTTTCTTCGACTTCGGCACCAGCGCTGTTGACGCGAGTCAGAAGGTTACGAGCACGAATCGTCAATTCACGTGGGTTGAACGGCTTGGTAATATAATCGTCCGCGCCAATTTCAAGTCCAAGGATTTTGTCGACTTCGTTGTCACGACCTGTCAGGAAGATCAGACCTATGTTGTTGATTTCACGTAGTTCACGTGCCAACAACAGGCCATTCTTGCCTGGCAAGTTAATGTCCATAACGACCAAGTTAATTTTGTTTTCCTGCATAGCCTTATGCATTTCTGCGCCATCATTGGCCTCAGTTACCACATACCCTTCTGCCTCGAAAATACTTCTCAGCGTGTTACGGGTAACGGCTTCATCTTCAACGATCAGAATGTGCGGATTTTGCATATTATTTACCTAAATTTTAATCAGTTTATACTAACCAATAAGAGCAACTTACTTCGGGCTCTTATATTCATAAAAGCGTTGATACTTCCTTGAACTGCTTTGTGCTCAAAAGGAAAATCTTTAAGGTGACATCTATATCTGGATGTAGATTAAGTGCACGTTTAAGTGTAATACGAGAAAACGTAATCAGTACCAACTTCGATAAGCAATAGTTAGAATAAGTTCCTTAACTATTGTTTTTTTTAAATGTTTAAAAGACAAATCAAATGTAGAACACATTTTAAACAGATGCCCGGTCAGTTCACGTTACTTAAAGCGATATATGTAACAAACTGTATTGAACGATAAGCATCTTGCTCAATCTGTTTCAACTCACCAGTACGTACATTGTACTCGTTTTAGTCATTTGTTAACAAATGAAATGTTAACAAATTTTAGGCGAGTTGGGCTTTTTACCATGATATTTACTTTAGCTATTGATTAGTATAACTAATGTATTTCTTATTCCTGTGAGCCAGTTCACGCCTCTTTGGATTTTACAATCACTCTGCTACACTAGCTTGGGTTCATTTTTCGACTAGACTACCAATGGACAATACGACTCAAAATTTGTGGCAATGTTACCAAGCGCCGTTGTTTTTGCTGACTCAAGCATTATCCTGTGATTTTTCCTTTGCTGTTATTACCGCTCATAATCCCGCTTCAAAGCTTCTCTCTCCTAGCCAAAACCGTTTACTCGATCGCCAACTTCTTCGTGAAATTGAATTACTCGGTAGCCCTTATCGTGCTTTAGTGGGCGCTGCACCGGATTTATCCCACATGGAAAAAAGCTGGGCCGTGTTTATCGATAGAACGATGGCATTGCAATTGGGTAAGAAATTTAATCAATACGCGATTTATGTTGTCGAACAAGGGGATGTGAGCTTAGTGCCTTGCACCTTGGATGGACATGATGAAGTGTGTTTAGGCAAATTTAGAGATTATGTGCAGCTGGTATACGAGCTACCCGATTTGAACATTTAGTTGTTTTCAAAAGATTTTATTTAAATTGTTCATTTGTTATGAAATTAGCATTGACTTCATTAGGGGTTTATTGCTACTTTTTTCGTCCCTTTCCTAGGAAAGGAACAGAAGAGGAGCGTTAACTAGGTAGTCGGTCAGAGGAGCACAAACTCCAGCGATGACTGATGAGGGAGATTAACGCCGAGGCATAGATATGGTTGCTGCATGTTTATGTCGGTCGCTCAGGCTGAATCCTGACGATTGTCACCTGTAATTGGTGGAGAGCTTCTGGTGACGATTGCTGTTTCCCTTCTTTTGGGGTGCGTTATCATTGAGCACCAGGCTCTTCGAACGAAGTCAGTTCGGAGTGTGATCATGTTAGTTAATCAATATCTTATTCAATCTGCATTTATTTGTTGCCCTACGTGTTTCACGGAGGTGCGCTAATGTCCCTCGTTGTCGCAAAATTTGGTGGCACCTCAGTTGCCGACTATAACGCTATGAATCGCTGTGCAGACATAGTGTTAGCTAATCCTCATTGTCGTTTAGTCGTGGTCAGCGCTTCGAGCGGCGTGACTAATCTGTTAGTGGAATTGACCCAAGAATCGATCAACGACGATGGCCGATTACAGCGATTAAAACAAATTGCCCAAATTCAATATGCGATTTTAGATAAGCTCGGTCGTCCTAACGATGTGGCCGCCGCATTAGATAAATTATTGAGTCGCATGTCGGTATTGAGTGAAGCGCTCGCATCACAACGCAGCAAAGCGACTATGGATGAGTTGTTGTCCCTCGGTGAGCAATGTTCTTCGGCGTTGTTTTCGGCGGTGATCCGCGAGAAAGGTGTCAACTCCAGTGCCTTCGATGTGCGCCGAGTGTTACGTACTGACAGCCATTTTGGCCGCGCCGAACCTCAGGTCGAGCAGATTGCGACTCTAGCGCGTGATTATCTACAGCCACTGCTAGCGGAACAAGTGATTGTGACACAAGGCTTTATCGGTGCCGATGACGCCGGTCAAACGACAACGTTAGGTCGCGGCGGTAGTGATTATTCTGCTGCGTTGTTAGCCGAAGCGTTACGCGCCTCAGCGGTAGAGATTTGGACCGATGTCGCTGGGATTTATACAACGGATCCTCGTTTGGCGCCCAATGCCTTTCCGATTGCCGAGATCAGTTTCAATGAGGCTGCCGAGATGGCGACCTTTGGTGCCAAGGTATTGCATCCAGCGACTATTCTTCCTGCCGTTCGTCAGCAAATTCAAGTGTTTGTGGGTTCAAGTAAAGAGCCTGAAAAAGGCGGGACTTGGATCCGTCATCAAGTGGAAGATGCGCCCGTATTCCGCGCCGTGGCTTTGCGCCGCGATCAAACCCTGTTAAATCTTCACAGCTTGCAAATGTTGCATGCGCAGGGCTTTTTAGCGGAAACCTTTGCGACATTAGCACGACATAAGATCAGTGTGGATTTAATTACCACCTCAGAAGTAAACGTGTCGCTAACCCTAGATAAAACCGGTTCAGACTCTAGCGGCCAAGGTCTGTTGAGTGAGGCATTGTTGCAAGAATTATCACAGCATTGTCGGGTGCGTGTCGAAGATGGCTTGGCCTTAGTGGCGATTATCGGTAACCGCATTGCGACCACGCCGGGTATTTGTCGCCGTGTGTTTGAAGTGCTTGAGCCACACAATGTGCGGATGATTTGCCAAGGCGCCAGCCCACATAATCTGTGTGTGTTAGTAGCAGAATCGGAAGCGGCGCAAGTAGTTAAATCGCTGCATCAAAATCTGTTCGAAGGCGCTTAATATGTTGCCGACTACATCGTCTCTGCAAATCGGGGAGCTTGCCGCAGGGCAAGCACTCACCTTGCCTATCTACCATTTTAAGCCGAGCGACGAGAAGGCGACTGGCCCCAAAGTGTATATTCAGGCCAATGTCCACGGTGCTGAAGTGCAAGGTAATGCGGTGATTTATCAGTTGATGAAGCAGCTTGAACTCTGTGACGTCCGCGGTGAAATCACCTTAGTGCCATTGGCGAATCCCCTTGGGATCAACCAAAAAAGTGGTGAGTTTACCCTCGGCCGATTTGACCCTATTACGGGGGCGAACTGGAATCGTGAGTATTTGAATCATGCTATCGATTTGCCAACTTGGTATAGCGAACATGCCAAGCTCAGTGATAGCGAGCTGATCCAAGCTTATCGCAGTACTTTGGTTGAAGCCTGTCAGCAAAAGTTGCGTCACGAATGGGGCATTACTACTGGCCATAGGCTTGCGGTTAATCTGCAGATTATGGCCCATGGCGCGGATATTGTGCTCGATCTACATACGGGTCCTAAATCCTGTAAGCATTTGTATTGTCCTGAATATGACTTAGCTGCCGCGCAGTTTTTGTCGATCCCTTATACGCTCGTTATCCCCAACACCTTTGGTGGTGCCATGGATGAGGCGGCGTTTTGTCCTTGGTGGCAATTAAGTAATTTTGCAAAAGCGCAGGGGCGTGATTTAGCCGTTGCTGTGTCAGCGTTAACCTTGGAGTTGGCGAGCCAAGAGCGCGTCTGTCTTGAGGATGCGTTGGTTGATGCCCAAGGGATTTTGGCGTATTTAAGTCACCGAGGCGTGATCGCTGAAACTGTTGCGCCCGCTAAAATGCAGCGCTTTGGTTGTTACCTTAAAGACTATAAAAAGTATCACGCGCCAAGTTCAGGGTTAGTGGAATACCTTGCGCCTGTGGGGGAACCATTGGCTGCGGGACAGCCCTTAGTGAATCTACTTCGAATGGATTTATACGGTACGGCGGATGAGCTAAAGACGGTCAGTTTGCCCCAGGACTGCGTGCCGATTTTGCACTTTGCTTCGGCATCTGTGCACCAAGGGACAGAGCTTTATAAAGTCATGACTCATGTGTTTGAGTTGCCGACGACATAATCGCCCGCTTAGAGCATAAGCATTAGCTCATAACATTCAGCTTATAAGAATGAACGAAAACAACGCCAATCCTAATCGATTGGCGTTGTTGTTTTTAAGGTGGCTATAACCACTTAAATCGATAAAACAGTGCCATTTGTAGGGCGACGAGTGAGATTAATATGCCGCAGAAGGTGGCGAAGGCCCAAGTGTTGTCGGCGCCTGGTATGCCGCCAATATTGACTCCGAGTAAGCCCGTTAAAAAACCCAATGGTAAGAAGATGGCTGACACTAAAGATAAGAAATATAAGCGCTTATTGAGCTGCTCCGATTGTTGGCTGAGTAATTCTTCCTGAGTCACATTCGCCCTATCGCGCAGGGCATCGAGATCTTCAATGGTGCGGATAAGCTTATCGTTTGTTTCCCTGAGTTTAAGTCGCTCCGAATCGTTAAACAGACTAACTTGCTCGGAAATCATTTTTGAAAAGGCTTCACGCTGGGGCGCTAAATAGCGGCGAATGGCGACAGTTTGGCGGCGCAGTTCGGCGATATCGGTGCGTAAATCTTTAACATTGCCTGAGACAACGAGCTCTTCTAAATCAGAGAGTTGTTCTTCTAACTTATCGATGAACTCGACTTTACGGTTAGTGAGTCGCTCGCAGACAGCGACGATAAAGTCGCCCGTAGTTGCAGGCCCATTTCCCTCAAGGATCAACTCGGCGACATCTTTGACCGACTGTAACTCGCGATCGCAGGTGGATATGATCCGCTGTTGATCGGCATAAATACGCACGGCCACCATGTCTTCTGGTGCCGAGTTGGGGTTGAGGTTGACGCCGCGTAACGCGAGTAATATGCCTTCGCCGGCGATAACGGCGCGGGGGCGAGTATCTTGGGCGAGTAGGGCATCACTCTCGACCTTCGGCAGGCCGCTATTGAGTATCCAGTGGCGCGCCTTTTTATTGCGATAGCGAAGGTGCAACCAGAGTAGACCATCCTGCGGATCCCATTTTTCGATCTGTTCTAAGCTTAAGGTGGAACCCGCTTGGGCGCCGCTTAGCACTAAACTGTAGATAAATCCTTCGTGCATATCGCATTCCATATAACTTTCAAAATCATACAAACAAGCTAACTGATTTTGCCATGAAAATGAAGTCAGTACTCGTGCTTAACGGATAAGAGGCCAACGCCAATAGAGTTAAATCGGCTGTGCTGCGTGGGGCGAGCAACTTCGCCAAGGATAGGTTAAAATTAGCATTAGTAGGCTTAGAGCAAAGAGACAATAAAATGGAATACGAATTTCGGCGTAACAGTTTAACCAGCACCTTTCTGGCCAGCTTTAGCATGGATCATGAAGTGCTGGGGCAATGGTTTACAGAAGAATTAGGGCCAGACTTAGCCAAAATTCAGCAAGTGTTAGACATGATTAAAGAAATTCAAACCGATAAACGCGGTGCATGGCGTCTCGTTGGTAATGATTTCACCTTAGAGTTAGAGCGTGAGCAGGCGCGGGTGTTTGCGAATACGTTAGGTTTCGAGCAAGAGTATGAATTAGAAGAGGCGATGTCACTCTATGATGCTGAGTCTGAGGCCTATTGTGGCTTAGAGGACTTTGAGCAGGCGCTACTGAGTTGGCAGCAGTTTGTCGAGAAAGGTCTGTAATCATCCATTTAAGTCCAGTTCGATTAAAAACATAAAGGCAATCATAGGATTGCCTTTATTGTTTGCGCGATACCTCGCTAAACTCAGGGATTACTGATTAAGGTAGCGTACCGCCATTTCGGTTCTCGACTTGGCATTAGCTTTACGCAGTAGGTTTTTCACATGCACTTTGACTGTGCCTTCACTAATGTGTAAATGCTCTGAAATCATCCGATTACTTAAGCCTTCCGCCAGTTGCTCTAGAATTTGCAGCTCCCTTGGCGTCAAGCTCGAAATCCATTCTTGCTCATCGGTCGCATCTTTTAGCTCGTAGAGGTATTCCTCCACTTCATCACTGATAACTCTGTGGCCAAGCATGGCATTTTTGAGCTTTTCGAGCAGTAAATCGGGCTCAGTATCTTTGAGCAAATAGCCGTCGGCTCCTGCGCGTAATAAGCGGATCACATCCTGTTTGGCATCGGAAACTGTGAGTATCACTATGCGCGAGGTGACGCCCTCTTGGCGCATGGCATTGAGGGTATCTAGGCCCGTCATACCTTTCATATTCAGATCGAGCAAAATGATGTCGGGTTCATCGGTGGCGACGGCGGTTAATGCGTCTAAACCGCCACCAGCTTCACCAAAAAGGCTGAAATCAGGATCTGAGGCAATGAGCTGGCAGATGCCTTTGCGTAACAGGGGATGGTCATCGACCACCAGTACGGAATAAGGTTTACCCATTTGAAGGCTCCTGTTGAGAGGGGAAAATAAGTGTTACTCGAGTGCCACTTGAACCTTTGCTTTGCTGCGCAAGGTCGAATGAATGGTTAGGCTTGAGTGCATCGTCTTGTTTATTGCTTCCTTGCTCAATCGTGGTGGTCGCTGCGTTAAATCGGCTTATTTCATTGTTGCTAAATACGACTTTACCTGAAAGTTTGCTGGCTCGCTCATGCATAATCCCTATGCCAAAGTGTTGATCTCGTTCTTTTAAGTGTCCAATACCTATGCCGTTATCACAAACATCGATATTGACCATGCCTTTATCATCTTTATAGCAATGGATATTGATGAGGCTGGCCTCGGCGTGTTTGATGGCGTTTAGAGTCGCTTCTCGCGTGATCTGCAGTATGTGAATATGCTGCTTTGCCTCTAACCATTGTGGTGCAAGTTTATAGTCTAAGGTGATCTTGATACTCGTCTTGGCTCTGAGCTGCTCGAGCATAGCCTCTAGGGCACTTTTTAGATCAGGTTCTTTAATTGTGAGTCTAAAGGTAGACAGCAATTCTCTGAGTTGCACGTAGGCTGTGCTCACGCCTTCGTTGATTTCGGTTAATTGAGCCTCAACGGTAGGGCTGCGGCAACTGCAATCTAAGTTTTTGCGTAATAAGCTAATTTGGATTTTGAGGAAGGACAGCACTTGCCCTAAAGAGTCGTGTAGCTCCCGCGCGATCACGCCGCGTTCCTCCATTAGCGCCAGTTGTTGTCTTTGCTCCGTGGCATTATGGATCACGATTGAGCGGGTCAACATAATCGCGAAATTATTAAATAGCGCGATATTCGGTGTTTGGTCGGCAATTAACTCTAAATAGCCTAAATTAGCCTGCTCAAATTGCAGTGGGAAACGAGTACTCTCTTGAGTCATATCTGGCCAGCCGCCATCGGCCTCAATCACTTCAAGCTCTTGCTCTGGATACTGGATAATGAGCCTAAGGTAGTCGAGTGACTCATAGCCTTTTAACTGATTTAGTGCCGCTTTGAGCGCTTTGTAATCGAGCTTATTTGCGTTTAATGTCAGTAGGTTATCGTATAAAAATGCCAGCTCATTGTTGGCCCGAGTGAGTGCTAAGGTTTTCTCTGCCACCTGCGACTCTAAATCGCCATAAAGCATGGCGAGTTCCTTGGCGGTTTTTTGCAGGGCATGGGTGAGCGCTGTAAGTTCGATATATTCGGTTTCGGGCATTTCGATTTCAAAATTGCCTTTAGAAATAGTATTCGCCGATTCCATAAGCTTTTGCAGTGGGATTACCACTTTCTTCTTAGTAAAACGCACCGCCACAAAGGCGATAATGAGCATGACGCTTAAGCCTAATATTTGGCTGGCGGCGAGGAGCCTGAGTTTAAAGGCGGCGTGGTGCTCCATCTCCAATACCAGTAAATCTATGGTGTCGACAAAGTCCTTAAGTGACGCCACATAGTCGCGGGAGTTTTCTTGCTCTATGTAGTATTTCATCACCAGCCATTTATCGATCACGAGCTGATATTGATCGGCAATCTTACGTGGACTAAACCAACTATCTGAAGGCTTTAAGGTATCGGAATAGAGGGTGTTTTCGAATTCGATTATTTGATCGAGCGCAGCATCACTGCCAGAGTTGGCGTAAAACATCAATCGATAGCTTTGCATCCGCAAAGAACCCGAGGCGTTAATCGCCTTAGCGTCGCCCAAGCTGTAAGACAAATTGATGATAGCAAAGGTTGATAAACTGCTAGAAAGCAGAATGAGTACTAACATTAATCCTAAGATTTTTGAGGTTAGACTGCCTCGTTTCATTAATCCGCTATTCATTTTAATGGCCGCTGTTATGGCACTTTGCAGTGGTTTTTACATTAGAAAATAATGTAATACATTAACAAAAGTATAGAAGTGTGAACAACAACACCTTTACATTTTGATCTAGCGCAAACTTCGACCTAGATACCCCCTAAGAGGTATATGTTTAGCGGGATTAACTCACTAAGTTTGACCATGGAGATGTCGTGATTTACAACAATAATGCAACACGGAGATGAGATGATGAAGAAGATGACAGGTAAGTCCTTTGCACTAAGTGCACTGGTTGCCGCCAGCTTCATGGCGGCGGGCGCAATGGCGAGTGATAAAACTGAGCCTCGCAACGAAGTTTATAAAGACAAATTTGCTAATCAATACGCTAGCTGGCATGACACAGATAAAAGCACTGAGAATACCGATGTGTTAGCCTCGGACCCGAGCTTAGTCGTGCTGTGGGCAGGTTATGGTTTTGCGAAAGATTACAACGCACCACGTGGCCACATGTATGCCATTACGGATGTGCGTAACACTCTGCGTACTGGCGCACCTACCAACGCGGAAGATGGCCCAATGCCTATGGCTTGTTGGAGTTGTAAGAGCCCAGATGTGCCGCGTTTGATTGAAGAACAAGGCGAAGATGGTTACTTCAAAGGCAAATGGGCAAAAGGCGGCCCAGAAGTGGTGAACACCATAGGCTGCGGTGACTGCCATGAAAAAGGCACGCCAAAACTGCGTATCTCTCGCCCCTTTGCTGAACGTGGTATGGAAGCATTAGGCACACCTTTTGCCAAAGCGTCTAAAAAAGACAAGCAATCAATGGTCTGTGGTCAGTGTCACGTTGAATACTATTTCGAGAAAAAAGAAGGCAGAAAAGGTTTCGTTAAATTCCCTTGGGATATGGGCACAACCGTTGAGCAAATGGAAACCTATTACGACGGTATTGAGTTCTCCGACTGGACGCATGCGCTGTCTAAAACCCCTATGTTAAAAGCGCAGCACCCTGGTTATGAAACTTGGAAACTCGGTGTTCATGGTAAGAACGATGTGAGCTGTGTTGATTGTCACATGCCAAAAGTGACTAACGACAAAGGCCGTAAGTACACAGATCATAAAGTGGGTAACCCATTTGATCGTTTTGAAGAAACCTGCGCGACGTGCCACAGCCAAAGTAAAGAGTTTTTAGTCGGCTTGACCAACGAACGTAAAGCGAAAGTAAAAGAGCTTAAAGGCCGCGCCGAAGCACAACTGGTGAAAGCGCACTTTGAAGCCGCAGCCGCTTGGAAAGCGGGTGCAACTGAAGCGGAAATGAAGCCTATTCTAACCGATATCCGTCATTCACAATGGCGTTGGGACTATGCGATTGCTTCACACGGCGCTGCTGCTCACGCTCCTGAAGAAGTTTTACGTATTTTAGGTACAGCGGTAGATAAAGCGGCTGATGCGCGGGTTAAATTAGCGCAACTGTTGGCGAAAAAAGGCATCACAGATCCTGTCGCTATCCCTGATATTTCGACTAAAGCTAAGGCACAAGCCGCTTTAGGTATGGACATGGAAAAAATGAATGCTGAGAAAGAAGCATTTAAGAAAGACATGTTACCTAAGTGGGATGAAGAAGCGAAAAAGCGCGAAGCCACTTATAAATAATACTTAAGTAGACTTCAAAGTAATAAAAAGCTCCTATATAAGGAGCTTTTTTATATCCTTTAATACAGGATAAATATTAAATTTTTATTTCAATTATATATTTTTTACATTAAGGTGTGCGCCGCTAGGAGAGCAGGTTCGTTTAAATAAAAAATTTAAATGGATATTAATGATAATGGAATAAGCAATGCTGAGATTGTTTCTTCGTTATCTTCATCTTTTACTCCTAGCTTATAATCATATAAGGGAATACTTTGATGAAAAAAATTACCGCGCTAGCAATATTATTAGGTTTCGTAAGTGTTAATGCCGCTGCTGCACAAGATAACTCATTTCAGCATGAAGCAGGCCTAAAATATAGCGCAAATTCTGAAGAGTTCAGCGATGGTCTGTGGAACGCGAATTATCGTTACTACATTAGCCCAGTTGACCAAACTAAAGGTCCTTATGCGCTTAATGGATTTTTAGCTCAAACGTCTAATGTTGGTGTTAATTACAGCAATTATGATGAATCAGATTTAGATACCATTGGTGTTGATGGCACTTATGTATTTGCTTCTAAATGGTTTATTGCTGCTAACTATCAACGTTCTGAAATCGGCAGTTTTGACTGGAACACTTACGGTGCAGAAGTCGGTTATTACTTCAACGATAGCTCTGCAGTATCTGCTTTCTATAACGATGGCAGCGATAGCATCGAAGAATCATACGGTTTAAAAGTGCGTAGCTTTATTGCACTGCAATCAACCACTGGTGTTGATTTGAGCGCAAACTGGACACATCAAGATTCTGACGACACATTCAATTTAGGTGCTGATTGGTATGTGACTAAATCATGGTCTGTTGGTCTAGGTTATACTGATGATGGTCATGATGATACTTTCGTATTAAAAACCGCTTATTGGTTACGTCTATCTGATAGCTTCTCTGCAAACTTTGAGTTAGCTAGAGAATTAGATTCCGATGCTGATGGTGTATTTATTGGTTTAGGTCTGACTGGTCGTTTCTAATTTAATAATTGTAACGATGTTTTAATATAAAGGTCACAAGTTAATGTGACCTTTATTATTTTACCCTGAATAAATTTAAGACTATTTTATCAGTTTTAATAACGCCCTAAACCGCTCGCCTTGGGCTTGATGTTGTAATTCAAATAATAGCGATTCCACGTTAGTTAATAGGGCGCCTCTGGCCGTCATCATTTGGATCCCAAGTTGTTTATTCTCAGCACTGCGTGACGATACGCCATCTGCGACTAAATGCACCGAATATTGTTGTTCGATAAGGTCACAACAGGTTTGGTAAACACACACATGGGTTTCAATGCCCGCCAGTATGACGTGTTTACGATTTGTCTTAGTGAGTGCCTGCGCAAACTCTTCACAGTGCCAACCGCTAAAATGTTGCTTGGCAATGGGGGAGCCGGTTTTCTCTAGCAAGGTTTGAAGCTCAGGACTGGTTGCTCCGAGCTTATCGGGTAGCTGTTCTAACCATAGTATGGGTATTTCAAATAATTGTGCACCTTGGATTAAGGTCTGTAGTTGTTGGTGCAGCTTGTCACTGTTATCCATGATTTGTGCAAGTTTTCCCTGCACATCGACGATAACGAGAACACATTCTTCGGGTTTTAACATCGGGCCTTCCTTCTGCGCTTGATGATTGTCTTAGTGATGATCTTCGCTTTTGTCTAAGAGCTTGTGCTGTGATGCTCAGATTTCATCTCGATTTACGCTTCCCCAGTAGACCCCAATTTAACCTTGTTACCAATAGGCCTAAGGTCGAATAGCTGTTGCACTTAAACTGCTCACTAAAAGAGTGCGTTGCACTTGTTTGTGCTCGATCATGGTGCATTTTTAACCTTTAAAAATAACCTTGTTTAGTTAAAGTTTAAAATAATCAGTAATTTAAATTGTTGGCCTAATGATTGAATTACCTTTGATACAAATTAATAACAATCGCGTTTTTTTGGAGGTCAGGATGAAACTAGTCAGCGCTATCATCAAGCCATTTAAGTTGGATGATGTCCGTGAAGCTATCGCCGGAATAGGTATTGAAGGCATGACGGTGACCGAAGTTAAAGGTTTTGGCCGTCAAAAAGGGCACACAGAGCTGTATCGTGGCGCCGAGTATCAGGTGGATTTTTTGCCAAAAGTAAAACTAGAAATTGCCACTAAGGCTGAAAATCTCGACATGTTGATTGAGGCCATCACCACGGCGGCTCATACGGGGAAAATTGGCGACGGTAAGATCTTCGTCGTCGACTTAGAACATGCTATCCGTATCCGTACGGGTGAACTCGATACAGAAGCGCTATAAGGGGCTGATAATGGAAGAATTAACAAAACTAGGTGGCACAGTCACTGAACTACGCTTTGCACTCGATACCTTTTACTTTTTGATCTCAGGTGCTTTGGTAATGTGGATGGCAGCGGGATTTGCCATGTTAGAAGCGGGCTTAGTTCGCTCTAAAAACACCACTGAAATTTTAACTAAGAACGTGGTTTTGTACGCGATTGCCTGTGTGATGTACCTATTGGTTGGCTACAACATTATGTATGTCGATAACACTGAAGGAGGCTGGCTACCATCGATTGGTACCTTAATCGGTTCTCAATCATCGGATGCGAGCCATGCATTAGAATCTGACTTTTTCTTCCAAGTGGTGTTTGTGGCAACGGCGATGTCAATTGTCTCTGGCGCCGTGGCGGAACGGATGAAGTTATGGGCTTTCCTATTCTTCTCTGTGGTAATGACTGCAGTTATCTATCCAGTAGAAGGGTATTGGACTTGGGGCCAAGGTTTTATCGCAAAACTGGGCTTTGTGGACTTTGCCGGTAGCGGTATTGTGCACATGACTGGTGCGACTGCAGCGATTGCGGGGGTATTATTGCTTGGTGCACGTAAGGGTAAATATGGCCCTAACGGTCAAGTGAATCCTATCCCAGGCTCTAATTTGCCGATGGCAACCTTAGGTATGTTTATTCTGTGGATGGGCTGGTTTGGCTTCAACGGTGGCTCGCAATTAATGGTGTCGGATGCGGCGAATGCGAGCTCAGTGGCAAAAGTGTTCGTAAATACTAATACTGCGGCTGCATTTGGTGCTATCTCTGCGCTTATCGTGTGTAAGATGATTTGGGGTAAAGCGGATTTAACTATGATCCTCAACGGGATCCTAGCGGGCTTAGTGGCGATTACGGCAGATCCGCTATCACCTTCACTGTTAATGGCGGGCGTGATTGGTGTGGTTGCTGGTGGTTTAGTGGTGTTCTCTATTGTAGGCTTAGATCGCATTAAGATCGACGATCCAGTGGGCGCGATTTCAGTACACGGCGTGGCGGGTTTTCTTGGGTTAATGTGTGTGCCATTATCCAACGCTGATGCGACTATTACTGGGCAGTTGACCGGTGCAGCCTTCATCTTTACTTGGGTATTCTGTTCATCCTTTGTGGTTTGGTATGCGATTAAGAAAACCATGGGGATCCGTGTGACTGAGGAAGAAGAATACAATGGTATGGATGCGTCTGATTGTGGTATCGATGCTTACCCAGAGTTTGTTACGGTTAAAAATGCTGGTTAAGTAAACTGGCGAATGAATGGTGATTCAACTTGATGCCTAGCGTGGATCGAGGGATAGTAAAGCAGAGCTTAGGCTCTGCTTTTTTATGGGGCTTGGTCATGGGTTAAGCTCAAGGCGGTTTAGAGTGGGGCTTAAGCAGGCTGCCGTGCATTACCTTACAGCATGATTTACCTACACTATTTACCTGCACCATTTACTGCACGAATAAAGGAGTGAACTATGAGCTTAAATGCCACAGCTGTCGGTCAATTTACGCGACTCAGCCTTATCGTTATTGCTGGCTTGATATCAGTATCTGCCTTTGCAGGGGAAATCATAGTTAACCGCTCGAGTGAGCCTGTCGATGCCTTTGCTGTGCGTGATCAAGTGCTCAAGGATTTTGAGTGGCAGGAGTCGCTTCGTCGTCAACAGCAGATCCAAATTCTGCAGGCTTTACCCTTAGGTTGTATTACTGTGATGAAGCCCTATCGCTATTTTACCTGTGGGGAGCATAACTATCGGCCATACCATTACCAGCAGCGTGAGCTATACATAGAGGTTGATCAACCTTCGCAGTAACTAACGTGTTAAATCACTTATAGTTATTTTTTAACGATAGCGATTGTCATTTTTTGTAACCATTTTATGTCGTCTTTTTCGCCATTTGTAATAAGCTCAAATAGGAGCTAATGGTGTGGGAGGACATATGTCAAAACTATTCCGAGCCGTATACCTGAGTGCCATAATGGGCACTGTACTCAGTCAGTTGGTTGCCTGTAGCTCGACGACCATCGCGCCTGAACCGTCGGATCTTAAGTCGCTACTTGCCGATTCATTGTTTACCCCTGTCGCCGATATTCCTTCCGTTGCGGATATTTTTTATCTGCCGCCTGAGGTGGTAACAGATGTAAAGCGTAGCTATGACAAATATACTTTTTCCCATAATAACGCCATGTTAGCCAACGAATGGTTAGCCAGTTATATCAATGCCAGCCAAACCAATAGTGCTAAAATTGATTTTCGCTACCAAGATAACCTGACCCAAATTGCCCGTGAAACCTACGCCCAAAGGGCAGGGAATTGCATGTCCTTAGTGGTAATGACTTCTGCGCTGGCGGACATATTGAATGTGGGCGCTGAGTATCAAGATATCGCCATTGAACCCGTATGGGACAAGCAAGGTGATTTCTATTTAATCAATGGTCATGTGAACTTACGCTTACTTCCGCCCGAGAATTTACATTCAGTCTATGTGTCATCTTCGGCAATCTTAGTGGACTTTATGCCTGAGCGCGCCCTACGAGGGTATGGTAAGACCCGAGTGAATAAGCAAACCTTGATCAGCATGTTTTACAATAACATGGCGGCAGAATCTTTAGTGAATGGCGATTTAGATAGGGCCTATGCCCTCATCAAAGCGGGTTTAAATGTCGGTCAGTTTGTCCCCTCACTCAATACGCTCGCCATTATTTATCGGCATAAAGGGGATGAGAAACGGGCCGAACAGGTGTATCGCTATGCCCTTAAGTTTGAAGCGAAAAATTTAACCACGCTTTATAACTTAGCTTTGATTTTAGGGGATCAGGGCCGGCTTGATGAATGGGCTGAAATCAATAAAGTGCTTGAATTAGCAAGGATACGTAATCCTTATTATTACTATGATATGGCGCAGCAAGCCTTCGATGAACATCAATACGACGAGGCTTTAGCATGGTATCAAAGGGCGTTGGCCAAAGCTGATTATCGGCATGAATTCTTCTTCGGTTTATCAAAAACCTATTGGGCGCTGGGGGATGAAAAGCGTGCCAAACTGAATATGGAAAAAGCGCTGGCTTTGAGCCGTGATGATTCAGAGCGTCATCGCTATCAAAACAAGTTACAAGTCATGCTGCACCATTAGTATTGGCCTGCTCTAGCATCCAGTTCTCTTGCGTAGAGAGCTGGATCAATTGCACTCATTCAAGCGTTTAGTCGTTAATACCTTAGCTGACAGGCATGGATAGCTCACTCGCACTTGCCGCAAGCATTCCCCGCTTGCTTTTTATCCGCCATATTCGATTTTGTTCATTAAGGCTGTGAGTTAGTCAGCATATTTGAATTTTGATTTTTTTAAAATATATTAAAACAATAAGTTATATTTGATTTTTTGAAATGGAGACAACTTGGTTGCATTGGCGCTTGAGACTCGATAAATTGAACTCAGTATTGCAGTTGAGATCCCTTATCGCAGCGATAGAAATAGCCTAAAACACCAGAGTTGGAGCAGTAAAATTATGTATTACCAAAATGATGACGTTCGCATTAAAGAAGTAAAAGAGTTACTTCCTCCTATCGCGATTCTAGAACGATTTCCTGCTTCCGAAAAAGCCTCTGCGACTGTGTTTAATGCGCGAAATAGTATCCACAATATTCTGGCTAAGTCTGATGATCGCCTGTTAGTGGTAATTGGACCTTGTTCTATCCACGATCCCAAAGCGGCGTTGGAATATGGTCAGCGTCTGGTTACGCTGCGTGAGCAGTATAAAGATCAACTCGAAATCGTGATGCGAGTGTATTTTGAAAAGCCAAGAACCACAGTAGGTTGGAAGGGGCTGATTAACGATCCTTACATGGATAACAGCTTTAAACTCAATGATGGTTTACGTACTGCGCGTAAGTTGTTAGTGGACTTGAACGACAGCGGTATGCCAACCGCGGGTGAGTTTCTTGACATGATCACCCCGCAATATATGGCAGATTTAATGTGCTGGGGAGCCATTGGCGCCCGAACAACTGAGTCACAAGTGCACAGAGAGCTAGCCTCTGGTCTTTCTTGTCCGGTCGGTTTTAAAAATGGGACCGATGGCACCATTAAAGTCGCTATCGATGCGATAGGTGCTGCCAATGCACCGCACCATTTTTTGTCTGTGACTAAGTTAGGCCATTCGGCGATCGTTTCGACCAAAGGGAATCCTGATTGCCACATTATTTTACGTGGCGGCCGTGAGCCTAATTACAGTGCGCCGCATGTCGCTGAAATTAGCCAGCAGTTATTAAAAGCTCAGCTTGCTGACAACATTATGATCGACTTTAGCCATGCCAATAGTAGTAAAGAGTACCAACGTCAATTAGTGGTGGCTGAGGATGTGGCAGGTCAAGTGGCGACGGGGAATACTGCTATTTTTGGCGTTATGGTCGAAAGCCATTTAGTGGAAGGTCGTCAGGATTTAATTGAAGGCCAAGAGCTGTGTTATGGTCAGAGTATTACCGATGCATGTATCGGTTGGGATGATACCGAGCGCCTGTTGGCCATTTTGAATCAGAGTATTATCGAACGCCGTCAGGTTTAATTATCTGTACGTGCGAACATAAACCGCAACTATATCTGAATTAGTCGTTAACGATTGCGGGTAAAGTAAAAACAAAGGCGCTATCCCGGCGCCTTTGTTTTATCTATTTATTGCTTATTTCAACAATGTATTCATTTGCTTTGGCTAAGCTACCAAAGGCGGCAATAAGGTTGTTTCTACCTTTATCTTGTATCTCTGGATTGCCTGATTCGATCATCATCCACACCCAAGTTTGGATCAGTGGTAATGGCGGGTATTGAACTTTAGCGGAATCCAACATAAAGCTTCCTTTGATCTTATTTAATTTGTTTGTCTTAATGTTCTCGCTAGAGATTGGACGTATGAATCGCCAAATCTAGCGCGTAGAGGTTAACAAATTCTATCGATTTGTATAACCGCCTCCATGGCATTTTGGGCAAAACTGCAAAAATAATCAACAGCAGTAAGGTTGAGCTAAGCCTTTCCCCATAGCAAACTTGTCTTCTGTCATACGGCGCAGAGGTCAAGTCAAACGCAAGCTATCGGTATTTATACCAGCACAGAAATCAGTATAAATTCATTTATTATGAATATGCCAGTGTAATACGTAAGTATGACAGCTTGGCTTTTCATCGGATCAGAATAGCTGTGCATTGTGTCGTGAATAAGTCTATTTGTCTGTCAGAAAAATCTGATTGATTTTATTCAAGCTTTGCTCGTTTCGTTTAGCTTAAGTCTGGTTTGTACTGTTACAATTGACATAACTCATTCAAGGTTATGTCCTATGCGCCCAACGTTATATTTTGAAGGTCCAGTCGATAAATTAAACTGGCACGTCATGAAGCTGCTTTGGCCTTACTTATTGGAATACAAAGGCCGTATTGCGCTGGCGATGTCATGCCTCATCATCGCTAAGCTGACCAGCGTGGCTTTGCCTTTTATTTTGAAGCATTTGGTCGACACCTTAGATGCCGATAAAACCGCGCAAGCCCTCAGTGTGCCCGTGGGATTGGTGTTGGCCTATGGTGCGATTCGTTTACTGACGGCGATTACGGGGGAGATCCGCGATACCTTGTTTGGTCGGGTGACTGAGCGGGCGATCCGCCGTTTAGGCTTAGCGGTATTCGAGCATTTACACCGACTTGATCTCGATTTTCATCTAGAGCGCAAAACCGGCGGTTTATCCCGTGATATTGAGCGCGGCACCAGTGGCGTGAGTTTCCTCATGCGGTTTATGGTGTTCAACATAGTGCCGACCTTGCTCGAAATTGTCATGGTGATTGGCATTTTCTTCTATAACTACGGGATTGCGTTTGCGGCAATCACCTTTATTGCTGTGTTGGCCTACATCATATTCTCTGTGGTCGCGACCGAATGGCGCACTGAGTATGTACGTGATGCCGCCAAGGCTGACTCTTTATCAAATACGCGGGCGATTGATAGTTTGCTGAACTACGAAACCGTTAAGTATTTCAATAATGAGAAGTATGAGTCGCAGCGCTACGATCAAGCGCTAGAACAGTGGGAAGTCGCTAAACGTAAAAACCGCTTATCTTTGTTTGCGCTTAATGGCGGACAAGCTGTGATTATCGCTCTGGCGATGACAGCAATGATGGCGCTGGCGGCATACAGAGTTACCTATGGCGATATGACCTTAGGTGATTTTGTGTTGATTAATGCGTTTATGATGCAGCTCTTTTTACCCCTTAACTTTTTAGGTTTCGTGTATCGCGAAATTCGCGGCGCCTTAGCCAATATTGAACGTATGTTTAGCCTGCTCGATAAACATCCCATGATAGTCGATTCACCCCAAGCACTCGATTTTCAGCCCACCAAGGGCGAGCTGGTATTTGAAAATGTGAATTTCAGCTACGACGAGCGGCAAATTCTGCGGGACGTGAGTTTTAAGGTTGCTGCGGGGAAAAAGGTGGCCGTAGTTGGTGATAGTGGTGCTGGTAAGTCGACGCTGATTAAACTGCTATTTCGATTTTACGATGTGGACCAAGGCGCGATTAAAATCGATGGACAAGATATCCGTCATTTGACGCAAGATGCGCTGCGACGGGCCATCGCTATCGTGCCGCAGGATACTGTGCTGTTTAACGATTCATTAGTTGAGAACATACGCTATGGCCGCTCAAGCGCGACGGATGAAGAGGTGCGCAACGCAATTAAATTAGCGCACTTAGAGCAATTTATTACATCACTTGCCCTTGGGTGGGATACAAAGGTGGGTGAACGCGGCTTAAAGCTCTCTGGCGGAGAAAAACAGCGGGTTGCGATAGCCAGAGCCATTTTAAAGGGCTCGCCCGTGCTAGTGTTTGATGAGGCAACATCCTCACTCGATAGCCGCTCCGAGCAAGCGATTTTGTCGGCACTGCGGGAAGTCGCTAAAGGGCATACCAGCCTTGTGGTGGCACATCGATTATCTACGATTGTCGATGCTGACCAAATCGTTGTATTGAGCCAAGGTGAAATTGTTGAGCAGGGTAATCACCAGACTTTGTTAGTGGCAAATGGTCTATATGCCAAATTATGGCGGATACAAAATGAGCAGCAACATACTCATCTGAGCAGTGAATAGCGCAATACAGTTCAGTCTTTATTCAGCTTCGGCTCTCTATACTCAAATGCCAACACATCAATCGGAAGAGATCTGGCATGGAAAATATTGCACTGAGAGTGAACATTGAAGGCAAAGAAGAAAAAGTCGCCACTGATTGGTTTGCCATCATGGCGACATTGAAAAAACGTGGTGTTGATTATGATTCGCTGCAACGTATTCATGCTGAATTGAATGCGGGTCTACTGGTGACGACTCGGTGTCTTACTTTGGCTAAGGTCAATCCAGAGATGGTACTTGCGGGCGTGATCCGCGATATGCATGTGCCGACAAGTGACTATATGATGAGCATGCGCTAAACATCATAGAAAATGCGTTAGAAAGTCAGCGTTTGATGAGAATGTGGGAGGGTAGTGGTGAGCAACTATTCTCGATGCTCAAGGAAGAGTCATTTTGCTTTAACGCTTTATATCTTGTTTAAGACCAATAGTGCCGAATTAAGCTACGCCATTCAGCTTGCCAGCTTTCCAACCTTCGCATAAAAGATTCAATTTAGGCGCTGACTCATCGATCAAGGTGAGTCGAATGATCTGTCCTTCACGAAAACACACAAGCTCGCCTTCGATCTCAGTCAGGCGATTACAGCTCTTACAGCTCGTGCTTACAGTTTTACTGGCGGGCAGTTGGCTTACGAAGCTAGATTTCAAAGTGTTTCCTTAAGTTCAATTGTGGGTAAGGTATTTGAATAACGCCTCACCTCACGGATCTTACCTCTTTTGTGATACGCATTCAAATATACCTTATGTAAAACTCATATAGACAAAAGTTGTACTGGCTAATCACCGCAAGGGTTTGCGGCTATTTATCCATGTGCGAATAGAATTTGTCGAGTGAGATAGATAAACCGCTATCGAGCACAATTCGTACATGTGAAGGCTTAAGTTGTCTTGGCTCTGTCACACCGCAAGAGTGCGCGATTAGCCCTAAGTCATGGTGTAAATTATGATTATAGTTAGCGACCCGCGTCGATTTATCCCTAGGATTTAGCCCTTGTTGAAGTTTTGGATTGTGCGTAGTGATACCCGTTGGGCAGGTATCTTTATTACACTGCAAGGCTTGAATACAACCGAGGGCGAACATGTTGCCACGGGCCGATGCGATAAAGTCGGCGCCTAATGCCAAAGCCCAAGCGACTCTGGATGGGACGATAAGTTTGCCCGAGGCGATGACTTTAATGCGTTTACGCAAGCCGCGTTGGATCAAGATATTGACTAGGATAGGTAAGCTTTCTTTCAGTGGTAATCCGACATAATCCATTAATGGTTGCGGTGCTGCGCCTGTGCCACCATCGGCGCTGTCTAAGGTGAAAAAGTCGGGGGCTGAGTCTTCGCCGCGGCGTTCAATTTCATCACATAAATCTTCCAGCCACTGCACATCGCCGAGTACGGCTTTAATGCCGGTAGGTTTACCTGTGACTTCACGAACTCGCTCAACCATATCTAAAATATCGTTTACTGACTTAAATTCGATGTGGCCATTGGGGCTGATTGAGTCGTGTCCCTCTGGAATACCGCGAATATGGGCAATCTCAGCGGTCACTTTAATACCGGGTAAAATGCCACCTTTGCCTGGTTTTGCGCCTTGGCTCATTTTGATTTCGAACATTTTGACTTCGGGATGAATCGCTATCGCCTTCAGTTTTTCATCATCTAAATGCCCTTGTTCATTGCGAACGCCGTATTTGGCCGTTCCAATTTGAAAAACGAGATCGCAGCCGCCTTTGAGATGATAAGGACTCAAGCCACCTTCACCCGTATTAAGCCAGCAACCCGCCTGCGCTGCGCCATGGGAAAGGGCGGTGATAGCTGGGCGTGATAGGGCGCCAAAACTCATGGCTGAAATATGGCAAATGGCTTGAGTGGTATAAAGTTGACGACAGTGAGTGCCAATCGTCAGCGGATGAATAGGAGTAATATCTTCATCTTGGGTCGGGAAGGCGGTATTCATAAACATGATAGTACCGGCAGTATCCAAGGGACGAGTCGAACCAAAGGCTATGGTTCTATCGACATTTTTAGCGGCGCGGTAAACCCAGCTGCGTTCAGCACGGTTGAAGGGCAATTCTTCCCTGTCTTGGGCGAAAAAGTATTGCCTGAAAAACTCACCTTGTTTTTCGAACAGATATCGAAAACGACCAATCACGGGATAGTTATGTCTTACCGCTTGTTTGGTCTGCATTTTATCTGCGATATACATGTAAATAACGGCAAGTACTGCGAAGCCTATAACGATCAAAAATAGTCCTGAAAACAGATCGAGTCCCCACATAAACCAATTGAGTTCACTCATGTTATTTATCCTTATTCTTGTCCGTAACGGGTGGCGATCAAGCTCGCGGGTTGGCCATCATTGAGAGAGAGCAAAAACAGCTGGCTGTAGTCCTCTTCGCCGATTGCTTGGACCTCTGGTCCACCCAGGGCTTTTATGATTAATGGCACTGTGTTTGAATGACCAGCGATGAGCGTATTGCCTCGTACCGCATGCACTTGTTCGACAATCAGCTGAATATGTTCTTCGATAGGTTTGGCTGCCTCGACTATCGTCACGGGCAAATGGCGAGCCTCGGCGATAGGCGCGAGTGTTTGCTGGGTTCGCAGGTATTGAGTCGCGATGAGTTGCGACAATGGCGTGCGGTTCAAGGCGGTGATCAGTGACGTTGCGCGCATTTCCCCCTTGGGCGATAACTGTGGGTCATTGGCTGGCGTGTCGGCTTTTTCGGCATGTCTGACTAAAATAATCAGCCTGTTTTCAGCATGGGCTTGGCTAATCGGGGCGAGGCTGAGGCAAGTTAAGATAATAAGACCGGTGAGCAAACTAAGGCGTTTGATATTGATGCTCGTATAGTGCTCAATAGTGCACTTAAGCATTTGTGTAAACACGTGAAAGCGGAAATGACTCAAATTGCGGCCTGCTGCCATGGTGTAACATCCTTTTCTATTGGCTTATCTCTAAGCTCGACGATAGTAATGATCTGCATGCGGGTGGATGGCGCTTTATGCACTTTATACAGAATAAACCCACTCAATTTATGCGGGCCTTATCATGACCTTGTGGTCACGATGGTACTTCAATTCTAAAAATTACTAAAGCTGGTCAAATTTTGGTCGATAATAAAGTCGACCCGAATTGAATGGATAGTCATCATGGAAATCAATAAACCCTCTCAAGTGCAAAGTACCCCTTTGCCGCAGAAAAAATATGCTGAAAATACGGCGCCTAAGGGTACCGAAGTGAGTGATTCGAAGGACGCGAAAACCACCGAAGTGACCTCGAAACAAACCGCGCAGCAAACGAGTAAGCAGCTGATGAATCAAGCGATTTTATCGGCACAGCAAGATGTGAATATCAAGTCAGGCGATCAGTCTATGATCTTGCTTTATCGCGCTGCGATAGAGTCGATTAATAAAGAGTTAGCGCCTACTATGGGCGAGAACGCGATTCAAACTGCTTACGATAATGGCGTAGATACATCGCCAGAAGCGACTGCAGATCGTATCGTGAGTTTTGCGACGCAGTTTTTTAGCATTCACCAGCAACAAAATTCGGGTATGAGCTTAGATGAGCAACTCGATAGCTTTATGGGAATTATTGGTGGTGCAATTGATAACGGCTTTAAAGAAGCGAAAGACATTCTGTCTGGCCTTAGAGTCTTGCAGGGGGATATTGCCGATGGTGTCGATAAAACCTATGGTTTAGTGCAAGAGGGACTACAGGCCTTTAGAGATAGTTTTAATAAGAAGACAGATGAGACACAATCGAGTGCCAGTTAACGCTCTGTTGTTTTCGGTTCTATCGCCATAAGCCCCTTATCATAAGGGGTTTTTGTTATGCGGAAAAAAGTCTATGCTGGAAGCCTATTTAACGTTTCGCTTGAGGGTACGCTATGTGGACTAGGGGACAAGTTATAGAACGTATTGATTGGAGCGATAAGTTATTTTCATTGCGCATCGCCGCCGAGTTAGCCCCATTTATTCCTGGCCAGTTTATCAAGTTAAGTCAAATGCAAGATGATAAGCGTGTTGCCAGAGCATACTCCTTAGTCAATTCTCCCGATAAACCCTATGCCGAAGTGCTCGCAGTCGCGGTAGAGGACGGCCTGTTATCGCCGCAATTGCAAAACCTTGGCATAGGCGATGAAATTGAAATTACCTCAACCGCGACTGGTTTTATGACCTTAGTGGAAATTCCTAAGGGTGGACTTCAAGGCAAGCACTTATGGTTTTTGGCTACAGGTACAGCGGTAGGGCCATTTTTGTCTATGCTCGACACCCATGAACCTTGGGAGCGTTTCGAAAAAGTCGTACTTGTGTATGGCGTGCGCGAGGCGCAGGATTTGGCGTATCTTGATAAGCTGCGTGAGTTAGAACGCACATACCCAGCACAGTTTACATTAGTCTTGAGTGTGACCCGTGAACCCTTTGCCGATGCGTTGCAGTGTCGTATACCCGAGGGCCTGGTCTCGGGTGAGATTGAAAAAAAGGCAGGAGTAACCTTAAGTGCTGCTGATTCCCAAGTTATGATTTGTGGCAATCCCGGAATGATCAATGGCGCGCAAAGCGCCTTACTCGATAAGGGATTAGTGAAGAATTTACGTCGTGCTCCCGGACAAATTACCGTAGAGAAATATTGGTGATCCCATTTTATATGGGTGGGAGCAAGCCGTTTTCGCTCCTAAATAGCCATAGCGTTTAATGCAAATATAAGGAAATTTTTGATGAAGTTGTTAAGTTCTCAAGCTTCACCCTACGCCCGTTGTGTTAGAGCCTTAATCCAGTATTTAGGAATTAACAATATTGAAGAGCAGCTAGTCAATCCCTTTGAAAACAGTGCCGAATTACTCGATGCTAACCCGCTAGGACAGATCCCGTGTCTCATCACTAACGATGGCGTGGCGTTATTCGATAGCGAAGTGATTATGCGCTACCTAGATGCTGAGCTTGGCGATCGTAAGATGTTTGGCATCTCAAGTCATAACTGGGTGTTGGAGTGTCAATATTCTTTGATAAAAGGCTTAATCGATAGCGCGGTGAAATTACGCCAAGAGCAGATGCGTGAAGATGAAGGCGTGAGATCGGCTTTTTGGACGGCTCGCTTTGAACAAGCATTGCTGCGTGGTCTTATGCAGGTTGAGCTGCAAACCGTCATCACCCAAACCACGATTCAGGCACCGCAATTAGCCTTGATTTGCTTGCTTGATTATGTGGACTTTAGACATCCAGAGTTAGATTGGCGCAAGGTTGCCCCTGCGACGGCACTTTGGTTTAGTGATATGCGTAATCTCCCCGCGTTTATCCAAACCCGTCCCCAATAACTGGATGGAGATGCTCAGCCATCGGTTGCGCGTCTTCCCTTTGGTCTATCACGGCGGTTTTGTTCTCCAAAAGCGCCGAATAATTCCCGTGTAACCCCATATTCGACTCTACGGTCATTCCCTATTTGACGCCTATCTTCATGGTGTTGATAGCGACATTGGCACTGGGTCATAGTGCATTCTTCCATCGGGATTTCCGGTGCATCCTTCGATAAAAAACGTTTTCCAGAGAATGTTTCAACCTGGTTACAGCAACTGCCGTCATTCACTATGCTTACACTGTGAAAATGATGGGCTTGTGATGCATGCGGCTTAGTCCCGTCGGCGTGTTGATTTACCGCTTTAGCATAGTGTCTATGCCGCTTGTGACCAGTATTGAGTTTAAATAGGCCAAATAGCGCTACTGCGACTATACCTAGTAGCAAAACAGTTAACATAACGCCTCCTGAAAGCATTTTAAGCAAATTAAGGTTCAGTTTAGTTTGATTTGAGATAATAACCAGTTTTGAATTTAAATTCATTAAAAACAAAAAGTTAAATGGACTATTGCTCTCTGTATATCCATCTATTACTCTTGCGCTACTGATAAGCATTATCATTAATGCGGCCATGTTCACACTCGCTGAACATATCATCACTTTGGGGAGAAATGGGTAATGAAATGGGTAACTTGCGCAGCAGTAGTTGGGTTAATGTCGGTTGGGCATTCGGCGAATGCTGATGATAAATTAACAGTTTATTCTTATCGCCAAGCCTTCTTGGTGGAGCCTATCCTGACGCGTTTCACCGAAGAAACCGGCATAGGTGTGAATTTGGTCTTTGCAAAAGATGGTATTGCCGAGCGTCTCGCCCGTGAAGGTCGTTTATCCCCAGCAGATTTGGTGCTGACCTCTGATTTCTCGCGTCTAGTTGAATTAGTCGATAAAGATCTGACTTCACCAGTTAAAAATACCCAACTCGAAAGCAACATTCCTGCTCAGTATCGTGACCCCGATGGCCAGTGGTATGCCCTGACCATGCGAGTACGAAATCTCTATACGGCGAAAGACCGTTTAGGGCCGCAGCAAATCACCTATGAAGAACTCGCCGATCCTAAATACAAAGGCAAAATCTGTACCCGCAGCGGTAAGCATCCATACAACATAGCATTAGTGGCATCTATGATTGCTCACCATGGTGAAGCTGAGGCTAAAACGTGGCTGACCGGTGTGAAGAGTAACTTGGCGCGCAAGCCACAGGGTAACGACAGAGCCCAAGTGAAAGCGGTAAAAGAAGGCTTATGTGATATCGCTATCGGTAACAGCTATTACTACGGCAACATGATGCAAGACCCTGAGCAAAAAAGCTGGGCCGAGGCCGTCACGATTAACTTCCCAAACCAAGCCGATCGCGGTGCTCATGTGAACGTTTCTGGCATGGTGCTAACTCGTCATGCGCCTAATAAAGCCAATGCGATAAAATTGATGGAATTTCTATCCGCCGATGTGGCTCAAAAGGCCTATGCTGAAGTGAATATGGAATACCCAGTAAAAGCCGATGTGGCACCTTCAACCTTAGTGGCTTCATGGGGGGAGTTTAAGTCGGATCAATTGCCGATTTTTAAATTGGCTGAATATCACCAAGCGGCAGTTAAGTTATTAGATGAAGTGCAGTTTGATCTCTAGCATTTGACGTTAAGTACGAGTGACAAATTGCAGAATTAGGTTATCAGCGCCATTGATTGGCGCTGTAACTTTTTAAGGATTGACATGATTTTAGGATTAGCCAGAAGCTGGTCGCTTGCTGGTTATGCGGTGGCCACCCTGCTGGTGCTGCCACTGGTTGCGCTGATATTGCAGGCTTTGCAGCCTGACGAAGCCGTGTTTGGCCACTTGATGGCAACTGTCCTGCCAATTTATGTTATCAACAGCTTATTGCTGATCTTTTGGGTGAGTTTAGGCGCGTTATTACTCGCGTTACCCTGCGCTTGGTTGATGGCTCGCTGTGAATTTGTCGGCAGGCGCTACTTGCAATGGGCGCTATTACTGCCCCTCGCTATGCCGGGGTACATTGTTGCCTACGTGTATACCGATTTGCTCGATTATGCGGGGCCAGTACAGCGTAGCTTGAGATCGATTTTTGGTTGGAACTCACCGCAGGATTATTTCTTCCCCGATATTCGCACCTTAGGCGGCGCGGCGTGCATGTTGTCGCTAGTGTTATTCCCCTACATTTATCTATTGGCGCGTACCGCCTTTATGGAACAATCCTTAAGCTTGGCCCATGCATCAAGGAGCATGGGATGCTCGCCGTGGCAGAGTTTTTGGCGTTTATCTTTGCCCATGGCAAGGCCAGCGCTCGCGGTTGGGGTGGCTTTGGTGGCGATGGAAACGGCCGCCGATTTTGCGACGGTTAACTATTTTGCCGTGCCAACCTTAACCACTGCCGTGTACGACACTTGGTTGGGCTATGGCAATCTGACTGCCGCCGCTAAGTTGTCGGCGATTATTTTGCTGGTGGTGTTTTGCTTGATTGGACTTGAGCGTTTTGCCCGTCGTAAACAGCAGTTATTCCAAAAACAATCGCGCATCCAAGCCAGTGACTTGTATCGACTCTCGACAGCGCAAACCACAGTTGCACTGAGCTTTTGCGTCGCCCTGCTGTTATTAGCTTTTTTATTGCCCTTTGGCATTTTAATTTCTTATGCTATTGGTTACTTTGAACAAAGCTGGGATGGGCGCTTTTGGCAATTAAGCCTTAATAGTCTAAGCCTTGCGCTGATCACTAGCTTAATCTGTTGCTTAATCGCTTTGCTGCTCATGTTTGTGCGTCGCATAAGCCCAAGGCCCAGTGATGTCTTGCCCTCACGTTTAGCCTCGACGGGTTATGCCTTGCCCGGCACTGTGCTCGCTATCGGCGTATTAGTGCCGCTCACTATGCTCGATTTTGCGATTAATGATCTGGCGGATTTACTTGGTTTAAATGGCCCTGGGCTTATTTTAACGGGCAGCGTAGTGGCGTTGATTTTTGCCTTTTGCGTGCGTTTTGTGGCAATTGCTATCGGCAGCGTTGAAAGCAGCTATAAACGCATTTCGCCATCGCTAGACATGGTGAGTCTGACTATGGGCCAAAGCCCAAGGCAGTTACTGCAAAGAGTGCATTTACCTCTACTTGGTAAGGGATTGTTTGCGGGCGCGTTATTGGTGTTTATCGAAAGCATGAAGGAATTGCCCGCGGCATTATTACTGCGACCTATCGGTTTTGAAAACCTTGCAACCTATGTTTTCCAGTTTGTGTCCGATGAAAAACTCGAGCACGGCGCCTTAGCCGCGATTGTCATTGTACTGGTGGGCTTAGTGCCGCTGATTTATTTAAACCGTTCATTGGAGCTACACAGCTGATGACAAACACGCTCAAACTTATGCAAGTTCATAGCGATTATCAGGGCCAGCAAGTACTCAAAGGTTTGAGTATGACCCTCGACCAAGGGGAAATCCTTGCGCTGTTAGGTCCCAGCGGTTGCGGTAAGACCACACTGTTGCGGGCGGTTGCGGGATTGCAGGCGATTAGCCAAGGTGAAATCCAGATCAATGGCCGCGTTGTGAGTGGCGACAGCCAGTTTGTGCCTAGCGAACAGCGCGGTATCGGCATGATTTTCCAAGACTATGCGCTTTTCCCCCATTTAACTGTGGCGGAGAATATTCTTTTTGGCGTGGATAAATTGTTGGCCGGCGAGCGTCAGGCACGGTTGGATGAGATGCTAACCTTAGTCAAACTCGAAGGCTTAGCTCAGCGTTATCCCCATGAGTTATCTGGCGGTCAGCAGCAGCGCGTCTCGATTGCGCGGGCACTTGCCTATGAGCCGCAGTTATTACTGCTCGATGAGCCTTTTTCTAATATCGATGCCCAAGTGCGCTACGAAATGATGGCGGAAATTCGCAGCATTTTAAAACAGCGTAATGTTAGCGCGGTGTTTGTCACCCACAGTAAGGATGAAGCCTTTGTATTTGCTGATACTTTGGCGATTTTTAAGCAAGGCATTATAGTGCAGCATGGTAGCGCCGAAGCCTTGTATGCCGCCCCAAACAGTCGTTATGTGGCGGACTTTTTAGGTAGCGGTAATTACTTACCCGCCGCAGTGCTCGATGGACACAGAGTTGCCACTCCTATCGGCCATTTAACCAGCCTCACGCCATTAGGGTTGCCGAGCGAGTTCAGCGGTACGGTATTTTTGCGCCCGCAGCAATTGACGCTCAGTGCCGATGAGCAAGGTGTGGGCACGATCACAGAGCGGCGTTTTTTAGGCGCTTTTTGTCATTACTGGGTCAAAATTGAAGCCGCTTCCCACGCTTATTATGTCGAAGTGCGAAGCCAAATGATGCAGCTCACTATCGGCCAAAAAGTCGGGGTCACGACAGAGCCGCACTCGCTGGTACTATTTGAATCTTAGGCATATTGATATTGTGTTGAGCCAATCTAAGCCGTCAGGTATTAATGCCATGGCGATAAGCTATCACCAACGAAAGTATGACATTTTTGCTTACGTTTAACTTGCGTCTATGCGGTATTGGTTGGTGATATTTTCGACCATCCTTGTTACCTTAATTTCTCCAGAGTGGGAGGAATTATGATAAAAACAATAAAATCAATTTGTACCTTAGTGACAGTGGCGACGGCAATATCGTCTTCAGGAGTGATGGCCATGGATAGGATCACGGGTAAAGCCTTTGCGACGCGCTCAGAAGTGTATGCCACCCATGGAATGGCGGCGACCAGCCAACCCCTCGCCACGCAAGTCGCTATCGACATACTCAAGCAGGGCGGTAGTGCCGTCGATGCGGCCATTGCCGCTAATGCCATGTTAGGGCTAGTTGAACCCACTGGCTCGGGTGTTGGTGGCGATTTATTCGCCATCGTCTGGAGCGCGAAAGATAAACGTCTCTATGGCCTTAACGCTTCGGGTCGCAGTCCAAAATCCTTAAGTTTAGAAAAGCTCAAATCCCTCGGCTTAGACTATTTGCCGCCGCTTGGGCCTTTGCCTGTTTCTGTTCCCGGCGCAGTGGATGGTTGGTATGAACTGCATAATAAGTTCGGCAAATTAGCTATGGCCGATAATCTCGCGCCCGCAATCCACTATGCCCGTGATGGTTTTCCTGTCTCCGAATTGATTGCTTATTATCTTGAGGGTAGCGGTAAAAAACTCGCAAAATTCCCCGGTTTTAAAGAAACTTATATGCCTAATGGCAAGATGCCAGCGGTGGGCGAAATCTTTAAAAACCCAGCGCTTGCTAATACCTATGAGAAAATTGCCAAAGGTGGCCGCGATGCTTTCTATAAAGGCGATATCGCCAAAAGTATCGATAAGTACATGAAATCTCAAGGTGGTTATTTAAGTTATGATGACTTAGCGAGCCATACTAGCGACTGGATAGATCCGGTTTCGGTGAACTACCGTGGTTACGATGTATGGGAGTTGCCGCCCAATGGTCAAGGGATTGCGGCGCTACAAATCTTAAAAACCATGGAACCCTTTAATGTGGCTGCGATGGGCTTTAATAGCCCCGAATATGTGCATTTATTTGTCGAAGCCAAAAAACTCGCCTTTGCCGACAGAGCTAAGTTTTATGCCGACATGGCCTTTAATAAAGTGCCAGTTAACGAGTTGATTTCGCAGCAATACAATTATGATCGCGCTAAGTTAATCGATCCCAATAAAGCGGCCAAGAGTGTTGATGCGGGTAATCCTGCGTTGCAACATGGCGATACTGTGTACCTGACCACAGCCGATAAAGACGGCAACATGGTGTCACTCATTCAAAGTAACTACCGTGGTATGGGGTCGGGCATGACACCGCCAGATCTCGGTTTCGTGCTGCAAGACCGTGGGCAAATGTTTGATTTAACTGAGGGGCGTTTTAATACCTACGCACCAGGTAAGCGTCCATTCCATACTATTATTCCCGCCTTTGTGACCAAAGACGGTAAGCCTTGGTTGAGTTTTGGGGTGATGGGCGGCGCGACTCAGCCACAAATGCACGCACAAATTGTAATGAATCTGATTGATTTTAAAATGAACTTGCAAGAAGCGGGCGATGCCCCGAGAATTTTGCATATGGGCTCAACCGAGCCCACCGGCGAAGTGATGAATGATGGCGGCTACGTCAGTCTGGAATCGGGCTTCCCTGTGGAAACACGCCGTGAGCTTATCAAGAAAGGTCATGTGCTGCGTGATGGACTTGGGGATTTTGGCGGCTATCAAGCTATTGGATTTAATGCTGAAACGGGCGTGTATCGTGGCGCTTCTGAGAGCCGTAAAGATGGTCATGCTGCCGGTTATTAACTTCAGCGTCACGCTAAGGTAAGCTCGAGGTAGAGTAAGCTTTGCTGCTCTAATTCGATTAAACTGAATGACGAGACTTTCCAGTCTCGTCATTTTTACATTAGGGATCTTGGGCGTGATATTGCTACCTAATGAGCATTATCATGATAAACCAGAACAAACTGTGCGTTAGTTAATGTCATTTTCAGGTAAAGTTGCGGATAATATTGCCGAAAATGAATTTAGAAAAAGGGTGATAACCAAATGGATATTCAAAATATGCCGCGTGAACAGTTGGGTGTGTGTGCCGAGGGGAACTTACACAGTGTCTATTTGATGTTTAATGCCAATGACAATGTCGAGTCGCAATTACGTCCCTGTCTTGCCAACGTTGCGCAGTATATTTATGAGCTGACAGATCAATACTCTGACAGTGCATTCAATGGTTTTGTGGGGATTGGCGCTAATTATTGGGATAGCCTCTACCCCAATGCTCGCCCTGAAATGCTCAAGCCTTTTCCTGCTATGCAAGTCGGCAGCCGCGAAGCGCCGGCAATTGAATATGATTTGTTCGTGCATATCCGCTGCGACCGTTACGATATTCTGCATTTAGTCGCTAATGAAATCAGCCAAATGTTTGAAGACTTAGTGGAATTAGTCGATGAAGAACGTGGCTTTCGATTTATGGATAGCCGCGATTTAACCGGCTTTGTCGATGGCACCGAAAACCCTAAGGGGCGTCACCGTCAGGAAGTCGCTCTGGTTGGCGATGAAGATCCTGAGTTTAAGGGCGGCAGTTATATTCACGTGCAAAAGTATGCCCATAACTTGAGTAAATGGCATCGATTACCGGTTAAAAAACAAGAAGATATTATCGGTCGCACTAAGCAAGATAATATCGAGTATGAATCAGAAGACAAGCCACTGACCAGCCATATCAAGCGGGTGAATCTTAAAGATGCGAATGGTCAGTCGATGGAAATCCTGCGCCAGAGCATGCCCTATGGTTCACTAAAAGAGCAGGGATTGATGTTTATTTCTAACTGCCGCACTCCTGAGCATTTTGAAAAGATGCTGCATAGCATGATGTTTGGTGATGGCGAAGGTAACCATGATCACTTGATGCATTTTACCAAGGCGATGACAGGCTCATCCTTCTTTGCCCCCGCATTGGATTTTATGCTGCAATTCGACGAATAAGCTTTCAATATTTGAGCAGATTCAGCATCAATGAAACGCACTTACGCTAACGCCTAAGTGCGTTTTTTATGCTAATGCGCGGGAACCCATTTTTTGATATCGAGCTGCCATTGCTGGGCGGTGTAATCGATAAAGGCGCGCACCAGATTTTGCTGATAACTGCGGGACAAGTACACCGCCCACAGGGTTTGGCCTGGTGTCGTAAATTCGGGTAGGACTTCTTTGAGCTGACCACTGGCAAGGTATTGGTTAGCTAAGTCACAGGGTAAACGCACTATGCCATGTCCACGTAGCGCCGCACTGACCAACACTCCCATATCGTTAGCCCTAAGATTCCCTGTAACTTTTACGTGCTCGGCTTGCAGCTCTTTCAGGAAAGGCCAATTTTGTTGCGCCGAGTGTATCAGGCAGTTGTGGGCCAGCAGATCTATCGGCTCGACAAGTGGTGTGTTGCTATCAAGGTAGCTTGGCGCAGCGCAGATCACGGCATCTATAGTCATTAAACGCCGCGCAATCAAATTATCATCCGGCTGCTCGGTATAGCGCAATGCCACATCGACTCGCTCATCCACCAATTGGGCAAAACTGTCCGACATCACCAGCTGAATACTGACCTTAGGGTGAATTTTAATAAAGCGATCGACAACATCAAACAGGCTGTGCTGTCCAAGGCCAATAGGTGTAGCGATACGAATACTGCCCACCAGTTCACTGTTATGGCTGTGGGCACGGCTCTCCATGGCGGCGACTTCACTTAAAATCCGCTGGCAAAATTGCAGCGCTTCTTCGCCTTGTAAGGTCAGGCTGACGCTGCGGGTGGTACGGTGTAGTAAGCGCAAACTCAACCACTGCTCCACTTCTTGAATATGGCGGGACACCTGCAGGCGGCTGAGGTCTAAATGCTCGGCAGCTTTGGTAAAGCTGCCACAGTTTGCCACTTCGACGAAACTACGTATTGCGGCAATTTTATCCATATTAGTACCTTAAATTGAAACAATCATGCTCATTTATTGATGTTTATCACGTGAACCACTGCAAGTAAACTGGCTTCAATGTAAATCATCAGAGAGAGTTAACGAAATGAAAATCGCAATTTTAGGTGCAACAGGTTGGATTGGTGGTGCAATTTTAAAAGAAGCATTGAGCCGTGGGCACCAAGTAACAGCGCTAGTGCGTGATCCGAGCAAGTTATCCGCTACTGATGTGGCTGTGCATGCTGTGGATTTAGAGCAGCCATTAGTTGCGCAAACCTTTGCTGGCGTAGATGTTGTCATTGCCGCTGTTGGTGGCCGCGCACAACAAAATCATGACCTAGTGGCGAGTACGGTTCAGCATTTACTGGATGTGCTGCCTAACGCTAAGGTGCCACGTTTATTGTGGGTTGGTGGTGCAGGGAGTTTAGAAGTGGCACCGGGTGTGACTCTGGTTTCTAGCCCAGATTTTCCCGCAGCATATAAAGATGAAGCGTTAGCTCAGGGTGAAGCTTTGCAGGTATTCCGTGCGGCGCAAACTGCAATTAATTGGACCTTTGTGAGCCCAGCCGCTGAGATTTATCCTGGTGAGAGTGAAGGCCCATATCGCCTTGGTGGCGACAGCTTCTTTACCGATGCCAATGGTCGCAGCCGCATTTCTGTTACAGATTACGCTAAAGCCATGTTAGATGAAGCCGAACAGGGCACTCATGTAAATCAGCGCATCAGTGTGGCTTACTGACCTTAGCGTATAAACATCGGTGAGCGAGAGATTGGCTTAAATGTGTAACGTAATCGGGACAATGGCCAAATAATCAGCGCAAGATTGGACAGAAATGCGTACAGATGAAATAGAACAGGTCAGCAAGCTGACCTGTTTTTTTATTCTGCGTAATTGAATAAAGATTTGATGGTTTCTAAGGTATCGGCGATATCTTGGATGCTCGATGGACAAATAAAGATAGTGTCATCACCAGCAATTGTGCCCAAAATGCCTTCTGGTTTACCGATAGAATCCAATAAACGGGCAATCAGCTGCGCGGCACCAGGACTAGTTCGCACGACGATCATCGCTTGGTTATGATCGACATCGAGTACCAAATTCTTCAGCGGGCTACCCGCGGTTGGTACGCCTAATTCGGCCGGCAAGCAATACACCATCTCTTGCTTAGCGTTGCGAGTCCGCACTGCGCCGAACTTGCTGAGCATGCGTGATACTTTTGATTGGTTAATATTACCAAAGCCTTCAGCTTGCAAGGCGGTGACGATTTCACTTTGAGAGCCAAAGCGCTCTTCTTTTAAAATCGACTTAAAAATTCTAACAAGGTCATCCTGATTCTTGGTCGTTTGCATAATATTATTATTCGTTATTCAAAAAAACAGGCCCATTTTGAATATTTTTAGAAAAATTGTCAACAAATAACCAGATTGGTTGAATAAAAATTCACTAACTCCCTGTGGTTAAGCGTTTGCTGGGGGCTTAAAAATACCAATTTGAGTAATTGTTCTACATTGCTTCTAAGTTATTCCGGAATTCTTTTGTCCCACGACTAAGGGATAATTGAAATTGTTGTGACATTCCAGTAATGTGACGCCAACGTAAATTAGATCCATGTCACACATATCCGAGAAATAACGGAGATAACTATGAAAGTTGCTGTACTTGGTGCTGCTGGTGGTATCGGCCAGGCTCTTGCCCTACTGTTAAAAACTCAACTGCCTGCGGGTTCACATTTGTCTCTATATGATATCGCACCGGTTACTCCGGGTGTTGCGGTTGACTTGAGCCACATCCCTACTGCTGTTGAAATCAAAGGTTTTGCTGGTGAAGATCCAACGCCTGCCCTAGTGGGTGCTGACGTTGTTCTAATTTCTGCTGGTGTTGCGCGTAAGCCTGGTATGGATCGTTCAGATCTGTTCAATATCAATGCCGGTATCGTTCGCAACCTGATCGAAAAAGTAGCGGCAACTTGCCCTACGGCTTTGGTTGGCATTATCACTAACCCAGTCAACACGACTGTCGCTATCGCTGCAGAAGTGATGAAAAAAGCGGGTGTTTACGATAAGAACCGTCTGTTCGGTATCACGACATTAGACGTGATCCGTTCTGAAACCTTCATCGCCGAATTAAAAGGCCTGAACGTTGCTGACGTTAAAGTGAATGTGATCGGCGGCCACAGCGGCGTGACCATTCTGCCATTATTGTCTCAAGTTGAAGGCGCGACTTTCACTGATGAAGAAGTGGCAAGTCTGACTACTCGCATCCAAAACGCGGGTACAGAAGTGGTTGAAGCTAAAGCCGGTGGCGGTAGCGCGACTCTGTCTATGGGTCAAGCGGCTTGCCGTTTCGGTCTGTCTTTGGTTCGTGGTCTGCAAGGCGAAGCTAACATCGTTGAATGCGCCTATGTTGACGGCGGCAGCGAGCACGCAGAGTTCTTCGCACAACCTGTGCTGTTAGGCAAAAACGGTATTGAAAAAGTACTGCCTTACGGTGAAGTGAGTGCATTCGAAGCTAACGCTCGTGATTCTATGTTAGATACGCTGAAAGGCGATATCAAACTAGGCGTTGATTTCGTTAAATAATCTTTCGGATAATCTTTTTAGATTATGACGAATTAAAAAACGGAGCCATTGAGCTCCGTTTTTTTATGCCTGGGTTTTATACTTTCTAAAGCTCATTCAGCGGCGCTTGGTGGGAATTTGGCAGTTATCGTCGCAGCGGGCTTTACCCGTCAGTAAATAGGAGATGCGGTATCTGTGTTTTGCAAAGCGCAGGTAAGTCCAATCGGCGACAGTTTTAATCACGGGCAGGCGTAACAGTTGGATCCAAGCACGTGTTCCTGTCAGTGCCCACGCTTTACAGGTGACATCTAACCCGAGTAACACTTCGCCCTTTGCGGTTTCGCCGTGAAGAATAGTATTGGCGTAGTCTCTATCGATATGGCTGAAACGTTCACTGAAGTCGGATGCATTTAAATCCTCAAGCGCAATCAAGTTGTTGGGATCGCGCGCTTTCAGTTGACGCATTTCGGCGCTACATAATGGACAGTTACCATCATAAAAAAATCCGCAGTTCCATCGGTACCACCTCTGATGACTTGATCACAATACTTGCTCTAAGCTCTTGGCTTGCGCACTTAAGCTTGGTTTTCTTCTAGCCTATACGCAGAATAAAGGGTTTTAGATCGCAGCTGATTTTAAATCGAATCCGCGCCTCATTTGGCTTTTTGTTAGGTTAAATTCAAATGAGTGCAGTAACATCTTGGTTATTCATCAGCTTACCTTTAAGTGAACAAGGTAAAGCCTGACAAATAACGACTCAAAAGGATAGGTATGACATCTCCCATCATAATCACAGGCGTGGGTAAACGCATAGGTTACGCCTTAGCCAAACATTTTCTCGCCCAAGGTCAGCAGGTGATTGGTACTTATCGCAGCCATTACGATAGCATTGATGAGCTGAACGCTTTAGGTGCGACTCTGTATCCCTGCGATTTTTATGACGATGCCCAAGTGCAATCCTTAATTGATGAGTTAACTCAACTGCCTCAAATTCGCGCCATTATTCACAATGCTTCGGACTGGCTGCCGGATCCTGTTCTTACAAAGAATGAGCCTTTAAAGAGTACCACTTTTACGCCGAGCCAAGTGCTGCAGCGGATGATGCAAGTGCATGTGAGCGTGCCCTATCAGTTGAACTTGGCCTTAGAGGCGCAGCTACGTGCCGCTGCTGGCGATGAAATCGGCGGCAGTGATGTGATTCATATTACCGATTACGTGGCAGAGAAGGGCAGTCAGAAGCACATAGCCTATGCAGCCAGTAAAGCCGCGCTGCACAATATGACGCTATCCTTTGCCGCCAAATTGGCGCCCGAGGTGAAAGTGAATTCGATTGCGCCGGCGATGATCCTATTTAATACGGGTGATGACGCCGCCTATCAGCAAAAAACCTTAGCCAAAGCGCTGTTGCCGAAAGAGGCGGGGAATGAGGAGATTATCGAACTCGTGAAATATCTGCTTAATAGCCGCTACGTCACAGGTCGTTGCCATAATGTCGACGGCGGTCGCCAGTTAAAATAGTCATTTGATTTTTCGAGCAACAGCTAATGACTTAGAACGTCAGTACGCGACTTGGGGTGATGATGAATGGCAAAGGCACATCCCAATGTTCGCAGGGTAAACTCGTCACTTGCTGACAGTCGTGGGCATAACCCATAGGCAAAGGTTTACCTTTGAGCTGCCAGTTCGCCAGTGTCCTATCGTAATAACCGCCGCCCATGCCCATGCGATTCCCCATTAAATCAAACGCCACTAAGGGCGTGATAACCACATCTAGCTCTGTCACTGGGATAATGGCGCGCACATCTAACTTAGGTTCTAAGATACCGAATTGATTGGGCTGCATGGGCGTGTCAGCGCTGTAATGCAGAAATAACAATTGCCCAGCATTGAAGGGATGCAACCTTGGCAGATAGGTGTGAATGCCCAATTGCCACAGCGCAGCGATCAGCGGCGGCGTGGCGAGTTCGCCATCGTGGGTGAGATACAGCGCCACATGTTGCGTATTGTTGCCTTGTAGTTCATGGAGCATACGTTGGCTGGCGCTTAAGCTTGCTTGGGTTTGCTCGGTTTCTGAAAGGGATTTGCGGGCAGTGCGAATATTCTTGCGTAACTGATTGCGGTTTTCTTGCGTATGAATGGCGATATCTGCCGCATGGCTGGCGACATCTACGGCAATATATGCCGTTTCACTTTGTATAGTGGAATGAGAAATTTTGGAAAATGTAGACATAGAATTAAGATGCTCCCCAGAATGCCGCTACCGGTGTAGCCCTTGAACCGTAGGTTCAAGGCGGGAAAATGATTACCTCCTAAGGCTTCTCGGTACAAGCCGAGCATGCGCAATGTCAGTAAAGCATTCACCCTAATTTCAAAATTATCGGCACAGGGACATTACCAGTTGGCATGCATCCCAGGGAGCAAAACGGTATTGAATCGCTAAAACATTGGTTTATGTTGATAAGCCAGTTTAGCCATTCACTGTGCGTCAGTCGGTTTAACTCAAATGGTGTTAAATCACCAAGGCGCACAGTTTAAATCTATTTAGTTGAACGCTCAACTAAGGCATTTTCGAGGGTCGACTGCAGCAAGCTGATCCTGTCGTCCATCTGTTGCATGTAATGCTTATTTTTTTGCTTTTCTTGGAACAACTCGTGTCCAATATTCAGCGCCGCCATAATGGCAATTTCTTCGCGGCTTAGGCTATTGGTTCGGGTTTTTAACGCTGTGAGTTGTTGTTCAACTCCCAATGCTACCGTACGTAAGGCATCCTCTTGACCTTTCGGGCAAGCGATAGAGTAGGTGCGCCCAAGTAGGGTAATTTCAACAGCACTGTTACTCATGTCGCGGGTGATCCTTTCGTTAGCCTCTTAGGGCGGACTATATAGGGCTGATATTAAAAGTGCAAGGTAAGCCGCAATTGGATTGGTCTTTGACGGCTTTGTTTGCTGTTTGTGTGAGCAGTTGGATAATTTTTTATCAGGGTGTGGCCGATTTCGCCATTATTGGGATTCAGTATTGGTTCAAGTCTTTATCTCTGCTAGCATTGCTGCTGGAAAAATCTTATTGGGATCTGACATGGCAACCCCTCCTTCGTTACGTATCGACAGCTTAAAACTCGCCTTAGATGCGGCTGAAATCGGCCAACATCCGGTAGAAGTTCACGGTGCTTTAGTCGGTTTAATTTGCGGTGGTGTAGCGCAAACTGGCGACACTTGGATCAAGCCTTTATTTGACTTGATGAACGATGGTCAACCTTTGCCAGCGCAGTTGCACCAATTAGTGTGTGATTTGTTTAATGATTCTGTCGCGCGTTTAGTGGATTTTGAATTTGGTTTCATGCCGCTGTTGCCCGAAGAAGAAGAGCCGCTCAGCCAACGTGTTGAAGCCTTGTCCCTTTGGACCCAAAGCTTTTTGACTGGCATGGCAATTATTCAGCCGAAATTGAATCAAGCCTCGGCAGAAGTGCGTGAAGTGATCAAAGATTTGGCAGAAATTGCCCAAGTGGAATTTGATGTTGCCGACGATGAAGAATCTGAAGCTGCTTACACTGAACTACTCGAGTTTGTGCGCATTGCCGCCATTATGTGTTACTCGGAGTTTGGTCCTGAGATCCCGCTGGGCGAGACCGACGATACAGCGGTGGTGCATTAATTTACCGCGATTGTTTAGTGCTTAAGTTTAGCGCTTAGGTTTAGTGCTTAGGTTTAATGCTTAATAAATTAACGCAGTAGTGGCTTCATTTGATATCAAAGGCGGGCAAACCTGCCTTTGAATCCATAGCACTGGTGTTTTTGAGTGCATAGCACTGATGTTTACATCTTTTATGTTTACATGCCTCAGTGCCATGCCAAAGCTTGAATGAGATCCCCATGACGGCCACAAATCACATGGATACTTCAGTTCAACACGTCGACATCGCGATTGTAGGCGGTGCGATGGCGGGGGCGACGCTCGCATTGGCTCTCGCGCGTCTTTCTTTATCCGCAGCTAGGCCGCTTTCTATCGCCTTAATCGAGGCGCACCTTCCCGATAAACAACACCCCGGATTCGATGCCCGTTCTATTGCCATCGCCCACGGCTCTATTTTCGAATTATCCCGTTTAGGCCTCTGGCCAAAGCTTGCCCATTTGGGCACGGCGATTGAAAATATCCATGTATCGGATCGCGGCCACTTTGGCATGACAGAGCTCAATGCCGCGCAGTTTCATTTAGACGCCTTAGGCCAAGTGGTCGAGCTTGAGCGTGTCGGCCAAGTGTTGTTTAACGAGTTGAATAAGAGCGAGGTAAAACTCTATTGCCCCGCCAAGCTTGCCCAAGTGGAACCCGCCGTCGAAGGCCACACCTTAGTGCTCGATACGGGCGAGCGCCTTCAAGCAAAACTCGTGGTCGCCGCCGATGGACTGCAATCCAAAGTGCGCAGCAGTTTTGCTTTGCCCGTGACCCAAGTGGCCTTCGAGCAAACCGCGATTATTGCCAATATTCAAACTGCCGATTTGCCAACCAATAGGCCTCACAAACATTGGGCCTATGAGCGCTTTACCCAAACAGGTCCCTTAGCGTTGTTGCCTATGGCCGATAGCCAAGGTCAACCTCGATTATCTCTCGTTTGGGCGCTCGATGATGCGCGGGCTAAACAGATGCAAGACGCACCTAAGGCCGAGTTTTTAGCGGCGCTGCAACAGGCCTTTGGTTATCGTGCTGGCACGTTTATCGATGTCAGCGCGCGCCATGCGTATCCGCTTAATTTGTCGTATATGCCAAGGCCAATCCATCACAGATGTGTGTTTATCGGTAATGCCGCGCAGACACTGCATCCTATTGCGGGGCAAGGCTTTAATTTAGGGCTGCGGGATGTAGTAAGCTTGCTTGAGGTGCTCAAAACGGCGCTAGCGCAGGGGGATGATATCGGCTCCGCCGCCGTGACCCATGCGTACCTTAATGCCCGCGAGCACGACAGAAACAGCACTATCCGCAATATCGAATTTTTAGTCCGTGGCTTTTCAAACCAATACTGGCCGATGGCGCTGGGTCGTAACTTAGGCTTGCGCTTATTATCTTGGTTTCCGCCACTTAAAACCCCCGTTGCTCAAAAGGCGATGGGCTGGAAATAACCCGCTTTTCATTACTGGTATCGCAACGCGAAAAGGATGTACCCATGTTAAGTTCACAAGCCTATGACATCGCCATTGTGGGTGGCGGCATGGTGGGACTCGCCACCGCGATTGGATTGGCGCAGGCCGATCTGAATGTCGTCGTTATCGATGCGGGCCACACGGATGCCGTTGTCGGCGAGCCGCGCCTGCGGGTGAGCGCCATCAATAAGGCGAGCCAGCGCTTGTTAGAAAACTTAGGGGCATGGGCTTATTTAGATACTTCCCGCGCTACGCCTTATCAAAAAATGGCAGTGTGGGATAAAGACGGTTTCGGCAAAATTGCCTTTGATGCCAACAGCATCAGCGAAACCAGTCTCGGCGCGATTATCGAAAACGATGCCATTAGCTTTGCGCTGGCCAAACGCGTCGCTGAGTTTGACAATATCACCCATATTCAAAACCAACGCTTAGAGCGCATTGCTTTTGGTGAGCGCGAAGCTTGGTTGACCCTTGCCAATGGCGTCGATTCTGAAATAGAAAGTGTCAGTGCCGCACTTGTGATAGCCGCTGATGGCGCCAACTCTTGGGTGCGCGAGCAATGCAAGATCCCGCTGACCTTTTGGGATTACGGCCACCACGCAATCGTCGCAACGATCCGCACCGAAATGCCACACCTTGCCACCGCCCGCCAAGTGTTTTTGCAGGACGGCCCGCTAGCATTTTTACCTCTGTATGAAGACAATCTCTGCTCCATCGTCTGGTCGGTGCCGCCCGAGCGCGCTACTGAATTATTGGCGATGGACAAAGTGCAATTTGAGCGCAACTTAACCGCGGCTTTTGACGGTCGTTTGGGGATTTGCAAGCTGGAAAGCGAGCGCCAAGCCTTTCCATTACGGATGCGCTACGCCCGCCATTTTGCCCGCCACCGTTTAGTGTTAGCAGGTGATGCAGCCCATACTATTCATCCGCTGGCTGGCCAAGGGGTGAACCTCGGCTTTTTAGATGCGGCCAGCATTATCGAAGTGATCAGCGAATTACAGCAAGCGGGTAAAGATATCGGCGATTATGCGCAGCTGCGTGCACTGGAACGTTGGCGCAAAGCCGATGCAATGGAGATGATCGCGGCGATGGAGGGCTTTAAACGCCTATTCGAAGGTTCAAACCCAGTCAAAAAGGTGATTCGCGATCTGGGATTAAATCTCGTTGATAATGTCGCTGGGCTGAAAACAGTGTTCATACAACAGGCCATGGGCAATAAGTCAGCACTGCCTAAGTTATGTCGTTAGCCTAGGTTGCGCTAATGTGATCAGAATTGCCGAAAATATCAGCATATTGACTGCAAGCTGCGCAAATCTGGCCTTCGCATGTAAAAAAATTACATGTTGAAGATGAGAAAATCTAATGACAATGGCTTCGGATTAGAAAAATCTCCTGTATACAAATTTGTGACGCAAGGTATAATTTCGCCGCATTTTAGACCCTAGTATCTACACCCTACACTAGGCAGAGACCTGAAAAAGGCCGCAAAAAAGGGATAACAATGGCTAACAAAACTATTCTGTTTAACAAGCACTTAGAATCAAACGCTAAGATGGTCGACTTCCACGGTTGGGACATGCCTCTCAACTATGGCTCACAAATCGAAGAACACAATGCCGTGCGTCAAGACGCGGGTATGTTCGACGTTTCCCACATGACTGTGGTTGATGTGATTGGTAACGACGCTTGTGCATTTCTGCGTAAGTTGCTGGCAAACGATGTGGCTAAGCTTAAAGTTCCAGGTAAAGCCTTATACGGCGGCATGTTAGACGAAAATGCTGGCGTCATCGACGACCTCATCACTTACTACCTCACTGACACTAACTACCGCGTAGTAGTGAACTCAGCGACCCGCGAAAAAGATCTCGCTTGGATCGCCAAGCAATCCCAAGGTTTTGACGTCACTGTGACTGAGCGTCCAGAACTGGCGATGATCGCCGTTCAAGGTCCTAACGCTAAAGCGAAAGCCGCTGCCGTGCTCAGTAGCGATCAAAACACCGCCATCGAAGGCATGAAACCTTTCTTCGGTAAGCAAGCCGGTTCTCTGTTTATTGCGACTACGGGTTACACAGGCGAAGCAGGCTACGAAATTATCGTCCCAGAAGACGAAGCCCAAGCTATGTGGCAAGCATTGTTAGATCAAGGTGTTAAACCTTGTGGTCTCGGTGCCCGTGACACACTGCGTCTTGAAGCCGGTATGAATCTCTACGGCTTAGATATGGACGAAACCATCAACCCATTGGCCGCCAACATGGGCTGGACCATCGCATGGGAACCAAGCGACCGTGACTTCATCGGCCGTAAAGCCCTCGAAACACTTCGCGATGCCGGAACCGACAAACTTGTTGGTCTAGTGATGGAAGAAAAGGGCGTGTTACGCCATGATATGCCAGTATTTTTCACCGACTCAGCCGGTGTTGAGCACCAAGGCGTGATTACCAGCGGTACTTTCTCGCCAACATTGGGCTATTCTATTGCGATGGCGCGTGTGCCTAACTCGATTGGGGATACGGCGGAAGTCGAAATGCGTAAAAAACGTGTGGCTGTTAGAGTAGTAGCGCCAAACTTTGTGCGCAACGGTAAACAAGCATTTTAAAAAAACGGAACAAGGAACAAGAACAATGAGCAATATTCCGACAGAACTGAAATACGCCTCTTCACACGAATGGATCCGCAAGGAAGAAGACGGCAGCTACACAGTAGGTATCACTGAGCACGCCCAAGAGCTGTTGGGTGACATGGTTTTCGTTGAACTCCCAGAAGTTGGCGACACTGTAACTGCGGGTGAAGACTGTGCTGTAGCTGAATCAGTAAAAGCGGCGTCTGATATTTATGCCCCAATTTCTGGCGAAGTGATTGCCGTGAACGAAGCGCTGGAAGATTCTCCAGAACTCGTTAACAGCAGCGCTTACGGCGAAGGCTGGTTCTTCCGCGTGATGCCTTCTGACGAATCAGAAGTCGACGCCCTGCTGGATGCCGAAGGCTACCAAGCTGTAATCGACGAAGATTAATCGTCGACGCTAACGAAGCCCTGAGGGGCTTCGTTTGTTTTAGCGCAAGATTGACATAACAACAGCCCGTTAATCAGTACCCTACAGTTCTGAATTTCGGCAAATCTGGAACAAGGTTTATCATGACCAAGCAAACCCTTACTCAGTTAGAACAGCACGATTTATTCTTACGTCGTCATATCGGCCCAGATAGTAACCAACAGCAAGCCATGCTGAATTTTGTTGGTGCTGAGTCACTGGAAGATCTGACCGCGCAAATCGTGCCTGAGTCGATCCGTTTAAGCCAAGACCTGAGCATTGGTGATTCCTGCGGCGAAGCCGAAGGCATTGCCTACATTCGTGGTTTAGCGGACCAAAACCAAGTATTTAAGAGCTACATAGGTATGGGTTACTACGGCACTCAAGTGCCAAACGTGATCCTGCGTAACGTATTTGAAAACCCAGGTTGGTACACGGCTTACACGCCATATCAGCCAGAAATCGCCCAAGGCCGTTTAGAAGCCATTCTAAACTTCCAACAAGTGTCGATGGACTTAACGGGTTTAGATTTGGCTTCTGCTTCTTTGTTAGATGAAGCAACCGCTGCTGCCGAAGCGATGGCGCTGGCAAAGCGTGTTTCTAAAGCGAAAAAAGCCAATATCTTCTTCGTTGCCGATGATGTGTTCCCGCAAACCTTAGACGTAGTGAAAACCCGCGCTGAGTGTTTTGGTTTTGAAGTGGTAGTTGGCCCTGCAAGCGAAGCCGTTAACTACGAGCTGTTTGGTGCTTTGTTCCAATATACCAACCGTTTCGGTCAAATCACTGACTTCACTGAATTATTCGCAACTCTGCGTGCGAAGAATGTGATTGTGACTGTGGCCGCCGACATTATGTCTTTGGTATTACTGAAATCACCGGGCTCTATGGGCGCCGATGTGGTATTTGGTAGTGCGCAGCGTTTCGGCGTACCAATGGGCTTTGGTGGTCCACACGCGGCCTTCTTCGTTGCCCGTGACGAACACAAACGTTCTATGCCTGGCCGTATCATTGGTGTGTCAAAAGACGCCCGTGGTAACCGCGCACTGCGTATGGCGATGCAAACTCGCGAGCAACATATCCGCCGCGAAAAAGCCAACTCAAACATTTGTACTGCACAAATTTTGTTAGCGAACATGGCATCTTTCTACGCCGTATTCCACGGCCCAGATGGCCTGAAAACTATCGCATCACGCATTAACCGTTTCGCCGATATTTTAGCGGCTGGTTTACAAGCGAAGGGCGTGAGCTTAGTCAACAGCACTTGGTTTGATACTATCAGCATCAAAGGCTTAGATGTTGCTGCTGTTAATGCACGCGCACTGGCTGCTGAAATGAACCTACGTTTCGATGCCGACGGCATTGTGGGCGTAAGCTTAGATGAAACCACATTGCGCACAGATATCGAAGCCCTGTTTGATGTGATTTTAGGTGCTGGACATGGTTTAGATGTTGCCGCATTAGATGCGCAAATCGTGAGCCAAGGTAGCCAATCGATTCCTGCTGCACTCCTGCGCCAAGATGCGATTTTAAGCCACCCAACGTTCAATCGCTATCAAAGCGAAACCGAGATGATGCGTTATATCAAACGTCTCGAAAGCAAAGACTTAGCACTTAACTACTCGATGATTTCACTGGGCTCATGCACCATGAAGTTAAACGCAGCGGTTGAAATGCTCCCTGTGAGCTGGCCAGAATTTGCCAACATGCACCCATTCAGCCCACTGGATCAAGCCAAAGGTTACACCCAGTTGATTGAAGAGCTGTCGACTTGGTTAGTGAACATCACAGGCTACGACGCTGTGTGTATCCAGCCAAACTCAGGCGCTCAAGGTGAATACGCTGGCTTGTTAGCCATCAAGAAATACCATGAGTCACGTGGCGATGCGCACAGAAACATCTGTTTGATCCCGCAATCTGCCCACGGTACTAACCCAGCATCGGCGCAATTAGCCGGTATGCAAGTGATAGTTACTGCCTGTGACAAGCAAGGTAACGTCGATTTAGAAGATCTGAAGACCAAAGCCGCCGAAGTGGCTGGAAACCTGTCTTGCATCATGATCACTTACCCATCGACCCACGGTGTGTATGAAGAATCTATCCGCGAAATCTGCGACATAGTGCATCAGCACGGCGGTCAAGTGTACTTAGACGGCGCCAATATGAACGCGCAGGTTGGCTTAACGTCTCCTGGCTTTATCGGTGCCGACGTATCACACCTTAACCTACACAAAACCTTCGCTATTCCACACGGCGGCGGTGGCCCAGGTATGGGCCCAATCGGCGTGAAATCGCACTTAGCCCCATTCGTTGCGGGCCACGTTGTGGTTAAACCGGGCCGTGAAAGTGATCACAACGGCGCTGTATCAGCCGCACCTTATGGTAGCGCGGGCATTCTGCCTATCAGTTGGATGTACATTAAGCTGTTAGGCTCTCAAGGCCTGAAAAAGTCGACCCAAACTGCGCTGTTAAACGCCAACTACGTGATGAAGAAGCTGTCTGAACACTACCCAGTATTGTTCCGTGGCCGTAACGATCGCGTGGCGCACGAATGTATTATCGACCTGCGTCCACTGAAAGAAGCCTCAGGCGTGACCGAAATGGATATCGCTAAGCGTTTGAATGACTACGGTTTCCACGCACCAACCATGAGCTTCCCTGTTGCGGGAACCCTGATGATTGAGCCGACGGAATCTGAATCTAAGGTGGAACTCGATCGTTTCATCGACGCTATGGTGTCAATCCGCGCCGAAATCGCCAAAGTGGAATCAGGTGAATGGCCAGTGGACAACAACCCGCTGCACAACGCCCCGCACACTATGGCCGATATCATGGACCCAGAGTTTGATACGCGTCCATACAGCCGCGAAGTGGCCGTGTTCCCAAGTGCAGCAGTACGCACTAACAAGTTCTGGCCAACCGTGAATCGTATCGATGATGTGTACGGCGACCGTAACCTAATGTGTAGTTGTGCGCCATTATCAGACTACGAGTAATTGCTGGTTTGGGCTTGCGACTGCAAGCCCTTGCTAAGAGTTAGCTTCGGCAGCAACGCAATTATGAACGTTAAAAAGCGACCTTGGGGTCGCTTTTTGTTTTATGCGTATTCTCTCTGGCGAGCTTAGTGCTGCGAATGGGCTATTTTGTGGCTTCTGGCAACTGTACTTCCTAATTGCCTGCCGCAGGCTCTCGCACTGTTACACCAGTGACTCGCTGTAAATACATCCCTGTAAGCTCTACTAAAACATCCATGTTTTAGAAGGTCACTGGTGCAACAATGCCTGATCTGGTTTAGCTGGTGAGGTTAGTGTTATGCCTACCCTATTTTTGCAAGTAGGCTCACCGTCAAATTTACTAAGACTTCATATTGGCCAACCTTGACTAACCTGAGGCTGGCTCAGTATCTGCCAGTCAGGTTATCTAGATGTAGTAAAAGACAGTTAAACCATGAGAACCTCCGCCTTGCTTACGCAACTTTTTTTGGCTGGTTTATCTTGGTAGAGGCGGGGTGTCTGTCGCATCTTTTTTGTTATGTAGAACTATTTCTTTTGCAAATGGATATATAAAAAATAACATCTTGGGCATGTTGATTTTCCCTATGTTACAACGGCATCTTCTAATAAATTTCTTACTTAAAACTTTCTCATTTTCAATGTTATAACCTTGTACTTCACAAGCTCTGCACCAAATTTCAACCGCTGCCTTAATTTTGTTGGTCGAGCTTAATCCATAAGATTTTCCGCATAAATAACTTAAAAGTACCAAAAATATAAAAGTAATAATTTCTTTTAACACGTCAACATTGTTATAAGATGATGTTGTAAGGTTAAAATAATTGTTCAATAGAATAATAATCAATATCGCCAACGATGAAATTGCCGTAAATTTCGTCACCATTAATATTTCTCTAAAGAATATTCCGTCTAGACGTTTTGCTTTTTTTGATAATGCATTCATTAATGCCAAAGCTTCATCGTCATCAAATTTTTGTCCTTGATTTACTATATTCTCTGTAATGTGACCAATAACTTCATCACTGAATTTTAGAGAGTATATGTCTGTTATGGATATAGCTTTTGCTATTGTGTTTCCAATTAGTTTGTCTTCATCGTTATTAGGGTTTACTTTTATCTGGATAAAGTTAGCAAATAGTGCTTCCAAAAAAGATTTATGTGCAAATTTAAATGCATTAATACTTGTTAAGTCTCTAACTAAAACCCCCGCAGTTCTAACGTCATTGAAGACTGATTCAAAAGCATTTTCACGAAGTCTTTCGCGCAAGGTCAAGGTATCACTGTGATGATCTCGACTACAACAACCTGGTATATTAGTAAATAATGGGAAGACGATTTCTTCTAGCTCTCTACCTGAGATGTGGTTAGAGTAACCCCCATTCTTTACCATTCCAACAGCTATTCCCAACATGAAATATGCTCGCTCTTGCACTGTGAGAACTGGTGCCTCTAAGTCTGTACCACTAATTGAGAGTAACTTCTGTGCTTGTCTTTTATATGCGTGTTCAATGAAACTATTTATTATTTTAGAAGAGTTTAATTTTGTTTTGTCTAAACCCTCCCAAATTATACTAGTTTGAAATAGAGTCGATGGTCTGGATATCAGATCTGAAAACCCTACTCCAGATTTTGTTGAGTCGTAATGTTCTAAAATACTTTTTGAAATGTTTTCAGGTGTATTTCTAAGTGCAAGTTTGATTTTTTCTCTATTGAAAGGTTCTAGTTTAATAGCTTTTACGCTGAATGTCGAACGTTCACCATTATTTAGTTGTAGGTAGTTTCTTGCTTCTTCGTTATTTAAAAAAAGATTAGGCCTACCTGTTATTATTATTTTTGATTTTTTATATCGAGCAAACTCCCATAGCTTCTTAAAGTGTTCAAGTCTCCGCAGTTGGTCACCCACCATATCAAGTTCATCAAATCCTTCTAGAATTATAACTAACTTTCCTTCTTGCAAAAGTTTCAAAACTGCTTTTACGTTATAATTAAAACGATATGCCCACGCTGCAACCATTTCTGTCATGGGCATATTTCTTGGGCTTTTACCTCTTAATTCCATTATAATAGGTTGTCTATCTATTTTTTTTGACTTTACTAATTCATTCGCAAATCTGAGTGATAAAACACTCTTTCCTTGTCCGTAATCACCTAAAAGTACTATCTGTTCTTCACTCTTTCTCTCTGATGCCCAGTTAATAAGATATTTTTCTACGCTTTTTATTGTTTTGCTTTTTTTATTTGTTAAGTCAGTTAGGGAGCCTTCACTTTCAACGTAAATGTCTTGGAGGGTTACTCTGTCTCCTTCAGATATTTCATCTGATTCAAATTGTTTCCTTAAACTCTCGTTATAATCAGAGAAGTCTATTAGGTTCTCTAATAAAGTGTTTTTTGAAAAGAAAAGTATTTCTCTATTTTTGCTTTTATTGAGTTCGTGGTTTACAATGTTTTTTATTGCGATTACAGTTTTTACATGTTCTGATTTCGTTACTTTTTTGAACTCAATTATGCTGTTCTCTATTGTTGTTTCGCTAGGCGGTTTTAATTGACATATTACTAGTAGTGGAGTTCCCATGTAGTTACTATAGAAACTGTTTTCCTCCTTGTTCCATTCGCTACTTTTTATTTTATACTGATTAGAGTACATATTAAGTAAATCTTTAGCTTCGCTTGGCCAATCTCTATCTAAATCTAGATAATTCAATTCAAAACTTTTTTTCCCTATATCTATCTGAGTAAGGTCTTCATCTACCAATTCTATCTTTGAAGGCTTCATTCCGATAACTGCAGCATGTAAGAAACTTAGCTCTTCTCTGACATCTTTCATGCTTTTATCGAGTTTGCTGACACTTCCTTTATCTCCCCATGTTTGAAATATTGCAACTACGAATGTACATAGTATTATCAGGAATAAAATAGACCATGCTTTATCTGACCAGGATGTTGTAGGGATTGGTATATTTTCAAATGGTAAGTAGTTGTACAGCATTAACAGTATCTGAAATAATGACACATCAAAAAACAAATGAGTTAACACTGTTACTATGTATGTGAATACAAAGCTTGTAGCAAAAAAAGCATACCTCTCTCTTGTATATTTTTTCCTTTTAAAAAGAATATAAAAGACAATAATAATTAGTATGACTATTATAGAGCCAAGGGTTATGTACCAGTTCATTGCAATATTTCCTGTTTTTATATTTTTATATTTTTATATTTAGCTGTATATTAAATTCAGACTTTATATTTCCATTATTCCCCCGCTTCGCTTTTACTCATACATCTTTGGGCGACTTGGTAGATGATGGTGTCGACTTGTTGCTGGGTAAGATCTTGGGTTTTCAGTTTCGGGATCGTTCCGACTAATTGTTTGTGGTTCAGGATCGGGAACGGTGGCTTGGTCTGACAGGTGACATACCAGCCGGGGAATACGAGGACTGGGGTTGATGATACTGGTGTCCCTGTAGCCTTGGTTAACCATTGACTGACCCATTTGCTTTGCCGTTCTGCCTGTTCTATGGGTTTGGTTTCTGTCCACGAGGGGAAGTCTAAGCGCCCGTCTTTATAAAATACTTGATAGCCTTTTTTGCCAGAGCTTGAGCCATTGCCATTGGTTTGGAGTAGGTCTTTGTTCCGTTTATGGCGGCCTTTGGTTTCAATGGCGAATACACCATTTTTGCCTACGACAAGATGGTCGATGTTAAAGCCGTCGGCTTGGACATCGTGAAACACTTGATAACCGAGTGCTTGTAAGCCTATGAGTTCATTGGCTGTGGCGATTTCTGCTGTATGACCTAGGCGTAATTTGATTAGTTTGGAAAAGAGTTTCCAGGTTTTAATGCCGAAGTAAATTACTCCTATTAAACCTGTTAAGGCGAACAACCAAGGGAATTTTCCGACTGTGATATGCGCTTGGATGCTGCTGGCGGCAAATGGAAGGCAAACAATCAATAGTCCCATCATCATGCAGCCGATTAAATCTAATTGCAGATCATGGATTTGCTCTTGTAAGCCATAGGCGGGGATACGGGTCAGTTGCTCACGATCAACGGGCAACTTGACGGTTGCATCGCGATGTTTGAGCAACACATACATCACACCCACTGTGACAAGAAGGCCAGACAGAAGTATCCCGTAGGATAAAAGAATGCTGCTGAAATCGGTCATTTACGTCCCTGAAGTAATGCGAGTCAATAGTTAACCCGATGACATAACCCGCTAATAAAATGTACTTATTATTTTGGAAAGTGGTGGCAGGCTTGTCTGCTTAGAGTTTGGGCGCACATTGCTGATTTGCTTCTTCTTCCCTAAATGGCGTGCTCGATGATTGAGTTCGAGTTTGCCCTGCATTTTCCTTAAGTGGTCACACTTTTTACTTAGTGGTCACACTTTAACCCGCTCTATACGGTTTAATCAATGCGTTTTATCACAAAAATGTATTTTAAATAATGACTTGTGGCCGGGGCTGTCTGAGTTTAAACGCAGTGTGTTAGTGACTAGAAGCTAACGCGATACTGTGGCATTTTTAAACAAAATGCTTGCCGCGATAGGGATGATTTGTTATTACTGGCCCATGAACAAAATATACGTAAGCGCAATTAACACCACCACTACCACCACGAGAATTCTCGGGGGGTAGTTTTTTGCGTCTTTAAAAAAACCCTCTGAGCGACATCGCCAGAGGGTTTTTTTATACCTTGGTTTTGTATTTCGCTCAGATTTAACTCAGATTTTACTCAGGAGAGATTGATGAAAACACATCGCGAAATTGCAGAACAACTTGACCTGTTTCACTCTGAACCACAGGCGCCAGGTATGATTTTTTGGCACCCGAATGGCTGGGCGTTATTCCGAGATATTCAAGAGCACATGAGGCGCGTGTACCGTCGAAATGGTTTTGAGGAGGTGAACACGCCTGTTTTTATGAAGAAGGAGTTATGGCAAACGTCTGGGCATATGGACATGTTTGCAGATAACATGTTTTTCGGTGGTGGGAAGGAAAACATCGATGAATATGTGTTAAAACCTATGTCTTGTCCTGCCCATATTTTGCTGTTTAAGCGCGGAGTACATAGCCATAGAGATTTGCCTCTGCGGCTATTTGAGTTTGGCTTGGTGCACCGTAATGAATCCTCTGGCTCGTTAAATGGTTGCCTGCGCGCACGCCAGTTCACTCAGGATGATGCCCATGTTTTTTGCTGTTGGTCTCAGGCAGAGGAGGAGATACGTGGTTTTCTCCAGCGTGCAAAGCAGGTTTATGGTGATTACGGCTACCATAATTTAGACGTAAAAATATCGACTAAACCTGAGAAGGCATTAGGCAGCGATGAGCAATGGTGCCGAGCACAAAAGCTATTGGATTCAGCCTGCTATAGTGAGGGCTTTGATGCCGAGTATCAAGCTGGCGAAGGGGCTTTTTATGGTCCCAAAATTGAACTGTCACTGACAGATTCTATGGGAAGACGCTGGCAGTGTGGAACAATTCAGTTTGATTTTAATTTGCCTGAAAGATTCGATGTTCAGTACGCCAATGAGCAAGGTGAATTCGAACGGCCAGTGATTATGCACCAAGCTATGTATGGCTCTATCGAGCGTTGGTTGGGGATTCTCTTGGAAGTCTCACAGGGTAACCTACCGGATTGGTTGCATCCTGTGCCTGTTGCTATCGCCTCAGTGAATGAGTCAAACAGTCAATTTGTCCGCCAGCTAGCCACATTATGCTTAGCACGAGACATGCGAGTGTTGGTTGATATCAGTCAAAACTCAGTTGCCCGCAAAATGAAACGCTTTCACAAGCAAAAAGTGCCTTACATCTTAACGGTTGGGGATAAGGAAGAAGCCGAGAAGTGTGTGTCAGTTAAGTGCCGCAAAGATGGTGTTATGACTCACATCCCTCTTGCTGAATTAGCTGACTATCTTGCGGATAAACTAGTTCGAAAACAATAACATAAGTGGAATGGTGTTTGCTATTTAAGGCTAGCTAGGGTTCCCACGGCTAGCCTTTACTCATTTTATGATCCTGCTCTTTGCGCTAAAGCTTAACGATAAAACGCTTCTACTGTGCCTTTTACTGTGAGTAAAAGTGGTTGGCCGCGACGGTCTAAGGATTTGCTTGGTACTTTTACCCAACCTTCACTGATGCAATATTCTTCGACATCAAAACGCTCTTTGCCGTTGAGCTTAATACCGATATCGTGCTCGAAAATTTCTGCCACATGGTGTGGGCTGCGTGGGTTAACGGAAAGGCGATCCGGTAAAGCAGGTAATGATGTTGTGTCGGTCATGGTCGTGATCTGTCATTGTCTATAGTGAAAAAGCGTGCGCTATTGTAGGCAATCCCAGCGCAACGCTCAAGACTTTAACTGTGACTGATTACGCGCCTTGCGTTACAAGGTTAGGTTGTCCTGTTAGGACACTGCTGTTAAGACACTGTGCCGCAGCTGGAAAAGGCTTTCAGCACTCGGCCGTTTTCTCTGCCCATGACTGAGCGCAAATAAACCTTGGCTAATGTGTCGGCATTGATTGCACTAAAACCGGGAAAATAGTCCTGATAGCTCGCTAACGACTCGCTTAATACCGTTGGGCTGACAATGTTTATTCGCTGCTGCGCAGGTAATTCTCCCGCGACGGCGGTAACAAAATGCTCAAGTGCGCCATTGATTGTGGCTGCACTGATGCCATCTTTTACTGGGACATCGGCAATAATGCCACTGGTCAGTGTAAAACTCCCCCCAGCGTTGAGGTATTGGCTACCTATTTGCACTAACTGTATCTGCCCCAATAACTTACTTTGGAGCCCTGTATACCAGTCTGCTTGAGTCATAGCGTTGAAGGGTTTAAACACGACGTCACCCATGGCCGAAATCATTGCATCGACTTTACCGATTTTTTCTAGCCCTTGTTTAAGTGAATGTTCATCCCGAATATCTATCAGGACATCCCCCGTTGTTCGCCCTACCTGAATCACTTCATGCTGAGTTGAATGAAATAAGCGGACTATCGCTTGTCCGATTGTGCCTGATGCACCCACTACGACTATTTTCATGACATGCTCCTAAATTGAATACGAATTGAGGATAGTCTGATTAATTAAATAGAAAAAGCGCATATAATCATCACATTGTTTCGTTAATGGATTTAATTAATGAATCTCACCCATCTGCAGTCATTTATGCTGGTTGCCAAAATGCACAGTTTTAGCGCTGCGTCTGAACAACTCGGGGCTTCTAAAGGTTTAGTATCGCGCCATGTTAAATCCCTTGAAGATGAAATGGGTTGTCAATTACTCCACCGAACTACTCGGCGAGTATCAATGACCGAAGCAGGGCAAGCGTTATATGGTAAAGCCTGCGAAATCGAGAGGCTGGCCAATGAAGCAGGACGTTTAGTGCAGGACTTAACGCAGGACTCCTGCGGCACTTTAAAATTTACCGCTCCAACGGAACTGGGCAAAAAATTGCTGAGTCCTATGCTGCTCCAGTTTATTGCTGCGTATCCTCAAGTGAAACTCGAACTGTGTTTTGAGCAGAATATTCAAGATGTTGAGTTCGGCAAGTTTGATCTCGCCTTAAGAACAAGCATTGCGCACAGCGATAATCTGATCGCCAGATATCTTGGCAGAATTCGTCATGTCTTAGTGGTTTCGCCCGCGCATCCCGCCGCAGAGGTGCGTCACCCTGATGATTTACGCCATTATCGTCTATTGTCTTCGGGTGAAACTCAGTGGGTGTTTGAACCGCTTGCTGGGGACAGTCTCACGCTCACTTTTGAGCCTACACTGTGTAGTTCAAACTATGCCACTACACATTTGCTTACTTTGAGTGGTACAGGTATCGCTAGCCTGCCTTATTATTTGGTAGAGGAGGATGTCGCTCAGCATAAACTCACTTTGCTCGTTCCCCAATGGCAATGCTATCCACATGAGTTGTATATGGTTTATGCCAAGCAGAGCCATTACCCAAAGAAGCTGCGTGATTTACAACATAAGCTACAAACTTGGTGCGAAACTCACTCAAAATATGTGGGTTAATGAGTCAAAGCGTCATCACAGCAAATCTTATCCGGCAGAGGGCGGAGCTTTTAGAATAAAGTGGGCAGAGTACACTGCCGCGCATTGAATTTTGTATTTGAATCTAAAGTCGAGCAGGCTTTTCCCTTTATCCATGCAGGCATAATAGAGCGGCGATGAACCAAGCGTTATGAACGACGACATTAGTATCTCGCTGCCCTCGCTGATTCATCGAATTGGGCGGGAGGCGGTTAAACAAGCTCAAGCGATTGCAACTCAGTATGATTGCGAGCTTAAGCGTGTGCGGCGTTCGAGAAATTGGTGCATTGTTGGCGCGGCGATTAAGATCCAATCCTGCAGTGCACATTTACAAAGTGAGCCATTGCTGGCGCAGCAGTTAATCGCTAATGATGGCCAGTTTGGTTATCTTATCAAAAAGTTGGAAGCTGCCTTGCTGCAACATGCGGACAAGTTAGAGCCCTTAGACGCTAAGTTGATTCGGCTTATCGCAGACAATCCCGCGATCACTTTAGGTGAGTTGATGCAACTGACCCAATGCACTATCACAGAGGCCAGATTGGCACGTTTTCAAGCCGACTCTTGGTAGTTTGCTTGCTTCGCGTTCTCACTATGCGCTTCTATTGCTGGGTTGCTTTTTCTAACACTTTTATTTGATTTTCGATTTGCTCGGCTTCAGCGGTCAGCATTGAGTAGGATCGAATATCGCCTTTTCTCTGTGCATGCATAGCTTCTTCAAGCTTGGCGTTATATTGCTGAGTTAATTTTTTTAAGGGATTTTTCTTAAAGATTGAAAACATGGCCATTTCTACTGAGTTGAGTATTTGGGTTATATACGTAGGTAACGGGATTTAAGTTTTACTTTTTGAAATTAAAAGTAGCGCCTTCAACTTCTAATCCACAACTCTTAAACCACAAACCACAAACCACAAACCACAAACCACAAACCACAAACCACAAACCTTCAATTCCACTGCCATCGGCCTCAGCAAGGCAGAGACTTTATGTTACATTTGCAGCAAACCAATGGGTTGCTATGTCTTATTTAGCTTGCAACCCATTGAAAATATTTTAAATCTTAAACTGACCGACGAGTTTACCTAGGTTAATTCCTTCTTGCGATACGGTTTGGCTGACTCTGGCAGCATCTTCACTGGAATGAAGTAGCTCATTCACAATCTCTTGGATGGCGAACACGTTGCGGTTGATTTCTTCGGTCACAGAGCTTTGTTCCGTAGCCGCCGTTGCAATTTGGGTGCTCATATCGTTGATTGCCGTGACCGCCGATGTCACTGAGCCAAGGCTTTCGGAGATTGCGCGAGAAGAGTCTACCGAGCGTACGCAGCTTTGCTGACTTTCTTCCATCGTTTTCACCGCCAGCGCCACAAGCTTGTGCAGTTCGGATAGCATCTCATTGATTTCTAGCGTGCTTGATTGCGTTCGACTCGCTAAGTTACGCACTTCATCGGCCACCACGGCAAAGCCTCTACCTTGTTCTCCGGCGCGGGCCGCTTCGATGGCGGCATTTAATGCTAATAGATTAGTTTGCTCAGCAATACCGCCAATCACTGACAGCACATTGTTGATTTTTTTAGATTGTTCGCTCAAGGATTGAATGCTGCCCGCCGCATTGTTGATTTGCGCCATGAGTGCCGAAATTTCTTCTAAAGACGCATCGACGCAGCGCTGAGCATTAGCTACATCGCCAGTGGCAGCGTGGGTCGCTTCTGCCACTTGCGTGGTATTTTGTGCCACTTCGCTGGCGGTAGCTGACATTTCAGTAATAGCAGTAACTACTTGATCGGTTTCATTGTTATGGCTGATGAGTTGGCTCGACATCACTTTGGTTTGATCGTGAATCGCGTTGGCTGCGGTTTTAACTTTAGCGGTCGCGTTTGCCACATCGCCTATGATGGTTTGGAGTTTATCGACAAACAGGTTAAAGGATTGGCCTAGTTGTGCAATTTCATCTTCACCTTTCACAATAAGACGTTTGGTTAAATCGCCTTCGCCTTTGGCTATGTCGTTTAAATTGTCTGCCATATTTTTAATAGGCGCGACCATACGTTGGGCGGTGATCAGAATAACAGCGGCAGTAATCGCGGCGAGTAACAGCGCAATTAGCAGAATGGCATAGGACTTATCGATCATCTGCTCTGTGACCGTTGCACGATAATCCTCAACGACAGCGTCGATATCATCGATATAAGCGCCCGTGCCTAGCATCCAATCTGTGCCAGGGATCATCATGGAGTAACCGATTTTCTCAATTTGCTCATTAGTATTCGGTTTTTGGAAATAGAAGGAGAAGTTACCGTCGCCCTTTTTAGCAGCATCGAGTAAACCAACAATGATTTTTGTGCCGCGGGGATCTGTCATATCAATTTTATTTTGCCCTTCGAGGTTGGGCATGACGGCATGGAATAGGTTTTTGCCTTGGGAGTCGTAGATAAAGAAGTAGCCTGAACTGCCAAAACGGATATCACGAAGCGCTTGGTTCACATTGCCATTTTCTTTTAAAGACAACTGATATTGCACTATGCCAGCGGCAATTTCGGTGGCTTCTTTTATTTGGGTTTTACGTTCACCGATAAGCTTAGTTCTAAACGTTGTGACTTCATCGGCAAGGGCGCTTTGTTCGACGTAGTAAGAAACTGTCATGAGTATGCACAGGGTCAAGATTAACGGGAACAGCGATAACAGCAGCAATTTGTTACGTAAACTGAAATTAGACATGCTTGATGACTCCGTGATGAACATCCTTTTATTGCAGGGCAGTATAGCTAATTCCCCATATTCTTAAGTGCTTAAGTTAACAAAAATATAATGTAAATGACAAAAAGCACGCTTTTTCTTATGCCTTATGGGTTGGGTATACCTTAAGTTGGGTCACTTTGGTTGATCTTAATCAAGGCCCTATGTGGAAAATGCGTTCACTATATTAGTTAAACTTGATGCAAATGGCGGCTAGACTTTCGCGAACCTTGAGCAGGTATCTAAACTTGCAGCGGGTCGGCAGCAAAGCGACATAGCGGCGAAGGGTAAGGGCGAAACAGTGACGAATGAAAAGCTGATTTTAACGCTGAAAATCTGCATTAGTGTGGGTATTTGTCTTATTGCGCTGGGTATTTATCTGCATAATTTTAATGACACAGTTGAAGCGATGGGCGTGCAGGGGATTATTCTCAGTGCTATGTGTGTCGCCTTTGGCATGGCGTTGTCATTACCGACTAAGATGTATTTAACCTTTATGTTGGTTAAGCGAGAGACTGAAAAACATCAATAATTTGTTCTTATACTTGGTTTTACTCAGCGACTAATTGGTTTACTTGGCCTTCCTGTTATTTAATCTAAGCTCCAACTCAAACCCGCTAAGCTCAGCTGCAAATGCCCCTATTGTGGTTTTTAACATAATTAACCCAAGACTAATGGGCCAAAAACACCGATAATTCCCCCTTAATGACTCATTACCAATGACGCGACTTGGTCGATGGGCTGCTACAGACTCGCATATTTAGTGGAAATCATATTCAATGGAAATCAAAGTTAATTTTCTCGACAATCTTAGACTTGAAGCCAAGTTTGATGATTTTACCGTGACCGCCGATCAACCGATCCGCTACAAAGGTGATGGTTCTGCTCCTAGTCCGTTTGATTATTTCTTAGCGTCGTCAGCCCTGTGTGCGGGCTATTTCGTGAAGGTGTATTGCAAAGCCCGCGATATTCCAACGGATAACATCAGACTGTCGCAGAACAATATTGTTGATCCAGAAGATCGCTACAACCAGATTTTCCAAATTCAGGTTGAATTGCCAGAAGATATTTCCGATAAAGATCGCGAAGGTATTTTGCGTTCAATTGACCGTTGTACTGTTAAAAAAGTGGTGCAAACGGGCCCAGAATTTAAGATTGAAACTGTTGAGAACTTAGACGCAGACGCCAATGCTATGCTGATGGGCCAGCCTAATGGCGCATCGAGCACCTTTATTCTGGGTAAAGATCTGCCGCTGGAGCAGACCATTGCCAATATGACGGGCATGCTCGCCGAGCTTGGGATGAAGATTGAGATCTCATCATGGCGTAATATAGTGCCGAACGTGTGGTCACTGCATATTCGTGACGCCGCTTCGCCAATGTGTTTTACCAATGGTAAAGGCGCGACCAAAGAAAGCGCACTGTGCTCGGCACTCGGCGAGTTTATTGAGCGGTTAAATAACAACTTTTTCTATAATGATCAATTCTTTGGTACCGAAATCGCTAATAGCGAATTTGTGCATTATCCCAATGAAAAGTGGTTTGCGTTAGAAGAAGACGATGCGTTGCCAGCGGGTATTCTGGATGACTATTGTTTAGAGATTTATAATCCAGACGACGAGCTGTGCGGCTCGCACTTGATTGATACTAACTCAGGTAATGTTAAGCGCGGCATTTGCGCGATTCCTTACACCCGTAAATCTGACGGTGAAACGGTTTACTTCCCATCGAACCTGATTGAAAACTTGTTCTTAAGCAATGGCATGAGTGCGGGTAATAATCTGCAAGAAGCCCATGTGCAGTGCTTGTCAGAGATTTTCGAGCGTGCGGTTAAACGTCAAATCATTGAGCAAGAAATTGTCCTGCCAGATGTGCCAATGCAGGTACTTGAAAAATATCCAAGTATCCTCGCGGGCATTAACGGCTTAGAAGAGCAAGGTTTCCCGGTTGTGGTCAAAGACGCTTCACTCGGCGGCCAGTTCCCTGTGATGTGCGTGACCCTGATGAACCCGAAAACCGGCGGCGTGTTTGCCTCATTTGGTGCGCACCCAAGCTTTGAAGTGGCACTAGAGCGCAGCTTAACTGAATTACTGCAAGGCCGCAGCTTCGAAGGCTTAAACGACGTACCAAAACCGACCTTTAATAGCATGGCGGTCAGCGAGCCAGAAAACTTTGTTGAGCACTTTATTGATTCAACAGGAGTGATTTCATGGCGCTTCTTTAGTAGCAAATTCGATTATGAATTTTGCGAATGGGATTTCTCTGGCACCAGCGAAGAAGAGGCCAGCGGTCTGTTTGGTATCTTAGAAGCGTTAGGTAAAGAGGTGTATATCGCTGAATTTACCGATTTAGGTGCATCGGCGTGCCGAATTTTAGTTCCTGATTACTCTGAGATTTATCCAGTTGATGACTTGATTTGGGATAACACCAATAAGGCGCTGGCATACCGTGAAGATATCCTAAATCTGCATTCGTTAAGCACTAAGCAATTGGCTAATTTGGTCAACCGTTTAGAAGAAAGCCAACTCGATAACTACACGGATATCCGCACCTTAATCGGCATTGTATTCGATGAAAATACCGTTTGGGGTCAGCTCACGATTATCGAGCTTAAGATTCTGATTTATTTGGCGCTCGGTGCGCACGAAGACGCGATTGAGCTAGTTGGTGAGTTCCTACAGTTTAACGACAATACCGTTAAACGCGGCCTGTTCTACCAAGCCATGAATGCTGTATTGGAAGTGACCTTAGATGACGAGCTAGAACTTGATGATTTTATCCACAACTTCAACCGTATGTTCGGTAAAGAAGTGATGGACAATGTCGTTGGCTCAGTCACAGGTAAAGTGCGTTTTTATGGCCTGACTAAGACCAGCATGCAGCTCGAAGGCATTGAGCCGCACTTAAGGTTGATTGAAAGTTATAAAAAACTGCATCAAGCCCGTAAAGCTGCGAAAGATCTGAATTAAGTCTGTTGTTTGGCAATAGCTTTATGCATTAAAAAGCGAACCTTAGGGTTCGCTTTTTTGTTGGCTGCCTTTTGATGCGCGCTTCTTATGAGCACTTGTGACTATCACTTATTAAGGGCGCTTGTTATTGCTATGTGTGCTTTGAAATGTTCAACCCGCTCAGGCTGTATTTGATATAACTCGATTTTTGCCGTTACGTTTCGCTTGATACAGGGCCGCATCGGCCCGCTTAAGCGTGTCTTCATAGGAGGTATCTAATGCTTCTATGCTGGCGACCCCGATACTTACGGTGGCAAACAAACCATTAACCGCATGTTGTTGCAGCGCAGAGTAAAAACAATCGCAGAGGTATTCAGCAAATTTAACCGCTTGCGAATGCTCGACACCGGGCAGGGCAATCACAAATTCATCACCACCAAAACGATACGCACTGTCAGTTTTTCTAAATTGAGTGCGACAGGTTTCAGCAACGGCGATGATAATTTTATCGCCAGCATGGTGGCCTAACTGGTCATTGATAGACTTTAAGTGGTCTAAATCGAGGATCAAGATTGAGGTGGGCGTACGGTGGCGCTGAAAAGTGTCGAATTGAACGGTTAAGTCACGTTCTAATCGGCGGCGATTATATAACCCTGTGAGCTGATCGGTATCGCTGAGCTGACGCAGCTGCAGTTCAAGCTCATGTCGCTGGGAGATATTACTGGCGACCCAGAGCACCACTGGCTCATCATTGACGAGAAAATCTAGCGCTTGAATTCGTCCCTCAAACCAAATGGGTTGATCTGGGCCCGCATCGGGTAAGCCTTTGACATCTTTATTACTGAGTTCATATTCTTCAATCAGTAATGCTCGGCTAGCTAAGGCTTGTTCGATAATGCCTAAGAAGTAATTTGTTTTATCGGGGTTTAATACATCAGCAATGTACAAACCGACTAAGCCACTGCCATCGTGGTAATAACGCCCATCTTTACCGCCGAATACAGCCACGTACCGACCACTTTTTGACAATATTAAGGCAGGATCTGGCAGTGCATCGAGGATTAACGCCATCTGTTCAATATTGATCATCAATTAAGATCCCTGTGGAAAATCACTTAACTTTATGTCTGCGTGTCCAAGTCATCATTACGAGCCGCTCTTTGGAGCTTTAGCCGCCAATGAATCCCGCTAACTCATAATAATCTATCCGCTTTTGGTGCGAACAACAAACCATAACGACACGCCGTACAATTTATTTGTCGTCACGATTTTGCCAAGTCGCCAGCGCGATTGATGCCACAAGCCATAACTCTCTCTTTCCTATTGTAACGAGTCAAAAGTGATATGTTGAACTTTGGTGTGTGTGCTTATGTTCAAAAGCTCAACCGCAGCGCTTAGTGAGCAGATGTTTTTCGAGTAGACTCTAGAACCTGAATTGCGGTTTTAATTTTATCCAGGGATTTATAATGCATACAGCCGATGATTTTATTGAACATTTAGCACTAGAACAGCATGTTGAAGGCGGCTATTACCGCTCATCCTATCGTTCTGAAACGCCGTTTGATAAGACTCGGGCATTATGGAGCAGCATCTATTTTTTACTGCGCACGGGGGAAGTTTCCCACTTTCACCGTCTAACCGCCGATGAAATGTGGTACTTCCATGCAGGACAATCGCTCACCATTTATATGATTGCCCCTGATGGCGTGTTAACCACGGCGCAATTGGGACTCGATTTAGCGGCGGGCGAGCGACCACAATTTTTGGTGCCTAAGGGCTGTATCTTTGGTTCGGCGATGAATCAACCCGGCTTTTCGCTCGTGGGCTGCATGGTGTCCCCCGGTTTTACCTTCGATGATTTCGAGTTATTTAGCCAAAAAACGTTACTAGCTCAATATCCGCAGCACAGTGAAATCATCAAGCGTCTGAGCCGATAGTGGTGTAAAAAAAGCGCGTTCATTAGTGCGTGAATTAACCCATTAATGAGTGAGAGTTCGATTCGGTCGAAATAACATCATTCGGCTAAATCAATGCTACTCAGTGTCGTTAAATTTGACTCAATAGTAAGATATCCCCGCGACAAGGCTTGTCTATTGGCGTTTAACCACGTAAAACATGCTTTTTGGCGTACCTCTATGTACCAAGTGTTATGGAGTAATTGAATTTGGAACACTTAGTGTGGGAGCTCGATCCTGTATTAATCTCGTTTATGGGACTAAAAATACATTGGTATGGAGTCTTGTTTGCTGTTGCTATCACTGCTGGTTTTCAGGTGATGAAGCGGATTTATATCAAGGAAAACCTCGATGTCGAGTCCCTTGATAATCTACTGATTTATTGTGTGGTTGGCATCATAGTGGGCGCGCGTTTAGCCCATTGTATTTTTTACGATCCGGCTTATTACTTTGCCCATCCGCTTAAGATTTTGGCGATTTGGGAAGGTGGGCTCGCCAGCCACGGTGGGGGTTTAGGGGCGATTCTGGCGCTGTATTATTACCAACGCAAAGTGAAGCTGCCCTTCCTGTTTTTGTTGGATAGACTTGCGATCGCCACCGCCATTTTTGGCTTTTTTGTGCGTATGGCTAACTTTGCCAACTCAGAGATTTTAGGCGATCCAACGACTCAACCTTGGGGCATTATATTTGCCCGTGTTGATATGTTGCCAAGGCATCCGGCGCAGCTTTATGAGGCTTTTGCCTATTTGGCTATCTTTGTCGCGCTTTATGCTCTGTATCAATTTACGCAGATTAAACAACGGCATGGCGCGATTTTTGGCCTGTTTCTGGTGTCGGTATTTAGTGCGCGAATTGCGATTGAATCGATTAAAGTCAGCCAAGCGGCTTACTCTGAATCAGTGCTAAGTGCGGGGCAACTGCTCAGCTTACCGTTTTTAGCCGTAGGTATAGTCTTGTTGTTTTTGGCGTATCGAAAAAAAGCCGTTTAAGTCAGAATATCAAACGGTTTAAAAAGGCTTTCTATCTAGATAGAAAGCCTTTTTTATGAAGGAATTAATCATCAAGGATGACGTTAGGCTGTCTTCACTATATTGCTCACTTGCACCATGGCATCCCGTGCGGAGCGGCTCACTCCCGAGAGTTGGAAGAATCCATGGATCACCCCAAGATAGCGGCGGCAGTGGGCATTCACGCCAGCCTCTAATAGATGCCTAAATAGCTGTTCTCCTTCATCGACGAGCGGATCAAATTCAGCTGTGATGATATGGGTTTCGGGCAGTCCCGCTAGGTCAGTGCTTCGCAGCGGACTGGCTTCGGCATCGGTTCTGGGGTGCCAATCTAAATACAGATCAAATCCAGTGAGTAAGGTATCGCGGGTAATAATATATTTCTCGCCATTGTCGCTATAGCTTTGGCTTTTAGCAGTGGCATCGAGCATTGGATAGATAAGCACTTGTTTTTGTGGCAACCATTGCCCTTTGGCTTTTAAACGTAGGCAAGTGACTAGGGCTAAATGGCCGCCGGCGCTGTCGCCCATCAGGGTAATCTTGTCCTTATCGCCACCCCATTGTTGGCAATGCGCATATATGACCTCGGCGGCATGGCAGGCATCGTCGTGGGCAGCGGGGTAAACATGTTCAGGGGCGAGACGATAGCTCACCGCAATCACCAGTGCGCCAGCATCATTAGCAAGTTTACGCAGTTGTTGATTGTGGGTTTCAACGCCGCCACTGACAAAACAGCCGCCATGGTAGTAAATGACAACGGGTAAATCGTTTGCCGCCGAGGGTTTGAACAGGGTTAATTCTGCGCCATCGATGGAAACTGCGCGCACCTCGAACACGTCTTCCGCTTCACCTGCGAGTACCGTGCTGGCGATATAACCTTGCCTACGTTGCTCAATGGTTTGCTCTCGCACCGATGGGCAACCCGCTGCGATAAACTCGCTAACCAATTGTTTAATTCCATCTTCTAAATAGAGTTGGCTCATTTAATCTTTCCTCGATGTTCAGTGTGCTTAGCAGTTCTGCAATGGGCTGAGTTTATCGGCAGCTTAACGGAATTGGTAGCCAAGATTAATGCTCAGCTATGAGCTTTGTTATGGGCTTATCATGATGGCGGAAATTAACTTTGGCATTAACTCAGTAATGAATACGGTTGCAGCCAGCATCTTTTTCACGATCACAGATTGAGTTGTAGTGTGCCATGTAAGAAAATTACCAACTAAATTGACTGACAGGCTTTATGCGCTTAGATTTCCGCCTTATTGTGCGTTCGATAGCACTTTGATGTCTATTTGTGAAAGTTGCTTTCAGTATCTTGGCTAAAATATAGGTTGCCAAGATGCCGTTTGAGCGACACATTGAGCCAGCGCTCACATCGTTATTCGTACTCTATTTGCAGGAATTCTTCGTGGCTAAAGCACCCAAAACATTGCAACAACGCATGAGCATAGTCGCCCTCACTTGGCCGATTTTTGTCGAGACCTTGCTGCAATCACTGCTTGGGATTAGCGACATTTTTATGCTCAGCCATTATTCCGATAACGCGGTAGCGGCAGTGGGACTCACGACTCAGCTGATGTTCTTCATGATGGTCATGTCCATGATGGTGAGCACAGGTGCGAGCATCTTGATTAGCCAGAATAATGGCGCAGGCCAGTCGCAACAGGCGGTTGATATCGGGGTGGCAAGTGTTGCATTGAGCTTAGGACTCGCCTTGATCATGGGCGCCTCTATGTTCTTCGGCGCTAAGGGGATTATCGGCCTGTTTGCGCTTGAACACGATGTGGCAGGCTTTGGATATGACTACTTAGTGATTTGCGGCAGCTTGAGTATAGGCTTGGTCATGAACATCGCTTTTGCTGCGATTTTAAGGAGTTACGGCTTTACCCGCTCGGCCATGTTAGTTACCTCAAGCACAGGCTTGATGAACGTCATTGGTAATTATATTGCCCTGTATTCTCCCTTTGGCTTGCCTGTTTATGGGGTAACAGGGGTGGCAATTTCCACCGTCACCAGCCAGATCATCGGCGCTGTGATCATGCTGATGGTGATCCGCTATAAAAAGATCCCGTTGCCGCTGCAACGACTTAAGCTTTTACCGCGCAGCACTTATTGGAGCGTGATGCGTATCGGCTTGCTCAATGCTGGCGAGATGCTGTCTTACAATGTAGCTCAGATGACCATTATCTATTTTATCAGTCAGATGGGGACGTTATCGCTCACGGCTTATACCTATGGGCTAAACATCAGCCGGTTTATTTATTGTTTTGCGGTGGCGCTCGGGCAGGCGACGCAAATTCAGACCGGATACTATGTCGGCAAACAATGGTTCGATGAAATCACCACTCGGGTGCAGCGTTACTGTCTAGTGGGCTTTATGGTTTCCCTTGGTATCGTCTTAGTATTCTACTGGCAGCGATTCACTATTGTTGGCTGGCTAAGTGAGAACGAAGAAGTCATTCAACTGACGGCGTTATTGCTTGCAGGTTCAATCGCGCTCGAAACGGGGCGGGTGTTTAATCTGGTGATTATTTCGGCATTAAAAGGCGCGGGTGATGTGGCGTTCCCTGTGCGGGTTGGCCTCTTTAGCATGTGGGGCATTGGCGTGCTATTGGCATGGTTCTTTGGATTGCATTTAGGTTACGGCGTGCTTGCAGCATGGCTTGCCGTTGCGGCAGATGAATGGATCCGCGGCCTGATTATGGTGTATCGCTGGCGCTCGTGCCGCTGGCAGCGTTTTACTCGAATACCGCCTGCGACTGCAGTGTAGTTTTGGTGAGATGAATTGGAAGCGCAGCAAATATTGGCCGCGCTTTTTGCTCGATAAGCTTAACTTTGCTGTTGCAGCAGGGTACGACACAGCTTAATAAAGTCCGATGAGGTGACGATACCGAGTACCTTTTTATCAACATCGACAACGGGCAAGCAGCCGAGTTTGTTTTCGATAAAATATTCCACCACCACAGTTAAGGGCTCGTCGGCGGTAAGATGCTGATAGTCTTGGTCCATCACAGTTGTGATCGGCGTGTATCGTTCTTTGCGCTCGAGCGCGCCTTGGCCGTACTTGTTCAACATAGTCATCACGCTGGCGATCATCTTTTTATGGGTGAGTACGCCAACGAGGGTGCCATCAATTTCAGAAATCACGGGTAAGTGGCGTACGCCACGGGTTTGCATCAGATGGTGGGCATCTTTCAAACTGGCGCCATCGCTGATGCAGATGACTTGATCACTCATAATATCGCTGACTTTCATTGTTAAATTCCTTTTCTTGCCATTCTTAGGCGTGCATTTAACACGCTGCGTTAGCCTGCACCGATGTTAGCAGCTTCCTTGTTCGCTGCGCCAGCCCTGCTTAAATAAAGTACGCCATTCAGTATAAGTGTTTGAATTGATAGAAATCATAAAAGGCTGACAAAGATGTCACAAATGTGTAACAGTGATGTCTCACAATCGGGGTCTCATTAGACCTCATACCAGTGAAGCCTTATCTAACAAGGAATAATAATAATGAATCGTACCGTAACTCGTCGTGACTTTTTGGCTATGTCGGCCAAAGGTGTTGGCGTTGCTGTGATCTCTTACGGCTTGATGGGCTGTAGCGATAGTAATGATGATAATTCTGTGCCCGCGCAATTTTTACATGGGATTGCCAGTGGCGATCCTGCGATTGATGCTGTGATCCTTTGGACCCGTGTCACGCCTGAATCTGAGGGCGATGTAAAAGTGAGTTGGCAAGTGGCAAGCGATGCGGCCTTTAGTCAATTAGTGACCACGGGTGAGATGGTCACTAATGCAAGCCGTGACTACACGGTTAAGATTGATGCCCGCGGCTTACGTGCTGGCCAAAACTACTTTTACCGCTTTATGACAGGTGACAAAACCTCTGTCGTGGGTAAAACCCGTACTCTGCCTGAGGGTGACGTAAGCTCAGTCAAATTAGCCGTGATGTCCTGTGCGAACTTTCCTGCCGGATACTTTAACGTCTATGAGTTAGCGGCGGCGCAGGATGATTTAGATGCCGTGGTGCATTTAGGCGATTACATCTATGAATATGCCCGTGGCGGTTATGCCAGTGAGCATGCTGCAGAGCTTGGCCGTGAAGTCTTACCGGCCACTGAGTTGCTGACATTGGGCGATTATCGCACCCGTTATGGTCAGTACCATACCGATGCGAGCCTGCAAAAGTTACACGCGAAAGTGCCTTTTATCACAGTTTGGGATGATCACGAAGTAGCCAACGATACTTGGCGTGATGGCGCCGAGAATCATAATGAAGGCGAAGGCGATTTTGCCGTCCGCAAAGAGGCGGCACTGCAAGCTTATTTCGAATGGTTGCCTATTCGTCCATGGCGCGAAGGGAACCATGAAGAGATTTACCGCAGTTTCAGTTACGGTAATCTTGTCGACCTGCACATGCTCGATACCCGCGTATTGGCCCGTGATAAGCAGCTCGATTATGCCGATTATATGGATCCGACAACGGGTTCGTTTGCGGGCGAGCGTTTCCTTGCCGATGTGACTTCGACTACTCGCACTATGCTGGGTCTGACGCAATTGTTATGGCTGCAGGGCACTCTGCTGCAAGCAACGGGCAAGTGGCAGGTGTTAGGGCAACAGATTTTGATGGGCAAGATGTCATTGCCGGCGGCGATTGCGACGCAGCAGATGAGCATTCCCCAATATGCCATGTTAGGTGCGTTAGCTAAGTTAGCAGCGCGTGCGGCGGCAAATGATCCCACGCTGACCGCCCAAGAATTACAATATCTTCTGGCTAATCAAGCCTTATTAACCCCAGAAGTTATCGCACTGCTGCAATTACCTGCCATTCCATACAACTTAGATGCTTGGGACGGTTACGCCTACGAGCGTGAGGTGATTTTAGGTACGGCTAAATCGAAAAACCTCAACCTAGTCGTGATCGCGGGTGATACCCATAATGCCTGGGCTAACGAGCTTAAAGATGTGAATGGCGATACCGTTGGGGTGGAGTTTGCGACCAGCTCAGTGTCTTCACCAGGTCTTGAGTACTATTTGAATCTGCCCGCTGAGCAGATCCCTGCGACTGAGGCGGCGATCGTCGAGTTAGTGCCAGATCTTAAGTACGCTAACTTAAAAGACCGAGGCTTTATGACGCTCACCTTTACCGCTGATGAGGTGCGCAGCGACTGGCATTATGTGGATACCATTTTGTCGAAGGATTTCCAAGCGGCAACGGCACGTGGTTATAGTGCCAAGGCAAAAGTGGGCGAGCATGTGATTACGCCTATCGTTTAACGCAGGTATTTATTCGCTGTTTTTCGGCCACCTTAGGGTGGCCTTTTTGTTGCTTTTTGCCTAAAAAGGCAAAATAAATGTCTGTTGTCACGCAAGTTCTTACTATTACTGCAGCACATCGCATTTTTTTGGTATAAAATTCGCTCCCAAAATTCGGCGGCTGCCTACACTTGCTAAGGCTAAGCTGTTTTAGTGTTTTGGGAACCTTTACCCGCCGAACAGACCTTACAGGGGTCATAAGCTTTAACGACCTAAGAATAAAATCAATGTGATGGGGACTGTGTCATGTCAGAAAAGTATTTTGTTACCGCGCAGCAATTGCTGGAAGATTCATTTTTATTAGCTTCGCAAGTGTATGAGAGTGGCTTTCGTCCGCAGTTTATCGTGGGTATTTGGCGTGGCGGCGCTCCAATCGGGATCGCGGTACAGGAATTTTTCGACTTTAAACAAGTTGAAACCGATCACATTGCCGTGCGTACTTCTTCCTATTATGGGATTGGCACCGACAAACAAAGCAAAGAAATCAAAGTTCATGGCCTGCATTACATCGTTGAAAATGCGAACGCGAGCGATGGTTTATTGATTGTGGATGACGTGTTTGACTCTGGCCGTAGTATCCATGCATTAAAAGAAAAACTCAGCCAACTGATGCGCCTGAATATGCCAACCGATATACGTATCGCTTGCCCTTACTACAAGCCAAAAAATACCGCAGTGCCTTTAAAGCCTGACTATTACATCCATGCCTCTGAAGACTGGTTAGTGTTCCCGCATGAAGTCACAGGTTTAACGCCGGAAGAAATTGCCGAAGGCAAGGGCGATTTAAAGAATATCCAGCACCTGTTTAAATAACCTGAATTCGGGATGATGAGTGTCGAAATATCTAAGTTTAACAAATTAAATCAATAAGATAAGTTATTTGTTTGAAACGAAAAATATATTTTCTGACTGAATGCGCAGATTTTTGCGCATATCAAGGCGCTCTGTTGTAGGCCATAGCGAGCTATGGTTAGACAGAGCAACGCAGAGAGGCCCGAAAAGATGCCTATTCAGCGGCTCTGCTTATCCCGAGCTCAGGTTAAAGAGCTTGCTCGCGGCGAAATATAGACTATTTTCGCAATAAAAAATGCGTTAACGATTAATCGTTAACGCATTTTTTGTTTTCTATATCGACGACTTATAAATCCATACAGTTAGCATAGTAAGTCACAGTGGCGGGCCAGTCGGAGAACACCCCAATCACACCGACATCTTTAGCTAACACATCGAGTAATTCAAAGGTATCGCCTTCGTTATCTATGGCTTCGGTAATGCTTTGATAATAAAAGCCGCCGCCATTTTTTAATAAACCAGAACGTTCCAGCGACCAAGTGATGATCTTAAGCCCAGCGCCTTTGGCGGCCTTAGCGTATTCCGAAGGAATGATTTTCTTATCCGCATCTAAGGCGACTAAAACCCAGAGTGGCGGCGCAATAATTTCGACACCTTGGATCTTCAAATCCGCCATTGATGGTGACCAAGTGGCTGAATTTTGTGGATCGAAAGCGCTGTTATAATCGTATCTGTCATCGAGAAATACGGCTTGTTTCGCAAACTCGGGTGCGTTGGCGACCCAATATTTGATGTCATCTAAGATAAATGATTGAGGGAATACTTGCGAAGCATCGACGCCTGCCGCCGTGTATTCATCTAACATTTTTTGTGCGTAATCCTGCTGAGTAAAACCATCGAATGGCATAGATACGCTGGCGGCTTTGAGCTCTGGCGTCATCTTCACGCCAGCTTTTTTAAACATTTCAATACTTTCGGCATGGGTCATCAAGGTGCCATTGCCAGCGTAGAGATCGGTGCGCCAGCTTGGAGTGCCATTGATGAATTCGGCCGCAGTGGTCGCTTTAGGATTGCTGCCTTCCATCTTACCCTTGAGGGTTTTAAATTCGGCGAGGGTGATATCGCTGGTGCAACAGGTCGCCGATGCGCTGACGCCATTGGCGGCATCAGCAGGAGTGAATGGGCTCGAACATTTATTGGCCAGTTCAGGCACGGCTAAAATGTTGGTCGTGCTGGCAAGATCGCACTGTGAGTGGCGGCACACTAAGGCTTTATCGGCGGTGAAGGTGACATCACATTCAACTATGCCTGCGCCCGAATCGATAGCCGCTTGGTAGGATTCCTTTGTATGCTCAGGGAATTGCATTGGTGCGCCACGGTGGCCGATGGAAAACTCGCTGCGATAAAAATTGTCAGTGGTGCATTGTTCTAAGCGGGTTTTAAGTGTGCTGTCTTGCATTTGACGCACGAGGAATAAAGGTCTTTCTCCCACTTGAGCTGGAACAGGTTTGCTGGCCGGTGGCGTGACTTCTGTGTTGTTATCGTCACTATTGCAACCAGCTAATAAAGCGCTGGTGGCAATTAACAGGCCGAGTGAGAGCGACGAAATAGGGCGTAGTTTCATCAGATTTACCTATGAGTAATGATGTAAATTATTAATATTAATCAGAAACTCTAAAGTGTTAATGTGACTAAAAAAGCCTATTTTTATGACATAAACAAGAATATATACCGTTTGCATGACGATTATCTTAGGCATGTTTGTTTGCGCTAGCTCGCGATAAACTGCCATAGACAGAGGATGAGCGGGATATATACGCAGTGTTGTTTTAGACTTGAGAATTGACTCCACTGGGCGAGTCGATGAAACTGGCATGAATATTTTCATCTGGGCGATCTTTCTGGGCCGAAATCAAGTACACTGCGCTCCTTTTGTTTTATGATGAGCGTTTGGTTCGCTTGATAAGACAAACGTGACAAGCATCATTTAGGAAATAGAGCAGAATGAGCAAGGGCAAAAAATACGATTTTCGCGTGACACAGGGCGACAAAGGTTGGAAAACTGAAATCACTCGTCGCATGACATCAACTAAAACGGTTGTGTCTAAGAGCCATGATGGTTTTGCGACCGAAGCCGAAGCGCAAGCTTGGGGCTTGACTGAATTACAAGTGTTTTTAGGCACGTTAACTGAGCGCAATAAACGTCGTTCAGAGAAACAAGCTAAAGCAAAATTAGCGGCAGCATTAGCGGCTGAAGCGGCAACTGATGCCGAAGATCTTGATGAAGATGATTTCGACGAAGAGTAACACTCACTCGTTTAGTATTGTCTTATCAAGCTAGTGTGACTGTTAGGGCGCGCATGACGCGTTCTGAAACGTCACTCTGGCTATAAATAACAAAAGGCGGATCTTAGGATCCGCCTTTTGTGTTTTTGTCGCTCAACCTCGTTGAGCTTATGAACTCATTTTTTCCTGTTCACTCCGCACGTTTTGGCCGATTAAGGGTCGTTATCGCTATAGTCTTGTTTTTAGAGAGTTTCAGCGCTATTGCGTATTCTATACCATTAATAAATAACGATAATTATTATCGTTTGGTTTACTTGGATTCAGGTCTGTGCTCATATGTAGAGAATTCGAACACACGTTTAATTTTATTAAGGTAAGGGAACTCCTATGAAACTACTTCAATCCAGTTTATTGCTGTGTTTGTCGGCTTCGGCAACCATGAGTTATGGCCAAGCCTTAGATGGAGAGGCGTTACGCTTGCTACAGGCGTCGCTAAAGGATTCGACTTTGGATGCACAAGCTCAGTTAACCAATACTAAGCGGGCATTGGCGTTAGATTTGAGCCATCAATATGCGCAGCTTGCGCCTATCTTACAGACTGAAATAAACCAGTATCAGTTGGCAGTAAATGCCGATGACATTCTGTCTCAGCATAGGCTCAATGATAATGTGATCACCAAAGCCGATGCGTCGATTCGCCGAGTGAAGGGCTTAAGTGCCAAAGCGGATTCTCTGGTGCAAGTGCGTCTGGCGGATGAAACCATGTTAACCCCATGGCAGCAAGGTGAGTCTCCTTTATTTGCCTATGAGCCCGATGGTGACGAGAGTCAGTGGGATTATATTGAAGCCTTTGATATTCATGGGCAAGTGCATCAATTAGACGTGTATAACCTACCGCAGCAGCCGGTGTTTGTGGTCGGTATCGACAGTAAAAAAGCCTTTTTGGCTGGCTTAGAGGTGATGCGGGCGACATTTGCCGAAGCACAATCGGCGAAAAAAGATGGCGTGCTACTGAGCCGTGCGCAAACACAGGCGGTGGCAGACAAGCCTATTTCAACCACAGTGATCAAACAAATATCCTTGAAGGATGACCATGAGCCGTGGATTTCTGGTCGAGCCGAGATTTACGGCATAGTGACTGGGGTTGACCCGAGCCGTGAAGAACCTGTGCTCGATATCGTCGAAATGCCCTATTTAGATTATGCGGATACGACCTATTATCCGAATCAAATCATCATCCATTGGGAGCGTTATCGTTGGGCGGCTGCGGACATGATCCTAATGGAGCATGACGATGGCACTAACTATAAAGTGTTGGCCACTAAGTTGTTGGAAGCGGCGGAGCAGATCTTAAAGTCGATCCCCGATCCTGAAGCTCAGGGTTATGCGCTGATCCCGCAAATCACCAATGGTATTTTAAGTGTGATGCCGGATGCTTGGTTCACTAATGACGATGACTTTGTTGACGTGTATTACACCTTGCAGGAAGGGGTTGAATATCCTAACTTGAACGGGGCTAACGGTAATGCGATGACGAGCTTTGCGCCATTAGTCATCCAACCAAGACCATGATGAATTATTGCGGCTAAATGCAATGGCTGGAATGTAAAAGCGGATCCTAAGATCCGCTTTTTTGTTTTTATCACTTAACGTTAGGCTAAGCCATTCACCTTAAGCTTTTAGCTTGAAACTACCTTGCATAATCGCCCAGTGGCCTGGGAAGCTACAGAAGAATTGGTAGGCTTCAGTAGCGCTCATGCCAGCAGTGCTAAAGGTGATAGACGTTGATTCGCCGCCGCCCACTAATGGCGTGTGAGCGATAACGCGAGTATCACCTGCTTTGACATAGGCTGCATCAGGACCGGCACTCATACCTTCGGTCGCTACGGCTGACATATCGGCTGCCTTAGTTAATACCCAGTTGTGGCCCATAGCTGCTTTTGGCAACGTGCCTGAGTGGGTTAAGGTTAAGGTCACTTCTTTACAGCTTGCAGGTACAGACAGCTCTTTAGTGTCAAATTGCATTGCATCAGTGGCGGCAATTTTCAGTTCACATTCGTTGGCACTCGCTTGGCTAGCGAATAATAATCCGAGGCCGATTAGGCTAGTGCTGGTCACGTTACGTAAAGCTGTGCTTTTTGCTTTCATCTGGTACTTCCTTAGTTGAACAAGGGTAGCCGAGTCCTTTTGACTCGGACATGCGCCTACCAGAATAAGCAATCTTCATTAAATGGGAATGAAATCAGCGTGTAAATTATGTATATGCAACTTTCGTTTGAAAGCTTGCATCGTTATTGGCGGCAAAATTGTTAGCGGTAAACATAGGTGAGTACTTAGTTGGAGTGAACTAAGTACTCAGAAGTTATTATTTATATGTTTGATTTATAAATGATAATTTGTAGGTTCTAACGCAGGGCGTCTACTTCAGAACTTCTTACGTTTTTAGTACGAAAGCTCCTGTCGATAGGGAATAGCACGTTGTGCACCTGGGCGAGTGACAGTAATGGCACTGGCCGCATTGGCAAATCCCACGGCGGCAGCAATTGACATACCTTCGCTCAAGCCGACGACTAGGGCGCCGTTGAAGGTATCCCCTGCAGCGACTGTGTCTATGGCTTGCACTTCAAGTGCGGGCACTAGCCCGGTAAAACCTGGGCTGCTGATATATGCGCCGCGACTGCCTAAAGTAATCACTACAATTCCTACACCTTGCTGGTGCAGAAGCTGCGCAGCCATTTGAGCATCATCGAGATGGTTAATTTCAACGCCAGTTAAAGCTTCTGCTTCAGTCTCATTAGGCGTAATCACATCAACCCATTTGAGTACATCGTGGCCAAGGGCGGTCGCTGGGGCGGGATTTAATACCGTAGTTACGCCAAAGGTTTTTGCCATTTGTAATGCCTTTGCCACTGTGGCAGCAGGCGTTTCTAGTTGAATTAAAAGGAATTGAGCACGGGAAAACAGAGCATAGTGATTTTCTAAATCATCGGGTGAAAGAGTGGCGTTGGCTCCCGCAGCAACACCTATGGTGTTTTCACCGTTGTCACCGATAAAAATCATCGCTGTGCCTGTACTCTGCTCCGCTATCTGGCTAATACCTTCTGTACTGATGCCATCTTTAATCCAGCTTTGACGCATATCATCGCCGATACTGTCTTGGCCGAGGTGGCAGATAAAGTCAGTGCGGGTGCCTGATTTAGCTAAACGCGCGCAGGCGACTGCTTGGTTGGCTCCTTTACCTCCCTGTTCGAGTCGATAATCTCGGCTCATTAAGGTTTGCCCTGCTGCGGGCAGGTACTCAAATTTCATCACATGATCGGCATTAGCACTGCCGATAACGAGTATCTGGCTCATAGAAAACTCACTGTTATTTTCATCTGCGATTGAGATAAGTTGGATCATAGACACGTAAACTGTCTACCAGTAAATCGACAAAACCGAGTCTGTCGAGCCCAAATAGCACAGTCGCATTGGCGGTTTTGCCTGTGAGTTGATAGCGATCAACCACTGTCATGCCTAAGGTCAACTCGCTTTGGGTTTCAATCCCGACCCAGCAATCTTGTGCCTCAAACAGCTCAGGTTTGAGCAACCAAGCGATAGTACAGGGGTCGTGCAATGGCGCGCCAATGAAGCCCCATTTAGGATCTCTGTGGTAAATCATAAAGAAATCTAATAACTCGGCGACGCACTGAGCAATTGGATTTGGGATGGCGCGAATCCGTTCTATATCTTCATCCATGATTTGCGCTTGATGGGTCACATCGAGCCCGCACATAGTGATGGGAATACCTGACTTAAAGACGATATCTGCGGCTTCGGGATCGACAAAAATATTAAACTCGGCGGCAGGCGTCCAATTACCGACACCCGCGGCGCCGCCCATCAGCACAATGCGCTCGATTTTAGGGCGCAGCTCGCTATGACTCGCCAGTAAAAGGGCAATGTTAGTCAGCGGCCCCGTGGGCACTAAAGTCACTGGCTGTGTGCTTTGGCGGATTTGTTGCGCCATCAGTTCAACGGCCGTTATGGCTTGTGGGCTGAAGCTCGGTTCGGGCAATGCGGGGCCATCGAGGCCAGTCTCGCCGTGAACATTGTCGGCGATAATCAGTTCACGTGTTAGCGGCTTAGTGGCACCGCCCGCGACTGGGATATCACCACGGTTTAACAGGGTTAAGATCCGCAGGGCGTTGTTGAGGGTTTTATCTGGGGTTTGATTGCCAGCGCTAGTCGTGACGGCAAGGGGAACGAGGTCTGGGTGAGCTAAGGCTAAGATCAGCGCGATAGCATCGTCATGGCCGGGATCGCAATCAAGAATAATGTGACGAGTCATACTGTTACTCCTTTAAACAGCGGTACTGGATACTTAGAATAGCATGCCATAAGTTAGGCGCTAGCCTGTGGAGGATACTTGCAGAGCAAACTGTGAGCGTTTTCGTCTTTTTATCAACAAGCTGCTAGAATTCTGCCCATTTTTGACACTAGGCGATGCTAGGTTAATCCATTCTCGCTCTGTCCGCTGCACAATATTGAATGACATATCCAAGCAAATACAAGGAAATAAGTAATGCTCACTCATCGAATCACTTGGCCCATGGCTTTACTCGCGGGCATGGTTGCCATGCAGATCTCTGGCTGTAGCGATCCTCAACCTATGGCCATTATTGAAAGCAATAACGAGTCATTGCTGCAGTTCGATAATGGTAAACTCATCCAATTTAAGGAAAAACCGAGTCCGCAGTATCGCCATATTCCCTGTGATTTACCCGCGGTAAATACCGTTGTAGCAAATGATATGGCAGTGGCTGCCATCACCCAAAATGGCGATGTGATCACTTGGGGAAATAGTTTTAGCGGCGGCGATAGTCGTGAAGTTGCTGCGGAGCTTAAACACGTCAAACAAGTCGTGCCTATAAAGGAAGGTTTTGCCGCACTACGTGAAGATGGCACTGTGGTGTACTGGGGACGTGCAGGGAAACTGAGCCTCGACAAAGCCCTGCAAAGTCGAATGACAAACATCACTAAACTCTATGCTAATCGTGAGGCGGTAGCCGCACTCGATGCTAGTGGAAAAGTGCACACTTGGGGTTATGGGGCCGAAGGCGGCAATAGCCAACATGTGCAGGATAAACTGTTTGATGTCGTGGATATTTTTGCTGAAGGACGAAGTTTTACTGCTCTTAAAAAAGACGGAAGCACTGTGATTTGGGGGCAAGTTGAACGGTCAACCAATATGAAAAAGCTGCTGCCACAGTTAATGGATGTTGTGAGTGTTGAATATACCCAAGGAACTTATGCAGCTCTAAAAAAGGATGGCAGCGTCGTAACTTGGGGGCAGAGTAGTGATGTTTATTCTATTCGCAGTGCGCTACTGGATGTCGCGAGTATTACGTCAAATAGCTGTGCTTTTGCAATCTTAAGTCCAACGGGTGAGGCGCACTTTTGGGGCAATGAAACGAACTGTGGTATCGATTGGCTTAAACAAACGGATATTAAAGGCGTGAACAGTATTGTCAGTGTTGGCACGGGATTTTTGTTGCTGCGTGACAATGCCGTACCGCAAATCCTGGTCGATGATAGTGACTACGCCTATCTATATGGTTTTCACTATGCTCAAGATATCCTCAATCGGTATTGGCAGGATGGAAGCAAGATCACCCCAGGTTCGGCATCATTTGTATTTACCCGTCCTGACGGCAAAGTCGTGCCAGTAGGTTATAGGGCTAACCTAGACAATGTTGAGAAGCTCATAGCGCGTATTCCACGATTAACTTGGTTAGCGAGGGCGGGTGAGGGGTATGTCGGGATCAGTGAAAAGGGGGAATGGGTCTCTTGGTCGATGAATAACGAGATGTTCGCTAAATCTCCGCTACCGCCTGCCGATTCGTTGGTGATAAAGCCGCTGGATTTTACCCCTGTTGCACAATGCGAAACGCCAGAGCAACGACAGGTGATTCTGAGTCAGGAAAGGCCTAAACCTGAAGTGAAAATGTGGTTGTTTAGTGAATAGCACTAACCTCTTTGCCGCTATTGTGCTGATAAACGGGATATTTCCCTGTTATTCAAGTCGTGATAGTGATTATTTCTTTTAAAGTGGCAGTTAATATAACTTTTTGACTGTTTTCAGCGAAGGTTCTTCGTTAGAATGCTGGGTGTTTTCTGTTCAATTTCATGATGTCGTATTAATTATAAGTGCGATACAAGGATGATAAGTATGAAATTAGCATTGTGTTCACCTATTGGATTGTTTCAAGGTGCCAGTGTGTTATTACTCTGCAGCTTAATTGGCTCAGAGCCAGTTCAAGCCACATTAGATTTAGCTCGGAGCGAAAGCGGCGCTGCTCATACCCATGTATTGCCGGTATTTGGTCAGCAATTAGGGTTCAATCTGCCTGCGGGCTGGAAGCAGGCTTATCATGAGGAGCAAGCAGGCATGTTTATGGCAGAATATGTGCCTGAGCAGGAAGCATTAACCCAGTGGAGTGCACTATTTTGCGTGCAGGGCTTTAAGGATATGGCCGAGAGTATTAGCCCTGAGCGTTTTTTAGATGCGATGGCCCAGACCTATAAATCGACCTGTGACGGCGAAGTGGTGTACCAGAAGCTCGGCGACACTGAAGTTGATGGACACGAGGGATTTAAAGCTATTTTAGGCTGTACAGCCATGCCCAATATCCACAATGCCACGCAAGTGAATCCCAAAGCCTATGCTTCGATTCCTCAAGGGGAAATTGGCTACTATACGGTTGTCAGTGGCAATAAAGATTTGTATCTACTGCATAAGTCGATGCGAGGTGCCGTTTTTTCTGCCGATAAACCACCACTGCAGGCAGATAATAGCCAAGATTTTATCTCCGCTTTAGTCCCATTCTCCTTGAAGTAGACTGTAGATGTTCGCTTGAGTTTGATGGACTTTCATCCGTATAGACGTCTATAATGCGCGCGCTCAGGCTCTATAATGTGCTGAGCCTTAAGGGAGTATCGCTGTTTTATTGATGGCTGTGCCCTATGAATCAAATTTTTAGTCAACCTTCTGAGGTGCTTGCGTGCGAAAGCCGCGAGATAATCGGGAAGCCAGTGAAATTCTGGCACTGCCCCCGCAACGGTAAAAGGTGAGAGAAGACCGCGTTTGATTGGTGTGTTCAAGACAGAACCCGATAGTCAGAATGTTAAAGGTCAGTCTCGCGTTAATTCTATTTTTACGGATTAACATAGCCTAAGTCCGGAGACCGGCCCTAAAGGTGTTTTTGAGATTTCGGTGGGCAGATCTCAAAATGCGATAGTCACTGTCAGTATCTTTTACTGAATGAACAGTATCGTGGCGCTAATGCCCCGTTTTCCTTGCAGGAGTTAAAGGTAAAATGGGAACAAATCCAACAAAAATCGCGCTGCTGATCGGTAGCCTTTGCAGTTTTTCCGTTATCGCGCCCGCTATGGCGGCAGACGATACCAGCACAGCGAAAGTCGACGAGCATCTTGTCGTGATCGGCCGCTCTGACAATACCCCGTTAAATATTGCCGCGAATGTGAATGTGATTGACGCTGCGGCGATTGAAATGAGCGGTGCCACTAGCGTGACTGAGGTTTTACGCGGTCAAAGCGGTATTCAAATTTCGGATAATAACATCGGTACTAGTTTTGCGATGCGTGGCTTTAGCGCCAGCACTGCCGTTAATAACACGCTGATTTTACTTGATGGTCGTCGCCTCAATAATATCGATATCGCTGCTCCTAGTCTTAATGCCATTCCGCTTAACCAAGTCGAGCGCATCGAAATTTTATCGGGTAGTGCGGGTGTGCTTTATGGCGACCAAGCGGTAGGCGGCGTGATCAATATTGTCACTAAATCCCCTGAAAATACTGGTGGTAGCGTGCAGTTATCCGGCGGCAGCTTTGATACCTATGAAGGTCGCGGTGATGTGTCTGGCGCGATCAACAAGGATTGGCGTTACTTTTTCACTGGTAGCTATAACCAAGGTGACAACTACCGCAAGCATAATGCCAATGAAACAGGGTCGATTTTAGGTCGCATTCAATATAAAACGGCCACAGATTCGTTCTTTATTGAAACCAGCTATTACGACGATGACCGTGAAAATCCTGGCTCATTGACAGAAGAACAGTTCAATAAAGACCCACGCCAATCTTTCAAGAGCAGCGAATATGTCCATGAGATGACCACTGCGGCGCGCACGGGTTATCAGCATCAGCTTAATCAAAATTGGGCTTTAGCAGCGGATTTAGATTATAGCGATACCTTAGTGTCTTCTTTTAATTGGGGGGCGAACAGCCATAACACGCGCTCACTGTTGATGTTTAGCCCTAAAGCGTTAGCGAACTACAGTACCCGTCAAGGTGAGCTAAATCTAGTCACAGGTTTAGACATCAGCCGTGGTAAGGCCGATTTTGACACTATGGCGCGGAGTAATGTACAACAAATGCAAAGCGCCTATCTACAAGCCACTGTGCCATTAAGCCATACCCTAAGTTATGTTGTGGGTGGTCGTTATGCGCGGGTGACCGACGAGTTAGTCGATGGTAATGTCTATCCTAATGGCATGGATTTAGATGAAGATGCGACAGCATTCGAGTTTGGCCTGAACTACCGTCCTAGTACAGAGCACAGATTCTATCTACGTGGCGATGAAAACTTCCGTTTTGCGAAAGTGGATGAGCAAGCTTATACCTCTAAAAATGTGTTTGGCTTAAAGCCGCAGACGGGCCGCTCCTACGAAGCGGGTTGGGATTGGACTCTTGCGAGCCAAACTTTACGAGTAAGCCTATACCGTCTCGATTTGGAAGATGAAATTGTCTTCGACCCAAGTGCGGAAAAACCTGAACTTGGCAGTTTCCAAGGTGCGAACGTTAATGCCGACGCTTCTCGTCGTTATGGCGCGAGTGCCGATTGGGATTGGCAGGTGACTCAAGCAATGCAACTCGGGTTAGAGTATAACTATATCGATGCTGAATTTACTGACGGTATCAATGATGGCAAGGAGCTGTCTTGGGTGGCAAAACACACGGGGCGTGGTTATGTCAGCATGGATTTTGCTGAGCATTTCCAAGTCTTTGCCGAAGCTATCTACACGGGTGATCGTTTTATTGAAGGCGATAACGGTAACGAAGGCGATAAGCTGGCCAGTTATGTGCTTGGTAATTTAGCCTTGAACTACAACCGTGATGCTTGGCTTGCCAGTCTGCGTATCGATAACCTATTTGATAAAGACTATGTTAGCGCAGGCTATTATGGTGGTGGAATATATAATGGTTATTACTCAGGCCGTGGTCGCGATATTCGTTTAACCCTTGGTTATCGTTTTTAATATCTGACTAAATGAGCGAATTTAGCAGCCTTTAAATCAATATAAAGGCTGCTTTTTTTGCAATTATTTACTCTTAAATTGTTTATCTTGTTCTTCTTTATTTAGCGGTTTAATACCAAGATAATATTCATAACTATTTTTATCGCTGTTATCGACAGTCGTCTCATTTTTGCTATTAATTTCTTTCGATGTACTGTCTTCTTTATTTGCATACATAGTTAATTTAGGCTTAGTCTGTTTAGGCTTAGTCTCATCAGCAGTCGACTTATTCGCTATGCTCTTAATTTCTTCATTATCAGTAGCGGATTTATCTTCTACCTTGCCAAATCTATAGTTAAAAATTGCATTGGTTTCTACTGTTTCAATGGTTGATTTTTTCATGGTTTTGTATGAAGCAACAATGCCATGCTTACCTAAGGTAACTTCGGGGTAAATTTTCTTACCAGTACCAACCTTCGCACCATCGATATACCAGTCTGCATCAACGTTACTCGTAAGGGTAATGACTGTGGACTTCAGGCCCAGTTTTTCATTGAGTAATGATTCTATTTTGTTGTTATATGACGGTTTAAACGTCATATTAACTCTGTAATGCAGTTCACCATTCATATTCATACTAGCATCAATAACCTTGTATGATAGCAGTACACTTTTATCACTAAGGAATGGATCTGAATTAATCGTGTTTTTAACTGTATACTTTTCGGTATTTTTTAAACAATCATTTATAGATTGAAATTTAGAACAGGTCATGGAGCTTTCTAGGTCAACTGACTTAATACTATCAACACTAGATAACTCAGCAACAATACGATTAACAATTTCTTTTTTTAATGCAAAAAGCTGTGCGCTTCTTTGGGTGCGTTGACTGTTAACAACTTCGTATTGTTTTAATATGTCTTGATAGTTTTCTTTATTTTTAACTTCGTCATCGACTGATTTCTTTTCAAGTGAATCAATGTTTTTTACTAAGGTTTCGATTCCTTTGAAGTAATTGCTCGGGTCACTTTCTGTTAAAATAGCATTGGGTAATGCCAATATTGCCTTGTTATAATTCTCTTTCTCGTTTTTGATGTTTTTTAATAGTGATTCATAATCATATTCACTTTTCTTATGATTAGATAAACGATCATTTATAGATATTAACAAGTTATCAATATCAAACTTTTGTTCGATTTGGTTTACTGTTTGGTTTTCAGTTGCTGTTATCAACTCTAAGGCGTACGAGTTACTTGCACACAAGCACAACAAAGCAATGGTAAATTTACTGTATCTCACGTTTCTCTCCGATATTTTATCTGAAACAGTCAAAACTGCTTACTATTTCCGTGCTTTGAGCAAAAAACTCTACGTTTTGACCATGATACTTAAGTTGATTTTTCTTTTCAAATGGATTGTTTGTTTGCCAATTCCAAATAAAGACATTTCCACTTTGATATCAGTTTGAGGCTCAATTGTATCCTTTGATTGAGTCATCTTATATTGGCAAGATTCTCATGACCATGATACTAAATGATGCTCATTACAGAACAATTGTTGCTGAAAACTGTGGCACTAGAGTGATGAGTAGTAATGAGCTAAAAGTCGACTATGTAGCGGGAATGCTATGCTTCAACACTGATGTTGAATTGGTCATTGTAAGTGAGAGGCATATTGCAATGAAATGCGAATGGGTGTCGCTTACCCTCGTTGTAGAAATAGAGATAAATTATTAGACGGACAGGCTCGTGACGACTTGAAGAATGGAAATGTTAAAATTGTTTTAAAACATGGGATTATATCTCCACCTCCAGCACCTTATTTGCTTCACCATTTGATGTTACATATAAGGTAGTCATTTTTTATTCTTTTCGTTAGGCTATTGTGCGACTTAGTACTGAAATTCTTTAAATTTTGGGTATGATGTGAAGAGTAACCGAATCATCTTATTGCTAATAAACAGGTGCAAAGTGTCTTATGACAGATCTTGAGCAACAGGTTTTTACTCAAGTTAGAGCTATCATAGCGAATGAAGAGCAAGTGATTGGCCGCCGAGGGATTTTAATTCCACTCAAAAAAGCGATCCTCGCTGAAGGCGACATTCGTAACGTGATCGACATTATCTCGAGCGATCCCGCATTAGCGGCGCACATGTTAATGCGCAGTAATTCCGCACAGGCATCTGGGGTGATTAACCCTAAGACGCGCTCTTTGAAAGAAGCTTTGGTCCGCTTAGGTCAAGTTAATATTTATCGCTACGCCTTTACGTTCTATTTAAAAGAACGCCTCGATGAACTACCACAGCCCTATAAAAAGTTGGTCCAAGGTTATTGGAAGCTGACTGAAGATATTGCAACTGATGCGGTGGATAGTTTAGCGGAGATGGAAGGTGTGGAGGTTGATGCTGACGAAGTACAAACCTTAGCTCTGTTCAGTGTGTTCGGGCAAATTATCGCACTTACGGCCTTTGCCTATTTAAATGCTAATGCCGAACAGTCATTTCCTTTAAGTGTGATTAAGTCATTGATTGATAATCAACAACAGACCTTAACCATCGAAGCGTTCGAGGCGTTAGATCTCGATCAGGATCTGCGTCAAGAATTTATGATCGCCCATAATTTGCGTCAGACCCGTAATCCTAATTCATCAGGGTTGATACTGCGCCGTGTCTTGTCTATGCGTGGATTGTTGATGAATCCGCTGTAATTTTGAGATTCGCTAAACAGCTGCTTGATCCTATGAAATAATCATACAATTCAATAAGAAAGCCTGCATCAGCAGGCTTTTTTTTTAGGTTTCACCTGTGTTAATTTGTCTTCTGCTGGCGGGATAAACCTTCACTCGCCACCAGTTGTAACCAATTTTGGATCAAGGCTGAGTTGGCGCTATGGCGGCGATAGGCGCCAAACAGAGGGCGTTTCAAGCCTTCTTGCCCTAGCTTCACCGTGGTGAGGCTTAGGCCATGTCCTTCATTTATCGACCAGTTCGGCAGGGCAGCGATACCATCTTTGCAGGCGATGCGTTGCAATAACATCATGGTTAAATCACAGGTTTTTTGCTCGCCCGCTTCTATGCCTGCGGGTTCTAAAAAGTGGCGATAGATGTCTAAACGCGTTAGTGGTACGGGATAACTGATAATAGGCAAGTGTGCTAATTGCTTAGGGGTGACATAGGCTTCTTTTGCTAGAGGATGATCTTTAGCAACCACTAACTTCACTTCAAAATCAAACAAATGCTGATAAGCGAGTGAATGCCCAGGTACAGGATCTGAGGTCAGCACTATATCCAGTTCACCCATTTCCAAGGCATTGAGCGAGTCGAACAAGTGACGGCTCGACAAGTCTAACTCGGCTTGGGGATGTTCTTGTCTAAATTGCTCCATCACAGGCATTAACCAGCGAAAACAGCTGTGACACTCAATGCCGACACGTAACTGATTGGTTTCGGTTTCAAGGCCATTCTTAAGATCTGTCTCGGTTTCTAGCACCTTAGGCAAAATTTCTTCCGCGAGATGAAGCAGACGCGCACCTTCTTGGGTGAATGACAGCGGCTTACTTTTACGCACAAAAATAGGCGAGTTAATCCTTTGCTCCAACTCCTTTATTTGGTGGGAGAGGGCGGATTGAGTGACAAAACGTTTTTTGGCTGCGCCCGCCAAACTGCCACTTTCCTTCAGGGCCATTAAGGTTCGCAGATGTCTTAGTTCGATCATGTTCACTCCAGGTGAAATTCGCTCATGTTGTGCTTGAAATCAATTCGGTTGCTGGAATAGAGACTAACACAATAAACTTCTAGACGTCCAGACGCCCATTGTTATTTATCAAGGCGGAAATACTGAAAAGTGCCAAGAGAACACAATCTGGTGGGTGCAAGTGCCGAATTTGGCTTATCTCAAATAAAGGAAGATAGGGTATGCAATTAAATAGTCTTGGGTTTCCCCGTATCGGGCGTCGACGTGAATTGAAATTTGCTTTAGAAAAATACTGGCGTGGTGAGAGTACTCAAGCCGAATTATGTGAAGTAGCGAGTGAACTGCGCCGTACCCATTGGCAGTGGCAAACCGCAGCGGGCATCGAGCAAGTACCCGTGGGGGATTTTGCCTTTTACGATCAAGTATTAACCCTGAGTGCGACCTTGAATGCCATCCCTGATCGCCACCGCGGCGAAGGCGCTATCGATCTCGATACCTTATTCCGTGTTGCCCGCGGCAGAGCGCCGACAGGCCAAGATGCGCCAGCCTCTGAAATGACCAAGTATTTCAATACTAATTATCATTATTTGGTGCCAGAGCTGACGCAAAACCAAGAGTTTTCGATTGCTTACGAGCAGTTTTTTGATGAAGTCAGCGAAGCGCAAGCGCTAGGCTATAAAGCCAAACCTGTTCTACTCGGTCCAGTCAGTTACTTATACCTTGCTAAAACCGTCGGCCAAGAGTTCGATAAGTTAAGTTTATTACCGAATTTATTAACGGCTTATGCTGATATTCTGGCGCGTTTCGCCGCCCAAGGTGTGGAATGGGTACAGTTAGATGAGCCTGTGCTGGCATTAGAATTAGACCTGCATTGGCAAGCGGCGATGACTAAGACTTATCAAGCATTAAGCACTGCTAACGTTAAGGTTCTCTTAGCGAGTTATTATGGCGGTATTGCGCATCATCAAGCCCTCGTATCTGCCTTGCCTGTTGCTGGTTTGCACTTGGATTTAGTTACGGCGCCAGAACAACTGGTTGTGTTTGCAAATGCGTTGCGCAGTGAGCAAATTTTGTCGGTGGGCGTGGTTAATGGCCGTAACGTGTGGGCGGCAGAAATCGATTTGATTGCCGAGCGTATTGGCGCAGTGGCGCGTGATTTAGGCGATCGTCTGTGGATTGGCACATCATGTTCATTGCTGCACAGCCCAGTCGATTTAGATGTTGAAGTCAAACTATTACCTGTGCTGCGTAAACAGTTAGCCTTTGCTAAGCAGAAACTGTTGGAATTGAGCAAAATTCGCCAATTATTGTTGGCGCCTAATTCGGATGAAGCACAAAAAATCAGTGCTTTTTGTATCGCTCGTCGTCAAGCCAAAGCACAGGCTGCGGATAAGCAAGTGATTGAGCGTGTTGCGGCATTAACCACTGCGGATTACGAGCGTGTCAGTGATTTCAGCGTACGCCAAAGCGTGCAGCAGCAAAAATACCGTTTACCCCTGTTACCCACTACGACCATAGGTTCGTTCCCGCAAACACCCGCTATTCGAGGATTACGCAGCCGCTGGCGTAAGGGCGAGATAAGTGATGCTCAGTATACTGAGCAGTTACAGCAAGTGACCCGCGATACTATCGAACGCCAACTAAAACTGGGTATCGACGTACTCGTGCACGGTGAAGCCGAACGTAACGACATGGTGGAATACTTTGGCGAGCAGTTAGCTGGCGTTGGTTTTAGTAAAAATGGCTGGGTACAAAGTTATGGCTCACGTTGTGTTAAGCCACCCTTGATTTACGGCGATGTGAGTCGTCCAAAAGCTATGACAGTCGAGTGGGCTGAGTTTGCCCAGAGTCTTACCGACAAGCCCGTAAAAGGCATGTTGACGGGGCCTGTGACAATTCTGCATTGGTCATTCGCCCGTGAAGATATCAGCCGCGATGCGATTGCGACACAACTGGCGCTGGCGATTCGTGATGAAGTGGTCGATTTACAAAATGCGGGGATTGGCATTATTCAAATCGATGAGCCCGCCTTTCGTGAAGGTTTGCCATTGAAGCAAAGTGAGTGGCAAACCTATTTAGATTGGGCGGTGAATGCCTTTAAACTCAGCGCTGCTGGCGTGACTGATGAGACTCAAATCCACACTCACATGTGTTACAGCGAGTTTAACGACACGATTGCCGCGATTGCTGCCATGGATGCCGATGTGATCACAATCGAGACGTCGCGTTCGCGGATGGAGTTACTCAACGCCTTTGAAGATTTTGAATATCCAAATGAAATCGGCCCCGGTGTGTATGACATCCACTCACCAAATATCCCAAGTGTGGAGGCCATGGTGCAGTTAATCGAGAAAGCGGCGCAGAAAGTACCCGTGCGTCAATTATGGGTCAACCCAGATTGTGGCCTAAAAACCCGAACTTGGGATGAAGTTGAACCTGCATTGAAAAACATGGTCGATGCCACGCGAGAACTACGTCGCCGCCTTGGTTAATATCACTGCTTGAGTGAGAGTTCTTAACTGAACTTATTGAGCTTACTCAGTAAAAAGACACCGGATGTTTATGCCTCCGGTGTCTTTTATTCGCTGCGAATAAGGGAAACGCCACAGTCTATTGGCCATGTTTAATATCAAGGTTCAATAGACGTACGGAGCGAATAACGATTCTTAGTTTAGGCTAATTAATCAGTAGTAAGCTATTGATAACCTTGTTAGATGTTAAGCATCTCGTGGTAAGCCTTTTTTGATAATACGCACCATGCGTTCAGTCTTGCGGCGTGCTTTTTGTTGTTCAATTGCTGCGATATCGGCAAGGCGCGATTGTTGCGCATTGAGCGCCCACTCGATATGTTCACTCACTATCTCATCGATATCGTCACTGTTATTGCGGGCGTTAAGTGCGGCAATAATACTTGGGCTTGCGGGGGCGTTACCCAGTGCGACTGCGATATTACGTAACCAGCGTTTATGGCCAATGCGGCGAATGGCGCTGCCTTCAGTTTGCTTTAGAAATTCGGCCTCGCTCCAAGCAAAAAGGCTGAGAAGGTCGGGCTGTTTTAACTGAGGGCGAATGTGGAAGTCGGTTTCGGCGGTGAGCGGCGCTTGGCGATTGATAGGGCACACGAGCTGACAATCATCGCAGCCATAGATGCGATTGCCCATGAGTGGCCTAAATTCTTCAGGAATGGCGCCTTGCAGCTCGATGGTGAGATAGGAAATACAGCGTCTGCCATCGACCACATAGGGTTCTACGATTGCACCTGTTGGGCAGGAGGTGATGCAGGCGACGCAACTGTTACAGCCTTCTTGGATTGGAATATCCACAGGCAGAGGCAAATTGATCAGTAGCTCACCTAAAAAGAACCAACTACCCGCCTCATGGTTGAGTATGAGTGAGTGTTTACCTGTCCAGCCGATACCGGCTTTTTCGGCTAATGGGCGCTCGAGTACGGGCGCTGAGTCGACGAAGGGACGGAAATCGGCGGCATCGAAACCGAGCGCAACTAACTCTGCACTGATTTGATCCCCCAGCTTTTTAAGCCGAGCGCGGATCAACTTGTGGTAGTCGCGACCTCCCGCATAACGGGAAATATAACCTAAGTTGGGATCGGTGAGATTCGTAGCAAAGCCAGCTTCGGGTGGTAAATAATCCATCCGTACGGATATCACCCGCACTGTGCCCGAATGCAATTCTTGCGGGCGAGCGCGCATCATGCCATGGGTGGCCATATACGCCATTTCGCCATGAAACCCTTTGTCTAGCCATGCTTGGAGTTTGGCTTCTTCGGCCGTTAAATCTGTATCGCAAATGCCAACCTGCGCAAATCCGAGTGCTTTTCCCCACGTTTTTATTTGCAGCGCGAGCCGCGACAGTGTGCTGGCATAGGATTGATTAGGGATTGGATTGGCTAAAGTCGACATGGATTCATTGCAGCGAGGCTCTTGGCTAGGTGGCAATATGATAGCAAGTTTTCACTTGTTGCGGACGAGTTTACTCAGTGAGCATGAATGAGGCGCGATTTTCTTTAGGCAATATGTTTATTTGCAGCTGAGATTGAGTCTATGATTAGGTTTAATGTTTCGCTTTTGGTATCAGTATGCTGAGTGCGTTTTCTCCTAGGGCATTTTTTCTTGCGATGAGTCTGTTAGGCCTAATGCCTAATCTTGTTTTTGCTGCGCCTGATAAGTTGAAATTGGTGACCGAAGCTTGGCCTCCCATGAGTTACGAGCAAGATGGCGTTCCCCATGGTTTTGCTGTGGACTTAGTGAATACCCTGCAATCGAGGCTGGGACAGAGCGAGAAAATCGAGGTGTTACCTTGGGCACGGGCGTATTCGATTGCCAATACTTCGGCGAATGTCTTACTTTTTGCGACGTCTATTAATGACGAGCGTGAAGATCATTTCGATTTCATTGGCCCGATTGCAACCAGCAAAATTGCTTTGTATGCGAGGGCGGCAGATCCCATAGTGCTCGAGCAACTTGCTGAACTGCAATCTAAAGATATTGTCGGGGTTTATCGAGAATCCGCTGGAGCACAGCTGTTACAACAAGCGGGTGTCGATAACTTACTGGTGGCGAGTTTTCCACAGCAATCGGCAAAGCAGTTACTGTTTTCTCGAATTCGTTTCTGGTGCCAAGCGGATCTTGCGGTTAAGCAGATATTAGAAGAGGTTGGCGCAAGTGAGGCCGATATACGCCAAGTGTATGTCGTATCTGAGATTAATCTGTACTTAGCCTTTTCTAAAGGGACCTCGGCGGTCACGGTCACGAGTTGGCAAACAGAGCTTGAGAAAATGAAAGACTCAGGGGAATTTAGTCGTTTATATCAGACATGGTTTGGTGCTCTGCCACCGCCCTTACAGCATCAAGTGTTTTGGCATAAAAGTGTTTAACTCTCACTCGCAGCCTCATTTTTGGCGGCTTTAACACAATTTCTTCCCGCATTTTTAGCCTCATAAAGGGCGTCGTCGGCACGTTTCAGTAGGCTGGCAAAGTCTTTGTCTTGATAGGTGTTGTCACTATTGGGCTGCGGCGCTAAGGTTGCGACTCCTGCGCTAACAGTCAATTTGAGTTCAGCGGGTAAATCCCCTGCGCCTAGGCGGCTAATATGAGCTTGCAACTGATGGGCAAGTTCACAAGCACGTTCAGCATCCGTGTTGGGTAAGAGAATTAAAAACTCTTCACCACCGATACGGCCAATAAGATCTTTATTACCTGTTAGGGCTTTACCTGCGCTTGCGATCGTCAGTAAGGCGCGATCGCCCAGTTCATGGCCGAAGTTATCGTTAATTTTCTTGAAGTGGTCCGCATCAAAGATAATCACCGAAAAAGGGTTTTGTTGTTTTAAGGCTTGCTGAAAATACTGCGCGGCTTGGGCATAAATATGCCGACGATTAGGGAGTTTGGTGAGGTAATCGGTGAGGGCGATGACCTGCAGTTGGCGATTTCTCTGTACTTGTTTATACGCAAATATCGACACTATTGTCAGGATAAAGCCCGTCAATAATAAAATAATGTGTTGTAATGATTTATTCTTCTCGAGTAGCGCGAGTTCTTGTTCTTTAAGGTTTTGGTTTTCAATCAAACGTTGATTTTCAGATTCAATCCTAGTGGTATCAAACTTCACTTTTAATTCTGTGGTTTGATGAGAGAAGGAGTTGTCATCGACTTTTTTGGTGAGGGCGACAAATTCCTGCAGTGCGCCATAGGCCGCAGGTAAATTATCCATCGCCGCATAGACATCACTTTTCAGCTGTAATAGTTGGGTGAGTCCCCGATCATTTTGCAGAGTTCTAAAGGCTTTTTCCCCTTGTTCGAGTTCAGTAAGCGCTTCTTTATAACGTGCTTGTTGAAACTTGATATTGGCCGTAAAGAGTTTCATAAAGCTATAAGCGGCATAATCTTTTTCGCTAATCACAGCTGCGGCTTCAGTTAAATATTTTTCCGCTTCATTAAGACGATGGAGTTTGATTAAGCTAAAGGCAATGTCCGTCGCCATAGTGGCGGCCACTTTTTCTAGCTGATGTTCCTTAAAGTATTGATAGCTGAGCAAGAAATGATCAATAGCTTGTTGATGTTCACCCAGTTCATCTAAAGCCAGACCTATTTCTGAGGTGACATACATTGCCTGCTCTTGGTTATTGTTCTTTAAATAGAGTGCTTTGAGTTTATTGTAGTAACGGATTGCACTTTGGGGATCGCCATAACGTCTAAAGCTGGTGGCCATATCGGCAAGATTGATGTTAGCCCAGCCGGTTAAATTCAGTGACTCGTAGAGATCTTGTGCAGTTATCAGATCGTCTAATGCCGCAGAAAAATCGCCAATATAGGAATACAGAGCGCCGCGAAGGCTGCGTGAGTCGGCAATGAGTTTAAGATCCTCATGCTCATAGGCACGCTTAACGCTGAGGTTAAAGCCTTCCATTGCGCTATCTACATCACCATTTAACTGCAAAAACCAAGAATGACAAAGCATGAGGTCGGTGATGAAATGCGCGGAAGCCGTTGGTGGAATAAGGGTGAGTGTTTGACTCGTATTCTTAACTGCCTGTGCTATGTCTGTATCCGTTTCGGCACTTTGATCCCAGCATTTTAGTAGCTGTAGCTTTTCATTGCGTAGTACATCGTCGGTTGCAATCAGTTTGCTCAATAACGCAAGATCGTTGTCAATTGCTTCGCGGGTCATGGGCTCACCGCTTTCAAGTCTTTCAAATATTTTATCAACCTGAGTCTTTTCTTCTGCCATAGCGAGGCTGAGCGGCAGCAAGAGCAGCAACAAGGTAAATGATAAGTATCGGAATGGACGTAGCAAAAAAGGTTTCCTGTTCGCATTAAAATCAATAGGTAATAATGAGCTTAGCATAACTTGTTTGTTCATTTTGAATATAGATGTATCTCAATTTTGCATTCGGCTAGTGATCAAGGTATAAACTTCGCCTTGAAAATTATTCTAAAAAGGAATCACCCTTGAAAAAATTACTTTGTGCTGCCCTACTTATGATAAGCAGCAATAGTTGGGCTGGTTCAGATTTAGAAACCTCGGGCGATGTATTGCACTTATTGCTCCCCGCAACGGCAATGGGCACGACATTATTCTATGAAGACGGTTACGACGGCAGCTGGCAACTCATTCAGGCGGCAGTATCGAGTCGATTAATTGTTGAAGGCCTAAAATATGGCGTGAGCAAAGACAGACCCGACGGTAGTGGCGACGATTCGTTCCCATCGGGTCATACTTCAGATAGCTTTATGGCGGCGACGTTTATTCAGCAGCGTTATGGCTGGCAATATGGTTTACCCGCCTATGTCGCTGCATCGTATGTTGGCTATACCCGAGTGGCGAGCGATCAACATTACCTAGAAGACGTGTTAGCGGGTGCTGCAATTGGCGCACTAGCGGGTTGGTATTTTACTCAGCCCTATGAAGGAATTACTGTCACACCGATAGCAGGTAACGGCGTTTATGGTTTATATGTGAGTGGTCAGTTTTAAGTTTATTTTTTGAATGAATGTTAATCGAGATTTTTTATGAGTGAATTATCAGCTGTTTACCGTGAAACTGCCGAGCAGATTTCTTACAATGTCGCGAATAAAGTGCTGCCAATGGCAAAACTACCTGACGGATTATTAGCCGCATATCAAAGCCTGTGCGCCGAACTGTTGGAAGACAGAGAGGGCAAATTTAGCCAAGCTTGGGCATCCTTGCCAGCTAGCGCGCGTAATCTCATGGAACAAGCTGCATTCCATGGTTTTTATATTGCGAATGCTTGGTTGCAGTTGAGTCGTGTTGCCCAAGAGATTTCTGAGCAGGCCGATACCGATGGTGAGATCCAAGAGCAAGAATATAACGGTATCTTTACCCGTTTAGCCGATGAGTCGCTCAAAGAAAGTCTACGTAAATTGAAAAAGGCACGTACCGATCGCTCTATGCTCAATAGCTTTAAACAGGTGATGGCGCCTTAGTTTTTATTGAAATAAGCGCTGAGTCTGAAAATCAAAAAGCCCGTCACTTTGCAGTGACGGGCTTTTTGTTGGCACAAACGCTTAGCTAAAGCTGCTTTGCCACGACTCAAGTCGCGGCAACGCTATGCTTAGAACGAAGTGCGTTTGTAGCGGCGATATTCTGGACTCCAGAAATTGCCTTCAATTGACTGTTGTAAGATTTCATCGCTCATTGGTAGCGTTAACCCTTGTTCAACTGCAACTTTACCCACAGCGAAAGCGATGTGTTTACTGACCGCGTGGATATCTTCCAGTTTCGGTAATAATGGGCCGCTACCGTCGATCGCCAGTGGTGAGCATTCCGCGAGTGCGCGGCTTGATGCCATTAACATGGCATCGGAAACGTGTCGGGCACCTGAGGCTAAAACACCTAAGCCAATACCAGGGAAGATAAAGCTGTTGTTACACTGGGCAATCTCATAGGTTTCACCATCGACCACAACTGGCTCGAACGGGCTACCCGTGGCGACTAATGCTTGACCTGAAGTCCAATGCAAAATGTCTTTTGGTGTCGCTTCAACACGGCTGGTTGGGTTAGACAGTGGGAAAATAATCGGGCGGGCACAATGGCTGTGCATAGCGCGAATAATTTCTTCGGTGAATAGACCCGGTACGCCAGACACGCCAATCAGCACGGTCGGCTTAGTGTTGTTAACCACATCCAATAGCGAAATATTGTCGCTGAAATTACTCCAGTTTTGGATATTGGTGCATTTCTGCGCCAATTTTTGCTGGAATGGCAACAGGTTAGGCATGTTGTCTAACAATAAGCCCCAACGGTCAACCATGCACACTTGAGTGCGAGCTTGCTCGTCGCTGATCCCTTCGGACACCATTTGCGCCACGATAGCTTCGGCGATACCGCAACCCGCGCTACCCGCACCAAGGAAGGCAATACGTTGTTGATTTAATTCAGTACCTGCAGCTTTACAAGCGGCCAGCAATGAACCGACAGCAACGGCAGCGGTACCTTGAATATCATCGTTAAAGCAGCAATAGCGATCTTTATAACGCTCTAAGATAGGCATGGCGTTCTTTTGGGCAAAGTCTTCGAATTGGATCAAAGTGTCTGGCCAACGCACATGTACAGCTTGCATAAAGGCTTCGATAAACTCGGCGTATTCTTCGCCACCGATGCGCGGATGGCGCCAGCCCATATACATAGGATCTTCTAACAACTGCGGATTATCTGTGCCTACGTCTAAAGTGATAGGCAGAGTATAAGCCGGACTGATGCCACCACAGCTAGTGTAGAGTGATAACTTACCGATAGGGATCCCCATGCCGCCAATACCTTGATCGCCAAGGCCTAAAATACGTTCACCGTCGGTAACAACGATGATTTTAACTTTTTGGCGAGTCGAGTTATTGAGAATGTCATCGATCCTATCTTTATTCGGATAAGAGATAAACAAACCACGGTTGCGGCGATAGTTTTTCGAGAAACGTTCACAAGCCAAACCTACCGTCGGCGTATAGATGATCGGCATCATCTCGCTGATGTTATTTTGTACTAAACGATAAAATAAGGTCTCGTTAGTGTCTTGGATATTACGTAGGTAAATATGCTTGTCTAAGTCGTTGTTGAAACTTCTAAATTGATCGTAGGCGCGGGAAGCCTGCTCCTCAATCGTTTCAATGGCATAGGGAACTAAGCCTTCGAGGTTAAAGAAAATACGCTCTTCTTCAGAAAATGCACTGCCCTTGTTAATCAGCGGGGCTTCAAGAATGGCAGGTCCTGCAAACGGAAGATAGAGGGGGCGTTTATTATCGTCCATGGGTAACCTTTTGAGTTATTGTTTAAGTGGTCAATACGTGCTGTAAGTCACGTAAGGTTATCATGAAATGTGATCTTTGTTGTCCGTGGAACGAGGTATTTGTGGTTTTTTTTGCAGCAGTAAAAAAGTCAGCTGTTTTAAACAGGATTTATGAGGTACTTCAGATGGAATTGTTATGCTGTTGCTTATGCCTAAGCAACTTTAGGTATAGCTTAAATTGGATATAAAAAAACGCAGCCTAAGCTGCGTTTGATATGAAAAACTGATGTGTTGCGTTATTCACCGCGATACTTAAGTGATAAGCCGCGAATAAAGTTACGCAGGATTTGATCGCCACACTCTTTAAAATTCTTATGATCCGGATTGCGGAACAGCGCGCTCAGTTCTGATTTTGACATTTGCACTTCGGCTAGAGCCAAGGCTGCAACTATGTCTTCTTCACGCATTTCGAGTGCCACTCTGAGCTTTTTGAAGATTAAGTTATTGTTTAAACGCGATACTGGCGCTGGAATTTCTGCACCTTCACGTAGGCCACGCTTTTCGATGATAAGGCCGTCTAGGAACTGACATAAAGTGGTGTCATTACAGGCTTTGTAACCTTCTTCCTCTTCTTTGTGCAGCAGAGCAATGATCTCTTCTGTTGGCACTTCTCTTCCAGCTTTGGCAAAAATTTTAATCATTTTGGCATTGTTGAAATCAAACACGAAGCGCAAACGGCGCAAAATATCATTATTAATCATGGTCATCTCTTGGCGCGGCTGCGCTGTCTGGTTTAAGAGGCGGTATTATATACCCAAACCGCCTCAAAAGCAGAATTTCGCAGGAATTTAACGCAGCGTAGCGAATGCTATTTATGACTTTGGCATAAATAGCTGTCATGCCATCTTAGTAATCAACTTTTAATTACGTTGTACCAATAAATAAACAGCGCCGCGAAAATCAGTAGATAACTTAGGCCAAACCAAGAGAGTAGCTTCATCTTAGTGCCATACCTATCGGCTTCGGGGAGCTGTTTGCTGGTCATTAAGCGGTAGTTTAACCAAGCAAAAATGACTGTGGTCATAAAGGCCAAGATCATCACAAACTCAAGCAGCGGTAACAGTGCGCCTTTAAAGAAGAGGATCAGCAATAAGCCAAAGGCACTGATGGCGAGCATGATCCCTGTGAGGCGTTTGTCTGAACTGGCCTTTGATGTGAGTAACTGCCAGCCCATATCTAAAGTGCGGCTGTAGCCATCGATCACTGTTACTGTGGTGCTAAAAATACAGAGAAAAGCCACAACACCAATAAGATAACGACTCTCGCCGCCCATGACTTGGCTGTAAAGGTTGATCAATTGATTAGCAAATTGCGCGCCCGAATCGGAAAAGTGCTCACCACTGCCGTGCATCACTAAGGCGCCCAAGGACAGAAACACGATCGCGAGGATCGCGGTGATGATGTAGCCTAAGTTAAAGTCGAGCAGCGCCTGCGCTTTCGTGACCGTCTGGCTTTTTTGTTTTTCGAGCAACCAGAGGGAATTCCAAGCGCTCACTTCAATCGGTGCCGGCATCCAGCCCATCATGGCGACCAGAAATCCCACATGGGCCCATTGCCAAGGTGAGGGAGAAACAAAATTGCTCGCTAATGGCTGAGCATGATCCCAAGCTAAGGTCACGGCAATTAAGGTGGTTAGGGTTAGGGCGAACATGATGATCTTAGTGAGTCTATCGAGTAGTTGATAATGGCCTAAGATCAGCAAAGCCAATGAACTCAGCAATACCAGCAGGGCTAACCAATCGATGGGAAGCGGAATAAATTGGGTCAACATAGCGGCGGTGAGCATGCAAACACCCGCAGTGCTGGCGACGGCGGCGATCACATTCAGTCCAGTAAATAGCAGCAAATAACCTCGGCCCTGTTTGAGGTAACCGTGCAGTAAACTCTCCCCTGTGGCGGCGGTGTAGCGTGCGCCAGCGGCAAAGAAAGGATACTTAAGTAAATTTACCCCTAAAATCACCCAAGCCAGTTGCCAGCCAAATTCGGCGCCCGCTCGAGTCGAGGCGACTAAATGAGATGCGCCAATCGCCGCTGCGGCCATAAGCACACCTGGCCCCATAGCTTTAATGCCAAGCGTCAGGTGTGTTATCCAAGAGGATGAAGGGGAGGTTGTCGAGGATTCTGTCATGTCGTTATTAAAAGTACCTGTTGAAAATTAATCTGGGGAATCGAACAAGCCCTTATGTTAAGGCTGCGCTCATGCTAAAGCTGTGCTAACGCTAAGTGAGTGGCTCAACATTAAAGGGAAAGTGATTGAACTGAAAGTCATTTTGTTCAATTTATCTATTTAATTTTTGGCTGAGCAAGGCTTCAATTCGTTTTAGGCTTGCTGCCATCTCGACTACGTTTTGTAATAACGCATCATCAGGTTGTACAGATGGACTCGCTGGATGTGGGCGCTGAGTAAGACGCTCTTTTTGTTCTAATACGCGGGTTCTAAATTGAGGCGCATCAACTATGCCGACTAAGCTTATCAAGGCACCTGCGCCCGATTGCCCAGCGGTTTCTACCGTGAGTTTATGCAGACCAAATAGGCGCATAATTGGGCCTTGGATCAATGCCATATCGGTAATTTTGTCCAAAGGTACAGAGTTTTCGGTACGAGTTAATATTCCGCGGCGCACAATCAACTTATTACTGGTGAGCTCGGCACTCATATTGCGAATATAGCGGCGAGTTCCCCACAGCCCGATTGGAAACCAAAGCAATAACAAGGGAATGCCGACTATGCTGAGGCTGAAATAGGCGGCCCCTGAAAGCAACCAATACAAACCTAGATTGGACTCAAACTCTGCTTGATGAATGATCTTGTCTTCCATGTTTCTTCCTTAAATTCTGATATTCAAGTACCACGATTTGTCTCGTTAGTTGAATTTTCTAGTGCCTAGACCTTTTTGATTCTCGCAGAAGGAAAGCATATTGTCTCAACATGTAACAAAAGTTTAACTTTCATTATGATCCCATTGACTTTGGTTTGTAACTCATTACCTTGTGTATTGTTAATTTATGGTTTTCTAATGGTTAATATAATTTTAATAAAATAGATAAAACAAGGGATATGTATGAACAGACCTCAGATTCTACCCAGTGCTTGTGCCATCGCGATTGCTTTAGCATTTGCGCCAACAATAGCCCATGCTGCCGATAAAGGCGCAGAAAAAGTTGAACGTATTGAAGTGACGGGTTCTCGTATTAAACGTACAGATATCGAAGGCCCTTCCCCGATCCAATCGATCAGCAAAGACGATATTGCTAATATGGGATTCGATAACCTACAGCAATTGCTCGAACGTATGCCTGCGAACGGTGCTGGTGCGTTTTCTACCCGTGGTAATAGCCAAGATTCAACTGCCAACGGTGGCGCGTCTATCAGTTTGCGTGGTTTAGGTCCTGATGCGACCTTAGTGTTGATTAACGGTCGTCGGGTTGCTGCGAGTGCTTTTGCTGAAGGTATTACTAATTCTTTCGTTGATATCAATAATATCCCTGTTTCAGCGATCGAACGTATCGACATACTCAAGGACGGTGCATCGGCTATTTATGGTTCTGATGCGATTGCCGGTGTGGTCAACATTATCCTGAAGAAAGACATTGAGGGTATTGAAGTCAATCTCGGCTACGGTGATGCTTCAGGTACGGGTTACGATGAAACTACGGCGAACATGGTTTGGGGGATGAAGTCTGATAAGGGCAGTGCCTCCGTTATTCTCGATTATTTTAAAAATGGTACCTTAGCTGCGACTGATTTAGGCCGTTTCGGCAGTGCAGATCAGACTCCTTATGGCGGTGAGGATTTCCGTTCTTCCCGTGGTTTTCCTGGTTATTTTTATGTTGATGGGGTGAAAACCATAGATCCAGCCTGTCCACCTGATCGGGCGACGCCAAGCGGCAGCTGTGTATTTGATTATGGGCCATATAACCTTGTTATTCCTTCTGCAGAACGAGTGGGAGCTATTGGGCAATTCGAATATCATTTCAATGATGATTTAACTGCTTTCCTTGAATTAGCTGCCCAGCACAACACGTCGGAAGCGGGCGGTGCACCAACACCTCTTGATGAGGATGCAGGCTTAACCGTACCAGGAACTCACCCAAATAACCCTTGGGGGAAAGATATTGAAATTGGTCGCTTCCGCACCGTTGATGCGGGTGCGCGTCGTTGGGATATCGAGTCTGATACTCTTCGTTTAGTCGCAGGTTTGCGTGGCGTAGTTAAAGATTGGGACTGGGAAGCTTCGGTGCAAAAAGGTCGCAGTGAGTCCACTCAAACGGGGGATCGCAGCCAAGGTTGGGTCAGAACCGATTATTTACAACGTGAAATCGATGCGGGTCGCTATAATCCTTTCGGTGGCACCATGAACTCCCAAGATGTCATTGATGACATTACCACTAGTTTAGTGCGCCAAGGTTTGTCAAACATGACTTCCTATGCAGCTAACATTTCAGGTCAAGCATTTACCCTTGCTGGTCGCGATATTATGATGGCGGCTGGAGCTGAATATCGTGAAGAAGATGTCAGCGATGTGCCCGATGAACAGTTCCAACGTGGATTGATTTTTGGTACTGAAGCAGTCTCTGCGGCGGCATCACGTGAGCAATATGCAGCTTATGTTGAATTATCTATTCCGGTAACGGATAACTTCGAGCTACAACTTGCTGGTCGTTATGATCACTATAGTGATTTTGGTTCAACGACTAACCCTAAAGTTGCCTTCCAATGGGGAGTGACTGACGAGATAACGGCGCGTGCTTCTTGGTCTACGGGTTTCCGTGCACCTTCTTTAGCACAAATAGGTCTTGGTCCATCGCGTGAAAGTAGTTTCTTCATTGATACTTACCGCTGCGCTGCTGATAGTGTTGATTGTGAAGCTTTAGATTACAACACTGAATTTGAAGGCAACTCGGAGCTGGATGCTGAGGAATCCGAAACTTGGAACGTCGGTATGATTTGGGCGCCAAGCCAGAAATTCGATGTTGGTTTTGATATCTATAGCATTACACAAGATAACAAAATCGATAAACAGCCGTTAGGCGATATCTATACCGCAAATTGTAATGATCAAAACAGCACTGTATGTGAGCGTTTAGCTCCACAGGTGGGTCAGACTTTAGGTCCAATCAGTATCATCCATTCAAGCTTTATCAACCTAAGCTCACAAGATGTGCAAGGGATGGATGTTTCGAGTCATTATGGCGTTGAGTTGGATAGCTATGGTGATCTGAAATTTGGACTTGAGTACAGTTATTTACATAGTTTCGAAAAAGATGGCCTAGATTACACCGGTGAGTACAAGTTCCCTCAACATCGCTGGTTACTTACTACTAACTGGACTATGGATAACTTTGCCGCCAACATTAATCTGAGTTATATCGGCGAGTTTGAAGATACACCAGATATCAATTTTGATGGCGTCCTCGACTTCGAAAGCAACAAGTCTCGTATGGTTGATGCTCAAATCTTAGTCGACATGTCAGGTACTTATCGCTTCAATGAAATGTTCAAACTGACATTGGGTGTAAACAACGTATTTGACGAAGAGCCACCATTTGCGATCGGTGACGGTGATACCGACCTTTACGGCTATGTTATTTCAGTACATAACCCTATGGGTCGCTACATCTACACTAAACTCACTATGAACTTCTAATATTAAGCCTACGTGCTTTATATCAAAGTGTAGTGAAATCGAAACGGCGCATTAAGCGCCGTTTTTTATGGGCAGATTTGCACTAACGCAAACTCAGTGTATCTTCGTTAGGACACGAATTAAACGGACTAAAAGGACGTTGCAATGATCACTTTATATGGCACACCGCGCAGTCGCGCATTACGAGTTGCTTGGGTGTTGGAAGAGTTGGGCGTTGATTGGGATTTTTCCTTTGTGGATATGACCAAAGGTGCGCATCGCAGCGCGGCATTTTTAGCGATAAATCCCTGCGGTAAAGTGCCTGTGCTAACTGATGATGAGTTAGTGTTATCTGAATCAGCGGCGATTTGCCTTTATCTAGCAGAAAAGTATGGCGAGGGTAAGTTGTTGCCACCCGCAGGGAGTAACGCATCGGGTTTGCACCATCAATGGGTGAGCTTCATCATTACTGAGCTTGAGCAGCCGCTTTGGACTTTGGGTAAGCATAAGTTTGCTTTACCGGAGGAGCAGCGTCATCCGCAGATCATGCCTTGTGCGGTATGGGAGTTTGATAAGGCGGCTGCATTGGCCGAAGCCATGTTGCCTGAAAGTGATTTTTTGCTCGGTGATGACGTTTCGGTGGCGGATATTTTATTGGCCCATACCTTAATGTGGGGTACATTGTTTGAACAAGCCATTCCGCCCAAACTCGCCGCTTATCGCGATAGGTTGTCTGCGCTGCCGTCGCGTCAATCGGCTTTGCAGAAGATGGATGCTGTGGTGGCTGCTAAGGGTTAATCAGGCAGAGTAGCTGATTATTTTAGCCTTGAATGATTCAGGTGCATTCCCACCATTATCTGAAAATCATTATGAGAATATAAAAAGGGCAGATAGTGATATCTGCCCTTGCTGTTAATGCGAGTACTAAGCTTCTGGATTTACACGCTTATAGCTGAGTCGCGGCCCATTTAGCACGGCTTTCACGGCTTTCGCTCATTTTGGTCGGTTCACGGAAGGCTTTATAGGCTTCCACGTCCAGTGCGATTAAGCTGACGTCGACTTCTAGGACCAGTTTGCACTCTTTCTTGATGCGCCAAGCTGCCGTGTTGTACAGCTCAGTAAAAGGCAATGAACTTAAAAATTCGGGGTTGTATTGAGTGTAAGTGGCTTGAGTGGGGTACACCACAAAAGCTAAATGACGCTTAGGTTCTTTTTTAAATAGTTCTTCGATACCATCGCAGGTGTTGAGCACTTGCATCTCAATGATGTCATCAATATCAAGCAGTTTCTTTTGCGCCAGCTCAGGTGCTGCTTGTTCGCCACTTTCCCAGGCTAATACATCGGCTTCGCTATGGTTAGTTAGCGTGCCAACTTGAGCCGCACTTAAGCTCAATGATTGGCGTAAGTAGCTAATTTCGATGGCATTCAAGCCAATGTTTTTAGACATAATCGTGTTCTCAATGCAATAAAAGTAAAATTAGTATTTAATCTTTAGCCAGATTTCTTCAACCCATTCCCAGAACGACTCCCAATAGATATCGGTAAAGCCGCCGTTTTTCCAGAAATGCACTTGGCCATCTTGGTCGATACAGTAAAAAGCATCGCCCTGCTGACAAATGGCAATCATGTCCCTTGGCATGCCGATAGACCAAGCATAACAAGTGACTTCAGGCAGATAAGTGTGTGAGTAAGGATCCGATGCGGTTACTGGCTCTATCGTGCCGTAAATCACATCACTGGCATACAGCAGGTATTCTTTTAGCTCCCGTGGTAATGAAATCAGGATTTGCTCTTCGACTTCGACGAGCTGCTCAAATGTGGGTAATTCGAGTGGTACAGGAACAGTTTCACTGCGTTCTTGGAGTTGCTCAATGATGTCGTGCATGGCGTTTCCTGCTGATAGGGCTATGGCGCGGGATTATATACTTAAAAAGACGTTCGATGCGAGAGAGTGCTTTTTTTCAGCTGATTTTTAATATGGTTTTTCAGGCGCTGTAAAATATAAAAAAAGCGCTGGCACCTTTGCAGGAGACCAGCGCAACAGTGGAAGCGGTTGTGGGTTAAGCGACTGAGACTCTTAATAAACTGGCTTCATCGACTCGCTTATAGTTAAGCCATGCTTTGTGGTACAGCTTGTGTGATTCTTGGCGTAATTGGGCAATCTGTGCCAGCTCAAATTCACTGAGTGATCTTTGCTGTTTACGGGCATTGGCTTCAATCCTTTGCACTTTTTCATATACCTTGTGCTCTGGGCCACTTTTGATATCGGCGATATCCTGCAAGTGTAATTGCACCTCGGCAATCATGCCAGATTGGGGTAAACGTACCAGCAAGTTGAGATCGCGATAGCCAGATGCTTTAGGTTCAGCAAAGCGGTTCTTTTGTTTTACCACTTGGGTCTGTTCGTTCAAAGTTTGATAAGCCTTCATCAGATCTTGAATGCTGTCGGTCACGATACTTGCCCTTGCAAGGTCGGTGATTTGACTGGCATCACCGTTAAATTTTGTCGCCACTTTGTCGGCAGCTCTTTGATAACTTTTCACCCGAGGAATAATCACTTGCGTCTGTGAATGATGGCCAATTCGGGTAAGCAACTGAGCCAGCTCAGCCTGAGCATCATAGGCTTGGTGATGGAGAACGGATAAGTCATTCGAGGTTTGACGAGGCGCATCAAAGGTCTGACTGCTGAGTGCGTATAGACCTTGTAGATCGTGGCTTTGTGCCTGTCTTGCACTGTAATTACCACGTTCTGTTTTTGTGTCACTGACGTCGAGAGAATTTGCTACACCAGCGCGGCTCGATAATAAGAGTAGAAAAATAAAAAAGGTACGAAATAACTTAGTCATGCGGCCTACTTCCTTATGGGTGAGTTGTACAGGTCACCCATCCACCATAGGCTTCTTTTGCTTAATTAAAGCTGAATCAATCATTAAGACTTGTTCATCTTGCGCATGGGTTCACATTCATCACTCAGGATTGAGGAGTTTAGCCAAAAAAAATGGCGCCACCTGTGACAGTGAGCGCCATTGTTGTTGCTCAGCTTATGCAGCCGAGCGGCGATTTAAATCTGGCTTACCAAATTTTTACGCGTTTTTCTGGTGCGATATACATAGCATCACCGGCTTTCACATCATATGTGGTGTAGAACTCAGGCATGTTAGACAGAGCACCCAGAGCACGGAATTCCGCAGGTGAGTGTGGATCGGTCGCTACGCGGTTACGCATCGCTTCTTCTTTGGCTTTCGCGCGCCAAATTTGAGTGAAACCGATGAAGAAACGTTGATCGCCCGTTAAGCCATCGATGACCGGCGCTTCTTGACCATTGAGTGATTTCTTATAGGCGCGGTATGCGATAGTCACACCTGATAAGTCACCAATGTTCTCACCTAGCGTTAAACCACCGTTGACGTGCAAATCGTCAAACACAAAGTAACCGTCGTATTGTGCAATCAGCGCTTGGCCGCGGGCAGAGAACTCTTTCAAGTCTTGCTCAGTCCACCAGTCACGCATGTTGCCTTCGCCATCGAACTTAGCACCTTGGTCGTCGAAACCATGGCCCATTTCGTGACCGATAACGGCACCAATACCACCGTAGTTGACTGCATCATCAGCCGCCAAATTGAAGAATGGCGGTTGCAGAATGGCCGCAGGGAAGACGATTTCGTTCATGGTTGGGTTGTAGTAAGCATTAACCGTTTGTGGGGTCATGTGCCATTCGTCTTTGTCGATTGGCGCGCCCAGTTTGGCTAATGACTTAGCATGTTCAACTTCGCTGGCACGAATAGCGTTACCGATTAAGTCGTCAGCTTTAATGCTCAGCTTGCTGTAATCTTCCCACTTGTTCGGGTAACCGATTTTCGGGTTGAATTTTGCTAACTTATCTGCCGCAGCCACTTTAGTGCTGTCGCTCATCCAGGTTAAATCTTTGATGCTCTCGCCGTAAGCGCCACGAAGATTTTCCACCAGTGCTTGCATGCGGTCTTTGGCTTCAGGCGTAAAGTGACGTTTAACGTACACTTTGCCGACAACTTCACCCAGCATACCGTTAACAGAGGCTACGCCGCGTTTCCAACGTGGTTCTTGCTCTTCTTGACCGTTTAAGGTTTTAGAGAAGAAATCGAAGTTTTCGTTGTCCAGCGCTTCACTCAAATAGTTCGCTGCATGCGTCAGCACTTGCCATTGCATGTAGGTTTTCCAAGTAGCTAAATCGGTCGTTTTTAACACCTCGTTCAGACCTTGGATATAGCTAGGCTGGTTAATGATGATGTCGGTTTGCTTATCCGCACCCAGCGCTGTTAAGTAAACAGTCCAATCGATATCCGGTGCCAATGTTGGCAGATCTTTCACTTGATATAGATTGTAAGTTTTCGTGCTATCGCGGTTTTCAACCACATCCCAATGCTTAGAGGCAATGGCCGTTTCTAGGGCAAGAATAGACTCAGCGCTGGCTTTAGGATTAGCAAGACCCGCAAGAGTAAACATCTTTTCTATGTGGGCTAGGTAAGCCTTACGGATATTAACGAAGCGTTCTGACTCGTTAAAGTAGTAGTCTTTTTCTGGCAGGCTTAGGCCATATTGATAGAGATGAGTCGCGTAACGGCTAGAGTTTTTCGCATCGATATCGATATAAAATGCCATAGGTGTACCCGCACCAGCGATTTGGCTGTGGGCGAAGTACTTCACCAATTCATTCTTATCTTTTAAAGCGTTAATGGCATCGAACTCACCTTGGATTGGTGTCACGCCCAGTTTGTTGAGTGTGTCAGTATCCATAAATGATCGATATAAATCGGCCACTTTTTGCTCGTCTGTGCCAACGGCCAGATTGGGCGTTGCTGCCACTTCTTCGATAATGGCTTTTACATCGTCACGTGATTTTTCACGTAAATCGTAGAAAGCGCCAATGCTAGTGCGATCGGCTGGGATCTCAGTGTTTTTCAACCAAGTGCCGTTAACATATTTGTAGAAATCGTCCTGTGGGCGAACCGCTTTATCAAAATTAGCGAATTCAATACCAGAACCCAGTACTTGAGTTACAGCAATTGCGGTGGCTGTTTTAGCGGTTTCAGGTACTTTAACGTCGGCTGGCTTGTCATTACAGGCAGTCAGGCCTGCGATAAGTGAGGCACACAGTCCCCCAATGAGTACTTTTCTCATGTCGTTTCCTTCGAGTTTATTATTGTGCCCATTATTGGGGCTGTTATTTTTTGCAAAATGGGATCGCTTCAGGCGCAATGAACTATGTTAATGCCTTACTAGGAATCTAAACAAGGTCATTACAGTGTTTATCGCGGATTTATCTTGAGTCATATGTAACTAAAGGTTACCAGTTACAGTCTTAAGCTCATTAGCGGCAAAGTTACCGTATGCAAGCCTTTTCAGGTAAGCGAGCACTTAGCTTTCGCTTTATTACACGCAATCAAATTAGCTGCCTGATCGGCTTCGCGGGGTTACCTGCGACCACGGTTTTGGCGGCTACATTTTTTGTAACTACGGCGCCAGCGCCTACGATGGCGTCATCACCAATAGTGACGCCTGGCATTATGATAGCGCCGCCACCAATCCATACCCGTTTACCGACCTTAATTGCTTTAGCTGTTTCTAAACCTGAGCAACGCAGCTCGGCATCGAGTGGGTGACTCGAGGTATAAAATTGTGCATTGGGGCCGACCATAGTCTGCTCACCAATAGAAATAGGTGCATTATCCTGCAAGGTGACATTCATATTGATAAACACTTTGTCAGCAAGGGATAGGTTGGCGCCATAACTGATAAAAATCGGCGTGGATATCGTTGCGGCTGGTGATTTATGGGGAATGAGCTGCTGACAGAGTTGGCTGTACTCTGGGGTATCTTGGTCAATTATTTGATTTAATTGTCGATTCAGCCGTTGCTGTTGAGCGCGTAAACTTAATAGTTCGCTGGCAAGGCAGTCATATTCTTGGCCTGTGATCATCTTTTGGAATTCAGTCATGTTATCTTTCCTTAGGGTGACTGTTGTCAATACGTAAGGGCTTAGATAGAAACACATCGCGTGCTGAGCAGCAATTCTTTGCCCTTTGAAGTGGTCGGCCTCATAATATGGCAGTTTTCTTTATTGAAGTTGAGTATTAACGTGCGTTTAGACAAATTTATCTGTGAGAGTACCCCACTGACTCGCTCATTAGCGAAAAAAGCCCTACATCGCGGTGATATCACTTGCGATGGCATAGTCGTCAAAGACTCGGGCTTTAAAGTGACTGAAGGTATGCGTGTTTGTCTCGAGGGCGAGCCTATCGCTTTAGTGGGTGTACGTTATTTAATGCTCAACAAACCGGTCGATACGATTTGTTCAACGATTGATGAAACCTATCCATCGGTATTGAGCTTAGTGGATGTGCCAAAGCCTGAAACCTTGCACATTGCTGGTCGTTTAGATGCCGATACCACAGGGCTAGTGCTGATCACGACCGACGGGCAGTGGTCGCATAAAATCACTTCACCGAAGAAAGAATGCGGTAAACGCTATTTAGTGCAACTCGCCGAACCTGTGGATGCTGGCTTGATTGCAGTGTTTGCCGCTGGTATTGAATTGCGCGGTGAAGATGGCTTAACTAAGCCTGCATTGCTGGAGATTATTGAGCCGCAATTAGTGCGACTCACCATCACTGAAGGTAAGTACCATCAAGTGAAACGTATGTTTGCTGCGGTGGGCAACTACGTGCAAGGGTTACACCGTGAAAGTGTAGGCCAAATTGAATTAGATCCCGCCTTAGCGCTGGGTGAATGGCGTTATTTGACCGCCGAAGAAATAGCATCCGTTTAACTCAAGGAATCTACAGAAATGCCGCCCGAGTTTGACTCGTGGCGGCATTTTTATTGGTGCGATAAAATCTGACTGATTACTGCTTCTTTAAAACCAAATTACCGCTGATAGTGTTCATTTTTACACTGGCAGTCCCCGAACCGGTTTGGAATGACAGCTCGGCGCGTGGCACGTATTTCTGCTTTTTAGGTTCATCTTGGGTTAAGGTATTTTTGATCTTGCCACCTGGGCCGCCGTCTAAGTCAAAGCTGGCATCCGGCATATCGGCAAAAGTCACTATGATATCGCCACTCACACTTTCTAAATTGGCTCTGTTGAAGTTTTTCGCCAGTGACACTTTTGAGTCACCGCTGACGGTTCTGAGTAGGATTTCCTTAGCGAGGCTAAAGTTAGCATTCACTTCGCCAGAAACTTGTTCAACCATCACTTTTTCGGCCTGAGTTTGACTTTTTAAGTCACCACTTACGAGGCGATAGTTCATTTCCCCTTTACTGTCAGTGTCTTGAATCGTGCCTGATACTGTCTCTAATTTCACTTTACCATCGAGTGCTTGAGTGATGATGTCGCCTGAGACTGTGTGCAACTCAGGTTTACCACTAAGGTTGTTAGCTTTGATATCGCCACTGACGGTATTCAAATCGAGTTCACCTTGGGCTTCGGCGACTTGCAGATTTGCTGAAATAGTATCTGCACTGAGTTTTACTGTCTTTGGCACTTTAATGGTGAGCTGCGAGCCTTTGTCATTACTGCCATTGTAGTGGCGGGGCATTTTGTCTTCGATATTGAGGCTGTTTCCCTGTTGCTCGAACACAAAGCCTTCGCTCAATTCATCGAGTGTACCTGTGACGCTGACTTCACTCTTATCCCAGGTTTGAATCGTCACATCGCCGCGCTGTACTTTGATCTGCAGTTGGGTGTCGCTACTAATATTAAGCTGTTTATCAACACTTTGCGCTGCGAACACATTGCCCATCAAACCTAAATAGAGTGTCGAAACCAATAGACTGGCTTTAGTGAGATTGAGGTTACTCATAGGGTGTTTCCTTGTGTCGAGTTTCTAATGGGTAGTTTTTGGCCCTGTTGCAATAGGTCTAGCTCACGTTGCTGCACCCAAAGCCAGAGTTGCCAAAGTTGTTTATCGGTTGGATTTGCTTGTAAAGCTTGGTAAATCTGGGTTGCCGCGCGTCTTAGTTCCGCCAAACCTTGCTCAACGGGCGCGCTGAAACTGCTGGTTTGCCAAGCTAGCGCATTCGTTGTCTGCTCTAGGTTATCCACTTGCGCTTGGTGCGATGCCGCGATTTGGGTTAACAGTAACTGTAAGGCCGCATCCCCTTGTTGCTCTGGCATAGCTGAGTTTTGGGCAAGCTCTGTCTGCTGTGTGGTTAATTGATTGAAATAAGGCAATTGGCTATATCCCAATGCCACTAGCATGATAAAGGAGGCGGCTATTGCCCACAGTCGGCCGTTCTGGGATTGGCGTGTTTGGGACATAAGCGGTTTGTCCATACGCTTTTCAATGCCTTGCCACAGATCATGGGTGGGCGGCATTGCTTTGGGAGCGCTATTGATCAGTTGCTCAAGCTGTTGTTCACGGGAAAGCGGCGTTAGCGTCATTACAGCATCTCCTGTAGTAGTTGCTTAGCTCTATGGTATTGGGTCTTGCTAGTGCCGACGGCAATGCCAAGCAAGTCAGCGATTTCATCGTGTTGATAACCTTCGATGGCGCAGAGTACGAACACCATGCGTGCCCGCTGCGGCAGTTTGAAAATCAACTTATCTAATCCGCTATAACTTTCATCTGAACTCATAGGTTCAGTCTCATTTTCCAGTGGGATAAATCGTGCCCAGAATGATTGTTGTTTACGAATACTGCTCAAGGCTTGATTGACACAAATGCTGTGTAACCAAGTCGAAAACTGACTCTCACCTCGAAATTGCGGCAACTTCTGCCACACTAAAATAAAACACTCTTGGGTAATTTCTTCCGCCATAGTTTTATGGCCGCAAAGGCGCAGTGATAGGGCATAAATACGTTGGTGATGGCTCTGATACAGCAGTTTAAAGGCGGCTCTGTTGCCTTGGCTGGCTAAGGTGACCAGTTCAAAGTCAGACATTGCGCTATTGAGTGGGAGTCTCCCTGCCGTCACTGTCATTCCCTGCCATAATTATTAAGTGTTGTAATTTTGACGCACTGAATGCTGCAAAAGGTTTGGAACTGTAAAAAATATATTTTATTAAGATTCATTATCCAGCGTAACATTTTTGTAATCTGTAGTAGAATTCGCCCGAAAATATACAGTTAAGCTGATGAAGTTATTCATTTTATACCAGTTGGTATGGTGATATTTATATCAGCGTTGAGACGGTATATTTAACAAAGTTAATACGCATTACTTTGCAAAATATGTCGATATCACCTTGATGAACTAAGCTAAAAATAATGAGGTGCTCACGGTATGGGAGCTTAAATCCACAAATTGTTAGAGTATTTGATATGAACTTTTCATGTATTGCTACACTTACGCTGTTAAAGGCCTAATTTCCAGCTATCTTTTTAAGATAGATTATTTATTCGGGGACTTTCTATGTTTATCCGCTCAAAGTTGTTACTCAGCGCAGCTGTGTCTATTTCGGCATTAGTTGCCATGTTTGGATTACAACTCCATTCAAATTCGGTTAAGTCTGAGCTCTCCCATGCCGCTCAAAATGTGCTTGAGTTAGAGCGCGACGTCTTAATTCTGCGTAAAAACGAAAAGGATTTCTTCGCTCGCAAGGATTTAAAATATGCCGAGCTACACAAGCAAAGCCACATGAAAATCGATAGCATTGTCCCAGAATTAGAGAGAGTCTTTAAAGAATACGGTGTGTCCAAGGCATCGCTTGAAAGTTTCGACAGGAATTTAAATCAGTATCAAGTTGCTTTCTCTGAAGTGGTGCAGCTACAGCAGGAGATTGGCTTAACACCCAAAACGGGGTTGTACGGCACACTGCGTTCTGCGGTGCACAATGTTGAAACGCTGCTTAAGCAATACAATCAGCTCGAACTCGAAGTGGCTATGCTGCAACTGAGACGTAATGAAAAAGATTTTATGCTGCGCCGTGAGCTAAGTTATGTTGAAACCTTCGATGCCAATATTGGCAAGTTTAATGACAAACTGCGTTCATCGAGCTTAGATGCTGATACCCAAAATAAAATTGCAGAGCTTATTACTCAGTATCAGAAAGATTTTAAAAGCTTAACCAATAAAGAGCAGCAACTCGGTTTGACCGAGAAAGATGGCACTATGGCGCGTCTTGTCGCGGCCAACCTACAAATTGAAAGCAGCGCGAATGACTTACATAACCTAGCGCTTAAGGCGATTGATGATGCTGAGAGCAGCAGCGTTAATGTAGGTATTGCTGTGTTCATATTTATCACGTTGCTGCTATCTTTCATCACCTATCTAATTATCCGCAGTATCATCGCGCCGGTTGAGCGTATCACGCAGATCATTGCTCGCATCGAAGTGAGTAAAGATCTGACCTTGAGATGCGATGCGTCAACGCAAGATGAACTTGGCGAAATTGCACTGCATTTCAATAGTATGGTGAGTAGCTTCCAGCAACTGATTGAGCAAGTGATAGAGTCGGTCGCGACAATTAACACCTCCTGTAAGCGCGTATCCGAAAATGCCATGCTTGCCTCTGAAGGCGTAGGTCAACAGCTCAATGAGACTGACATGGTTGCAACGGCGATCACTGAAATGGGCGCAACCATTGACGAAATTGCTAAAACAACTGAGTTAGCGGCATCAAAAGCGGGCCAGACCCACGATAATGCGCAAAGTGGCCAATTAGAAGTCGAGCAAACGATTCATAAAATCCAGTCACTTGCTGAGCAGCTCAATAGCTCTGCTGCGGTCGTTAATGAGCTGGAACGTGACAGCGAGACAATCGGTAGCGTGTTAGATGTGATCCGCGGTATTGCTGAGCAGACTAACCTCTTGGCTTTGAATGCGGCGATTGAAGCGGCGCGTGCGGGTGAGCAGGGCCGTGGTTTTGCCGTGGTTGCCGATGAGGTGCGTAACTTAGCGATGCGGACTCAATCGTCAACCCAAGAGATTGCGAACATTATTCAGACCTTACAGACGCGTACTCGCTCGATTGTGCAATTGATGGAATCGAGCCAAAAACAAGGCGTTGAGAGTGCGGAGCAGGCTGCTAGCGCTGGTGCGTTACTCAAGCTTATTAATACCGATGTGCGTAACATCATGGACATGAGTACTCAAATTGCCGCGGCGATTGAAGAGCAAAGCATGGTGGCGGCCGAAGTGAACAAGAACGTGGTGGTGATCCGCGATATCGCCGAAGAATCCTCCCATGCGGCAGATGCCAATGCGTCGGCATCGGATGAGCTGAAAGCGCAGGCTGAATTCTTATTCCGTGCGGTCAGTAATTTTAAAATCTAATATTTAAAAGCCAACTCTAATCTAATGAGCAGAAGCTAGCTTAGAAAATACACTAACAAAAACGCACTCCGAGGAGTGCGTTTTTATGTCTGAGTGATTAGCTCTGCAAGCTTAGTGATTCGTTAAAACAGCACACTGTGCATTGGAACCACTCAGATTAGTCAGAAAGTTCAGTGACTATAATAATGAGTGACAGAACTATTAGTGACGGAACATGGCAGAGATAGACTCTTCGTTGCTTACGCGACGAATTGCCTCAGCCAGTACCGCAGACATAGTTAACTGAGTCACTTTAGCCACTTTTAACATTTCTGGGCTTAAAGGAACAGTGTCAGTCACAATCACTTCATCAATCACTGAGTTAGCGATATTTTCAGCCGCTTTGCCAGAGAACACTGGGTGAGTTGCGTAAGCAAATACGCGGTTCGCACCATGTTCTTTTAAGGCTTCAGCCGCTTTACACAGAGTGCCGCCTGTGTCGATCATATCGTCAACGATAATGCAGTCACGACCTTGAACATCACCAATGATGTGCATAACTTGAGCAACGTTCGCTTGTGGGCGACGTTTATCAATGATCGCTAAATCAGAATCATCCAACAGTTTTGCTACTGCGCGAGCGCGAACAACACCACCGATGTCTGGAGAAACAACGACTGGATTATCTAAGTTCTTCGCTAACATATCTTCTAGCAGCACTGGGCTACCGAATACGTTATCAACAGGAACGTCGAAGAAACCTTGGATTTGCTCAGCGTGCAGGTCACAGGTCAGAACGCGGTCAACACCCACGCTAGACAGGAAATCGGCAACGACTTTTGCAGTAATAGGTACACGGGCGCTACGAACGCGACGGTCTTGACGAGCATAACCAAAGTAAGGAATAACTGCTGTGATACGGCCAGCAGATGCACGGCGCAGCGCGTCAACCATCACGATGAGTTCCATCAGGTTGTCGTTTGTCGGCGCGCAAGTGGATTGGATGATGAACACATCTGCACCACGTACATTTTCGTTAATTTGGACACTGATTTCACCATCGCTGAAACGACCAACCACTGCGTCTCCGAGTTTGCAAAATAGACGATCGGCTATCTTTTTAGCGAGACTGGGGGTGGCGTTCCCAGCAAAGAGCTTGATGTCGGGCACTGTATGAACCTCAGGCGTTTGCTTTATATTTTAGTGGCTAGAGTAACGACGATATAGGGACGGGAGGAACCCGAGGCGTTATCGTTAAGTGGTTACCCTAGAAGAAAGTAGTTTAAGGGTGACTGAGTCGCGTGATGAGCGGCGAAAGATTCATCCCTTGTGCAACAAATCCTTGCATTTCAGACGGTAATTTCGCCAAGGCTGCGAGAGCTTGTTGCTGTTGTGTGAATTCCCCGAACACGCATGCGCCTGTTCCTGTCATTCTCGACGGCGCATATTCTAGCAGCCAGCCTAATGCCTTGGCAACTTGAGGGTATTTAGAAACGACGAGTTTTTGGCAATCATTTGCCCAAGGTTGGCTCATTAAGGTATCTATGGCCAGTTTCGGGGTATCACGCGGTAAAAGTGGATCTTGGAATACGTCGGCGGTGGAAACATGCGCATCGGGAGCTATGACTAAGTACCAAGGCTCACTCGGATTTACCGCTTGTAAGCGTTCGCCCACACCTTCGGCAAAAGCGGCGAAACCATGAATAAAAACAGGAATATCGGCACCCAATCTAAGGCCGATTCTTGCCAATTCTTCGGTTGATAATTGGGTGTGCCATAACGTGTTCAATGCCACTAATGTGGTGGCTGCATCGGACGAGCCGCCACCTAAACCGCCGCCCATGGGTAGCCGTTTATCTAGCCAGATCTCAGCGCCGCCTTTAAAGCCTGTGGTTTGCTGTAATGATTTTGCGGCTCGCAGAATTAAGTTATCGCTGTCAGCGACAACGCCCGACATATTGGAGTGCAAAATCAGTTCAGGGGTTTCAGTGACCTTAAAATCGAGCATGTCGCAGCAATCGATAAACTGAAACAAGGTTTGCAGTTCGTGGTAACCGTCGGCGCGGCGGCCATTAATGTGTAAAAACAAGTTGAGCTTGGCTGGCGCAGGCCAATTGCGGGAAATTGCAGTGGGCATCTTAAGGTTGTTCTCCTACTAAGATCGCGGGCTTGCCAAGAGCTTGCCATTGATTCAGCTGTAGTTTGAGTTGTAAATCACCACGTTCAAGCTTTAATTGATGGGGCACACTGGCGCCGCTCTGGGATTGCCAACTTAAAAATGCGACCTGCCAAGGTGGTGGGGTTTGAGTATTGGTTAGCTGTTTAGGTTTGCCTTGGCTATCGCGTGCGATGACCTGATCATTGGGGCCAATTTGGCCTGTGATCCACAAAGGTAAATCGGCCAAGGGGATGGACCAACCGCTGACTCGCTCGAGTAAACGCTGGGCATTATCGTCGCGAAAGTCTTTGCCATCGATATGCAAATGGGCCGAGTTCGGGGTTGAGTTAAGCGTCAACACAGTCGTACCCAGCATAGTGGTGAGTGTCAGTTCGTCGCGATCTTCACTGTGGCGCCAGTAGATATTCGCGCTGAGCTTATCGTCGGGTGTTTTTATCGCCAGTTTACCCTGTAATTCCCAAGCGGTTGCTTGGCGCGCATCCGTGACTGTGATTGGGCTTAGGTCAGTCATCGGCGGCAAGGTTTCACACCCCGCCAGCAAGAGTAGGGCGCTTAAGGTAAAACAAGAGAAAATGGTTTTTGTGAGGCGCTTCAAATTATTCATCTATGACTGATATACCAAAGTCCTTATGATACGAGGGCTTGGAAAGAATACCAATGCCAAACGTAAAATTTCCATCGGCGGTCACTTAGATTTGTTCCTTCGGGGCAAATCCAGCCTTACCTATCATTGATAGAAAATTTAGGTAAGAAGTTAGACCTTTATTCGGTTTTGTTAAGCGTATTCTGTTTTTAGTTGGGCCGATTCAGTAGAATGCCCTTATTAAGAGAGTCGCCAAGAATCTAGAAAGAGTCAGATGAGCCTTGTAGCAATCGGTATTAACCATAAAACAGCCACGGTAGACCTGCGCGAGAAAGTTGCCTTCTCTCCGGACAAAATTCATGACGCTATGAAGAGTCTGGCCAGTCGTACACGCTCGGGTGAAGCCGTTATTGTCTCGACCTGTAATCGCACTGAGTTGTATTGCAACAACGGCGATGAGGCCGACATTATTGCGTGGCTTGAAGAATATCACGGCCTTGATCATAAGGACGTCGCGCCTTGTCTCTATAATTATCACGGTCAGGATGCCGTCAGGCATTTGATGCGTGTGGCCTCTGGGCTCGATTCGTTGATCTTGGGTGAGCCGCAAATTCTCGGTCAAGTAAAGCAAGCATTCGTTAAGGCCAAAGAGGCTGGAACGGTTGCCTTAACCATAGACAGACTCTTTCAAAATACCTTTTCAGTCGCTAAGAAAGTCCGTACCGATACTGAAATCGGCGCCGCCGCAGTGTCAGTGGCATTTGCCGCGGTTAGCATGGCGAAACATATTTTCTCGTCGATATCGACCACGAAAGTGCTGTTGATTGGCGCGGGTGAAACCATAGAGTTGGTTGCTAAGCATCTTAAAGACAACGGTGTGGCTTCAATGGTTGTGGCAAACCGGACGTTAGAACGCGCTCAAGGCATGTGTGAGGAGTTTGGCGCAACAGCAATTACACTGGCACAGATACCAGATTATCTCCCAAAAGCCGATATCGTGATATCCTCTACCGCCAGCCCTCTGCCTATACTAGGTAAAGGCATGGTCGAAAAAGCGCTAAAGCAGCGTCGCCATCAACCTATGTTATTGGTTGATATAGCAGTTCCCCGGGATATCGAGCCGGAAGTCGCCGATTTGGATGACGCGTTTCTGTATACAGTCGACGACCTGCATAGCATTATTGAACAGAATATGGCTTCTCGAAAAGAAGCCGCCGAGCAAGCTGAAGTAATTACTGAAGAACAATCTTTCCTATTTATGGATTGGATCCGTTCTTTAGAGTCGGTCGACAGTATTCGCGAGTATCGCAGCCAGAGCATGGCGGTAAAAGATGAGTTAGTGGAACGCGCCCTGAATAAATTAGCCCAGGGTTCAGACACTGAGCAGGTATTGATTGAACTAGCCAATCGCCTGACCAATAAACTTATCCACGCACCGACACAGGCCCTCACGGCAGCGAGTCGTCAGGGCGATTTGAATACTCTCGGTCAGTTAAGATCAGCGCTTGGATTAGATAAAAACTAAGGTTAGCGAGTTAAATGAAGGAATCCGTTATCCGCAAGCTGGAAGGCTTGCTCGAGCGCAATGAAGAAGTCATGGCTTTGCTGGGTGATGCTAGCGTCATTTCTGATCAAGACAGGTTTCGCGCGTTATCGAAAGAATATGCCCAGTTAGAAGACGTTGTTGCTGGCTTTAAAGCCTATCAGCAAGCGCAGGTCGATCTCGATTCTGCCAAAGAAATGCTGGAAGAAGATGATGCTGAAATGCGCGAAATGGCGCAGGAAGAGATGAAAGCCGCTAAGGCTAAGCTCGAGCATCTTGAAGATGAACTGCAAATTCTATTACTGCCAAAAGATCCCGACGACGATAAAAACGCCTTCGTTGAGATCCGTGCGGGTGCAGGCGGTGACGAAGCGGCCATTTTTGCCGGTGACTTATTCCGCATGTATAGCCGTTATGCCGAAGCAAATCGCTGGCAGATCGAAATCATGAGCTGTAACGAAGGCGAACATGGTGGCTTCAAAGAAGTGATCATGAAGGTGAGTGGCGACGGCGTATATGGCAAACTTAAGTTTGAGTCTGGCGGTCACCGCGTACAACGTGTGCCAGAAACCGAATCTCAAGGCCGTGTGCATACTTCAGCGGTTACTGTAGTTGTATTGCATGAAGTGCCTGAAGCCGAAGCGATTTCAATTAACCCAGCCGATCTGAAAGTTGATACTTTCCGTTCATCGGGTGCGGGTGGTCAGCACGTTAACAAAACCGATTCTGCCATTCGTATTACCCACATTCCAACGGGGATCGTGGTGGAATGCCAAGATCAACGCTCGCAACACAAGAACCGTGCCCAAGCCATGAGTGTACTGGCCGCACGTATACAAGCTCTTGAAGACGAAAAACGCCGTAGCGCCGAAGAAACGACCCGTCGTAGTCTGGTTGCCAGTGGGGATCGCTCCGAACGTGTACGTACTTACAACTTCCCGCAAGGCCGCGTGAGCGAACACCGCATCAACTTGACCTTATATCGCTTGAACGAAGTGATGGAAGGCGATCTCGATGCTATTTTATTGCCTCTGATGCAAGAGCATCAAGCCGATCAGTTAGCCGCACTGGCTGACGAGCAGGGATAGTTTTGTCAGATCAATCTAGCATAGCCGAAGCCCTGCAATGGGCTTATGTGCAGTTAGCATCAACCTCTGAATCCGCTCATCTGGATGCAGAGGTTTTGTTGTTATATTGCCTCAATAAAAGTCGCAGCTATTTATATACTTGGCCTGAAAAATCCCTGACGGTTGAGCAGTGGAAACGCTTCCAGCAAATGGTACAGAAACGCCAAAAGGGCGTGCCTGTGGCACATATTGTCGGTGAGCGCGAATTTTGGTCACTGCCTTTTATCGTCAACGACACGACTTTGATCCCGCGTCCCGACACGGAAATTCTGGTCGAAACCGCCTTGAATATGCCGCTTTCTACCTACGCTAAAGTGCTCGATTTAGGTACAGGCACTGGGGCCATTGCGCTGGCGTTAGCGTCTGAGCGTGAGTCTTGGCAAATCACGGCGGTTGATAAAGTCGATGATGCCGTGGCTTTGGCTATCGCGAACCGTGAGAACTTAAAGCTGCCGCAGGTCGATATTCTTCAAAGTGATTGGTTTAGCGCGGTAAAGTCGCGTGACTTTGACTTAATCGTCTCAAATCCGCCCTATATTGATGAGACTGACGAACACTTACACCAAGGTGACGTGCGTTTCGAGCCCCAAAGCGCGTTAACCGCCGCCGAGGAAGGCTTTGCCGATCTGTATTATATTGCCAACACTGCCCGAGATTACTTAAAGCCTAACGGCTATATCCTGCTCGAGCATGGCTTCGAACAGGCGGTAAGACTCAGAGCTAAGCTTATCGAACTGGGCTATGAGAATGTCGCTACAGTGCGAGACTTTGGCAGCAATGACAGATGTACTATGGGTAAATGGGCGGAATAACGCGCTGCTTTAAGTGAAGATATTTATCCAGTTATACCGATTTAACGAACGCCATTGGTTATCGCCAATGGCGTTTTTGTTTTCTAAATAATCACCTTAAGCAGATGTTAAGGTGACGATCGCAAACCTTAAACATCACAACGCTTTCACCATAAAGAATTTACTGCCGGTTTCTGGGTAGGCTTGTTGTATCCATTGCACGCGATAGCCGTGGCGCTCATAAAAGGGCTTAGCTTGGAAATCTAAAGTATCGAGTAGGGCAAATTGGCAGCCGCGCGCTTTTGCTTGGCTTTCGGCTTCTAATAGCAAGCGCGTGCCGATTTTTTGGTGTCTTAGGGCGTCATCGACCCACAGATACTCGATTAACAACCAATAGCCGAAGGTTTTGCCGCTTATTCCTGCTAACAGTTTACCTTCGGCGTCTTGTAATTTGATGCCGAGATTCTTACGGCTAAGCCCTTGCCATTGGGCTTGGTTAAATTCGACAATTTTTTGTTTTACGGCATCGGCGAACTCGGTTGATTCATCGTTAATTAAGCTTAAATTCATCGTCTCTTCTCGTTTGATTTTTTATGATGTTAGCTCTGACTATCTAGGCTGATAGGCATTGGTATGCCGTCACGGATTAGGGTAAACTAGCGCCTTTGTCACTGGCCATAAGTATCGTAATGGAAACTTTTTACAGTCTATATCCTGCGGTTAAACATCTGCATTTTACCTTTATCGCGTTGAGCGTGTTGCTGCTTACCGTGCGCTTTGTCCTGCATCTGCGCCAATCGGCTTTGATGGAGAAGAAACTGCTCAAGATAGCGCCCCATGTTATCGACACTTTCTTACTGCTGTCGGGCTTAACTCTGTGTTTTATGATCCAGCAATTTCCTTTTGTCGATCCTTGGATGACCGAAAAAATCGGTGCTGTGGTTGCCTATATTGTACTAGGCGCGATTGCTATAAAGGCGAACAGAAACAAGTTGTTCAAAGTGTTTGCTTACTTAGGCGCGATAGGCTGGTTGGTTTATGCTGCTAAATTGGCTCATTTTAAACAAGCGGTATTATTGGGTTAATGGGTAACTACACTCTGCAAGATGGCATTTCATTGCCCGAGTCGGCATTGGATGTAGGTGCGCACCTTGGATTTTCTAAACTAGAAGCCGCTAAATGGGCTTGGTTTGAAATGGCGGGAGCCGTATTAAGTCATTACTTGGTTGACCAACAACAGCGTTTTAATGCGCTGTTACATTGGTTTTACGAGGATTTAGGCTTTTGTGTCCGCGATAATTACTTCAGTACTGAGGCAGCGGATTTAGGCACTTGCTTAATTAGCCGCCAAGGGAATAGCACTACGCTGGCAACTGTCTTGATGTTACTGGCGAAGCAGTTAGATCTTGAGCTTGAACCGATATTGCTACCCGGCAATACGGTGCTGCGTTGCAAGATTGCCGGTGAAGTGAGTTATCTGGACCCTTTGACGGGCAAGGAGCTCAGCCGTCACCAGTTGCATGTGTTAGTACGTGGCGAGTTAGGCAATGCGGCCGAGCTTAAGGCGAGTTACTTAAAACCTGCAACGGTAAAAAAACTGCTGACGCGTATGCTGCATGAGCTAAAAGCCGGTTGCATAGTGTCGCATCAATTTGAGGCGGCGATGGAATGTTGCAGTCTCCTGTTGCAATGGCATAGCGATGATGTGCACCTTAATCGTGAGCGAGCCTTTATCGCGCAGCAGCTGGGTTGTATTAATGTGGCGGCTGCTGATTTGCAGCATTTTGTCGATAACAGCCCCCACGATCCCGTGATCGAAATCGTGAAGATGCAGCTCAAAGAATTAAACGAGCATGCCGAGATTTACCATTAAAGCAGAGCCTTTCGGGGCTCTTCTTATTTATCAACTGTTCAATCCAATCAGCAAAAATAATAACACTGGGCAGATGGAAGTTTGACCCAGGGACTTAAAGGTTAAGTCTCTAATAAAAATAAAATAATAACTGTATTAACAGGGAGAAATTAGCATGACAAGCACGGCTTTAGTGACGAACGATGCCACGGCGTTAGGGATACTCGCGACAATTCTAGGTTTTGTATTTTATACCAGTAGCAGTAGTCATCCTTTTTGGCAGAAGTTTTATCGTTTCATTCCCGCCCTTTTATTGTGTTATTTCTTGCCCTCTTTATTGAATACCTTTGGGGTGATCGACGGTAATACCTCACAACTGTATTTTGTGGCGTCACGTTATTTACTACCAGCGTGTTTAGTCTTATTAATTTTAAGCGTTGATTTAAAAGCTATTTTAAGTTTAGGGCCGAAAGCCTTAATCATGTTTTTAACCGGCACTGTCGGTATCGTCATCGGTGGCCCGATTGCCTTGCTGTTAGTGTCGATCATCGAGCCCTCTTTAATTGGAGTTGATGGTCCTGATGCGGTATGGCGCGGCATGACGACCTTAGCCGGAAGCTGGATTGGTGGCGGCGCAAATCAAGCCGCGATGAAAGAAATCTATGCGGTAGGTGGCAATATTTTCTCTGTAATGGTGACAGTCGATGTGATTGTCGCCAATATCTGGATGGCCGTATTGTTATTTATGGCCTCAAAGGCGAAAGAGATTGATGCCAGAACGGGTGCCGATACCTCAGCAATTGAAGCGTTAAAAGACAAAGTTGAAAAGTATCACGCTGAAAATGCCCGCATTCCTAATCTGCGCGATCTTATGCTGATTGTCGCCGTTGGTTTTGGTATCACAGGTATCGCCCATATGGCCGCCGATTTCCTTGGACCATTTTTTGAAGCGAACTACCCTTGGACCGAAGATTACAGTTTAACCTCTAAGTTCTTCTGGTTAGTGGTGATAGTCACAACCATTGGTTTGGCTATGTCCTTCAGCCCTGTGCGGCATTTAGAGGCGGCGGGGGCATCGAAAGTGGCGTCAGCTTTCCTTTACATCTTAGTGGCGACGATTGGTCTGCACATGGATGTGAGTAAAGTGCTCGACACGCCTCTGTACTTTTTAGTGGGCATTATTTGGATGTTAGTGCACGCCGGCTTTATGTTATTGGTGGCTAAGTTGATTAAAGCCCCGCTGTTTTACATGGCCGTGGGTAGCCAAGCGAACGTCGGCGGCGCAGCATCTGCCCCTGTTGTTGCTGCAGCATTCCACCCCGCTTTAGCGCCTGTTGGCGTGCTGTTAGCCGTATTTGGTTATGCGTTAGGGACTTACATGGCGTGGCTCTGTGGTCAACTTTTACAGGTAGTTGCGACATAGCGGCCTTAGCCCTATATTCAGTTCATCGCTGGGAAAGGTTCCAGCATTTTAGAGAGAAGTTGCGATGAGTAATAAAATCATAAACCTAGGTTCAATCGAGATTGCTAACGATAAACCTTTCGTGTTGTTTGGTGGCATGAACGTGCTTGAGTCTCGCGATCTTGCTATGTCGATTGCTGAAACCTACGCCGAAGTGACGCAAAAACTGGGTATTCCTTATGTGTTTAAGGCGTCCTTTGATAAGGCGAATCGCTCTTCAATCAACTCTTACCGTGGCCCTGGCATGGAAGAAGGTTTGAAGATTTTTGAAGAAATTAAAAAGACCTTTAACTTACCTTTGATCACTGACGTGCATGAAGTGCACCAGTGTGCGCCTGTTGCTGAAGTGGTTGATATCATTCAGTTGCCAGCATTCTTAGCCCGCCAGACAGATTTGGTTGTCGCTATGGCAAAAACCGGCGCTATCATCAACGTGAAGAAGCCACAGTTTTTAGCGCCGCACGAAATGCGCCACATCATCACTAAGTTTAACGAAGCGGGTAATGACGAGATCATCCTATGTGAACGTGGTTCAAGCTTTGGTTATAACAACTTAGTCGTTGATATGTTGGGCATGGATGAGATGAAGCAATCTGGCTACCCAGTGATTTTCGATGCGACCCATGCGCTGCAACGCCCTGGTGGCCGTGCCGATTCAGCGGGCGGACGTCGTGCACAGGCGACCGAATTAGCGCGAAGTGGTATGGCGCTAGGTTTAGCGGGTCTATTCATTGAAGCGCATCCCGATCCTGATAACGCTAAGTGCGACGGCCCATGTGCCTTGCCTTTGCATCAGTTAGAAAATTATCTGAAGCAAATGAAAGCGATTGACGATTTGGTTAAATCCTTCGATCCAATCGATACCAGCAAGTAATCGCAAGCTAAGACTTAATGAATTAGTGACTTAATGATTTAATCCCAAAGCCTCGACTCGTTCGGGGCTTTTGTTTTTCAGCTGAAATAATCCGATGGCTATAACCCTGTAGCTATCTGAAACATTAATGTTTTATGATGAGGTTTGCCTAACCCTCGTCTTTATTGCCGACCTCATTCTTTACGGAATACCTTCATGTGGATCTTACTAACTTTGCTGGCGGCATTTATGCAGGCTTGGCGTAATGCGTTTCAAAGCCAGCTGAGTAAAGAGGTGAGTGTCGCGGGCGTGACCTTAGCGCGTTTTATTTGGGCTGGGCCCATTGCCGCCGTGTATCTGGTAGGTTTATATCTTTGGCAGGATGTCGGTATCCCCGATTTTAGCGGCCGTTTTATCGGTTTTATCTTAGGCGCCTCGGCGATGCAAATCCTCGCGACGGGTTTGATGGTGAAACTGTTTAAGCTGCAGAATTTTGCTATTGGGGCTGGGCTGGCTAAGAGTGAAGCTGTGGTTGCGGCGATATTAGGCACAGTGTTTTTTGGCACTCATTTATCACCATTAGGTTGGTCGGGTGTATTACTGGGTGGTGTGGCGATTTTTCTGTTGAGTGCCAAACAAGGTCTTCGAAGTCTGTCGCTCAATACGGTATTGATTGGTTTAGCCTGTGGAACTTCGTTTGCGCTGACATCGCTCTGGGTGCGGGAGGCGAGTTTGTGTTTGAATATCGGCTTCCCCCATAGCGCCGCTTGGGTGCTGTTATTCGTGATTAGTCTACAGACCTTAGTGTTAGTCAGTTATCTGTTACTTAAGGATAAATCCACACTGGCCGCGTTATGGCAGCGACCTAAGCTTACCTTACTCACCAGTACCGCTAGTTGTTTAGGTTCTATCGGCTGGTTTAGTGCTATGTCGCTGCAGGCCGTGCCCTATGTAAAGACCTTAGGCCAAGTTGAAGTCTTCTTTATGATCTTGATTGCCAGCTTTTGGTTGAAGGAAAAAGTGAAGATAAAAGATATGCTTGGATTAGTGCTTATCGCTATGGCCGCTATTTTAGTGATGTGGGAATAGATTAAAACTCATTGATGTCATACTGGTTTTTTATACTAGAATAAAACTCGATTTAGCCAGTTTATATCAAGCTGATATGAACTGAGATACAAACATATACATACCTTGCCGCTCAGATTTTGATACCATTTTTAACCGAGTGCTGTGCGAGTTAAGGAACTAAACAGAGAACTATGCGAAGAAAAATAGCAAAATTAAATCTGCCATTGTGGCAATGGCTGGCAGTGATATTGTTTCCCATAGGGGTTGCTGTGGTCGCAAGTTATCTCTCTGCGCAGTATTTTGTGGAAGATAAAATCAAAGGTGTGGGGGGGATTTATGTTGGTCACATAGATACGTTGATCTCTCATGCCGATGAAATCAGCCATTATGCATTGGCGTTGAAGGACAGTGAGTGCAGAGAATTACACAACTATATGTTGTTCCAGCCTTACTTTCGCTCAGCTTTAATATTTGATTCGCAACGTGTTTATTGTTCATCTAAAACAGGTGATATTGATGCTCCTTTAGGCATAGTCAGTACCACTGAAAATCTTGAAATACCTAACCAGTTTATTATTGGCGGCACGCCTTTTATGCCTGAGGTGCCTGCGATAGTGGCATCAAACTGGGAACCGATATCCAAGCACGGCGCTGCTGTGATTATTGAAGGGCAATATTTAGTAGACTCCTTTGTACAACCCAATGTGTTTCCCAGCGCAGTGATCAATGTCGCTTTATCTATAAATGGTAAAACGATTCCTGAGTCACTTGGATTTATAAAAAATGAGGTGATGAGGCTCGATTCTGATAAGCACAATTTTTCAGTGTTATTAGCAATGTCACCTGCCTTTTTCTGGCATTTCTTTTGGATATTTTTGGCCATTTCTTTGCCCGTTAGCATAGTCTTGATTACGGGTACTATCCTATTTGCGCTCTATTCAAGGGTTACTCGCCATTCCCTTGCCGATGACATTCGCAGTGGGATAGAGAGCGAAGAGTTTTTTCTTAGTTTATCAGCCAGTGATTTGTGCCGAGGACGGTAAGGCCAAGGGCGTTGAAGCATTAGTGCGTTGGCAGCATCCTCAAATGGGTTTAGTGCGACCTGACTTATTTATTCCCATTGCCGAAGAGGGCAAGTTAATTGTCCCATTGACCAACTATATTTTTGAGCGGGCATTAAAAGATTTTGCCGATATGAAGGTCGAACCGGGTTTTAGAATTGCGTTTAACGTGGCGCCAGAACACTTTACGCAGGATGATATCGAGTCGAAATTTATTCATCTGCGGGATTCTTTGGAGCGGATAGGCGTTAAGCCGTTGATTGAAATCACCGAACGGCAATTATTAACGCCGGATATTTGCCACTGTATTGAAAGCTTGCGACAGTTAGGGATTCTAGTGGCAATTGATGACTTTGGTACAGGGCAAACCACTTTATCCCTGCTGCAAACGATGCCGTTAGACTATCTGAAAATTGATAAATGCTTTATCGATACCATAGGGCAAGATTCTGTCACTTCCCATGTACTCGATACTATCATCGAGCTTTCCCACAAGATGAATTATGTCGTGGTGGCAGAGGGGGTGGAGACGCAGGAGCAGGCGGATTATTTGACTAGTCGCCAAGTGCATTTTCTCCAAGGGTATCTCTTTGCTAAGCCGATGAAGCTGGCCGATTTAAAGCTATGGTTAGTCGAGCATTTTAAACGTTAGCATCATAAAATCAGTCAGCAATAAGGGCACCTAGGTGCCCTTATTGCTGTTCAAGCGTTATAGCTTAAGTTGTAGCCTAAAGCGTTTAAAGACTATAGCCAGTTTCTTCGTGTTCCGATAAATCTAAGCCGTTAACTTCTTGTTCTGTGCTTACACGAAGGCCGCCAAGTAGCTTGCGGATTATCACAAAGAGTAACCAAGTGACGACTGCTGTATAAGTGAATGTTGCCGCGACCCCGATAATCTGCACCCCAAGTTGGTCTATCATGGTTTCGTTCACGGCCGCAAAACCGTAGCCGCTGAAGACGCCTAATTGGGTCGAGCTAAACACACCGGCCAAAAGGGTTCCGAGAATACCGCCGACCCCGTGTACGGGGAAAACGTCTAAGGAGTCATCGATCTTAAGTTTCTGTTTGATATAAACCGTTGAGTAAAAACACACGATCCCGCCGAGTAAACCAATCACTAAGGCGCCCGCTGGGCCAACATAACCAGACGCCGGAGTGATAGTGCCCAAGCCTGCTACCATGCCGGTGACTATGCCAAGGGCGCTGGGTTTGCCAAATTTAATCCACTCAATTGCTGCCCAGGTCATCGCGCCCATAGAAGCGGCGAGATGAGTTGCTATAATCGCCATGGCTGCAGTGCCATTGGCGCCGAGCGCGCTACCACCATTAAAACCGAACCAACCGACCCACAGCATGCCCGCACCTGTGACTGTCATGGTCAGGTTGTGCGGCATAATCGCCGAGTTTAAAAATCCTTTGCGCGGACCTAGCACTTTAGCCGCCACGAGCGCTGCAACCCCGGCGGTAATATGTACTACGGTTCCGCCCGCGAAATCGTACAGTCCTAGCTGTGCTAACCAGCCTCCGCCCCACACCCAGTGGGTGATCGGCGCATAAACCAATAATAACCAAGCCCCTGAAAAGATGAGCACAGCTGAGAATTTCATTCGCTCGGCAAAGCCACCGATGATTAAAGCTGGCGTTATGATGGCAAAGGTCATTTGAAATAGCATAAACAGGGGCTCAGGAATATCCCCGCTGAGACTATCTCGGCCAATGCCAGACAGTAATGCTTTATTTAAGCCACCGATAAATCCATTGCCCGCATCGAAGGCGAGCGAATAACCTATGGCAAACCATAAAACTGAGACAAGGGCGGCGATAGAGAAGCATTGCATCAATATCGAGAGTACGTTTTTACTGCGTACTAAACCGCCGTAAAATAAGGCTAATCCGGGTAAGGTCATCAACAACACCAGCGCGGATGAGCTTAAGATCCACGCAGTATTCGCGGCGCTGAACTGACCCTCATCGGCGACAGCATTGGTCGCCAACATACTGAATAATATCAATAGATATTTAAAACTAAGTCTGAAGTTCGCTAGTATCATAGGGCATCCACTCCTTCTTCCGAAGTGCGAATGCGCACGACTTGTTGGAGTTCGGTCACAAAGATTTTGCCATCGCCCACTTTGCCTGTATGGGCCGCGGCAATAATGGCCTCGATAACGGCTTCTTCTTGATCGGAGTGAATGGCGACTTCGAGCTTCATCTTAGGCAAAAAGTCCACTGCGTATTCGGCGCCACGATACAATTCTGTATGGCCCTTTTGGCGGCCAAAGCCGCGCACTTCAGTGACTGTCATGCCATGGACGTTGAGCTGAGTTAAGGCTTCACGTACATCGTCTAATTTGAACGGTTTAATGATTGCGGTGACCAGTTTCAATTTTCTCTCCAACAAACTTCAGACTCAATTTATTGGAATAAAGCAGGAATCAGGCCATATAAACAAAGCATTTATTATCATTGCGTTAACATTCAGTCGCACCGAAATAGCATCAAGAATTGATGCAAAACGGTGCAAAACAGAATCAAATCGCCCTGATTTGGTGCGTTTTATTGGTGCAAGATAAGTTCTGCTGGCAAGTATCTGTGCAGATAGTGGCGAGTGAATATAAAGCGAGGGGAGTCAGCGTTTTAATGCGCTGCATGAATGCGGAGAATTAAATCGTTATTTACAGGTTATCTTTATTAAACAGTGAATTAACTTTGGTTGTGCTAGGCTAGTTGTGCTCGCTTAAACTGCTAGCTGTTTGACTCGCACCCAAAGCTCGGCATTGACTGGCGCACTTAAACCGTGCGCTTGTGCACGCTCACAGATATAGCCGTTAATTTGGTCTATCTCGGTTCGCCTTTGATGCGCAATATCTTGGTGCATCGACGAGAAGTTCCCCGCTGTTAGGCGGATCACTTGGTAGACCCTGTCGTGCAAAAATGATTTATCAAGCGACACGCCATCATGTGCGGCAACCATGACCAACTCATCGAGAATACCCTTAATCACCTCGCTAAAATCTGGCTCAGCTAGTTTGCCATTAGGACATTGATATAGCGCCGTGAGCGGATTAATGGCGGCATTGACTGCGAGTTTTTGCCACAGGCAAGGCACAATCGCATCGACCCATTCACTGCTCGGAATGGCAGCCAGCAAAGCGTTGCGATAATGCTCCGTCAGTTCAGCGCCAGCGAAATGCCCCAGTTGAGTCAGCCCTTGTCCGGTTTGCTTAATCTGCCAAGGGGCTTGACGTAACACCCCTTGGGACGTTGTCCCTAGGCTTAGTCCTCTGCCATTGGCTTGCGGATTAATCAGCGGTGCCAGCGCTAAATGAGGTCCCATGCCATTGTGTAATAACAAAATATGGCATTGGCTAGGCAGTTGCTTGAGCAAGGGAGAGAGCGCATCGAGCACTTGATAGGCTTTAACGCAGACAATCACCAGACGGATATTGTCGAGCGCATCGGCAGTTAAGATAGGCACCGAATACGGGATAGCTTGTACCTGTTGATGGTCATCTGCAGACGCTAATGGGGTGAAACTCAGTACTTGCTGGCCAGATTCGAGGGCATTACGGCCGATAAAACCGACATTCATGCCCGCAACTGTCAATTGGCGACAGATCAGTTGCCCAACGGCACCTGCACCTAAAATGGCAATATCCACAGCATGAGTCATATTCGCAGCCTTAAGGTTTCTGTATCAGCGCCCATGTATTGCGTTCGAACTAATCTTCCCGCAACTGAGCCGCACGAAAGTATTTGCCATAGGCCCAATTACAAAAGTAGAACAGCGCTATGCCCGCAAAGTCGGCGATAACATCCGCCACAGAGGCGCTTCGATAGGGTAAACGCGATTGCACTAGCTCAATTAAAATGGCATAGCTTGCCAATGTGAGCGATAGCCAATACCACTTAGGTCTGAAAGCGAGATAGGAGAGATAGGAGAGGCAAAAAAAGCTCCCAAGATGGCCAACCTTGTCGATATTCGGAATACTTTGCGAATAGGTTGGTCTGGAAAATACCAGATAACTGATCACGACAAAGGCTACGGCTAAAGCCAGCTTAAATAGGGTATTTTTAGTTATCACAAATATGTTTGCATTAGCTTAGAGTGGCCCAATGATAGGAAAATCCACCACTAAAGTCATCCATGATTACGCTTTATTCTAGGCTTTGCCTTCAACTTAGGCCTGTGTGTGGGTAAACTAGCTGCATATTAATTTGATATGGGACATAAAAACTATGCCTTCAATGGATATTGTGTCAGAAGTGAATGAAGTTGAACTGCGCAATGCGGTTGATAATACCAAACGTGAGCTGGCGACCCGTTTCGATTTTCGCGGTAAAACGGCTGACGTGGAATATAAGGACCATGTGGTCACGTTAACCGCTGAAGATGACTTCCAATGCCAACAATTAGTGGACATTTTACGTATGCAACTGAGCAAACGTAATGTGGATCCGTCTTCGATGGAAGTCGATGAGAAAGCCATCCACAGCGGTAAAACCTTCTCCCTCAAAGTGAAGTTTAAAGAAGGTATAGAAACCTTAATTGCTAAAAAACTGGTCAAGCTAATTAAAGACAGCAAACTTAAAGTACAAGCGTCTATTCAGGGCGAAAAAGTACGAGTTACAGGTAAAAAACGTGATGATTTACAAGCTGTCATGGCGTTGGCACGCGAGTCTGAGTTAGGCCAGCCCTTCCAATTTGATAACTTTAAAGATTAATCGAGCAAAATTGCTTTAACGTGATGCAGTATCGCGTTTGCCATTTCGTCTTTAAATGTAAAAGCCCTCACACTAAAGTGTGAGGGCTTTTTTATATTGATGACATAAGTGCTATGAGACCTTAATCTGATTTTGCTGGTGCACTTTTTGACGAATCATCCATTAATGATGTGCTGGGGTGCGGCGCATACTTGTTGACTAAGATAACCAAAAACAACACAGGAAAACCAATCACACTGGCGGCGACAAAGAAGTTCACATAGCCAAATGCGTCGACATAAGCCCCTGAGAAGCCCGCGATAAACTTAGGGAACAGCAACATAATCGACGACAGTAAAGCATATTGCGTCGCACTGTAGCCGCTGCTGGTGAGACTCGATAGATAGGCGATAAAGGCCGCCGTGGCGATTCCTGCGCTAAAGTTGTCCACGGAAATGGCAAAGGTTAAAAAGGGCACGTTGTAGCCAAGCACCGCCTGCCACGCGAATAACAGATTGGTTACCGCCACCAGTAACGCGCCGAGGAAAAGGATCTTCATCGTGCCATAACGTGCTAACAAAATACCGCCAAAAGCTGCACCGACTAAGGTCATGATCAGGCCATAGATTTTACTTAAATAGGCAATTTCTTCTTTAGTGAAGCCCATATCCACATAGAAGACGTTCGCCATAATGCCCATCACAATATCTGAGATCCGGTAGCAAGAAATCAGCAATAGGATGAGGATAGCGCTGCGGCCATAGCGTTTGAAAAAATCAATAAAAGGTAAAATACTGGCCGTGTAAACCCAAGACATGCCAGCGGCGATAACGCTTGGATAAGTGGCGCTTAAGCGTTGCTTCAAGGCTAGTTCGGTTGCATCGGCGGCGCGGGTATCGACTTTGGGCTCACGGCTAAAAAGCGTGGTCAAAATCCCCACGGACATTAATCCCGCCATAATCAGGTAAGAGGTTTGCCAGGCGACTAAGTTGTATGCTGTGTTACCGGGTTCGACCCAAGCCGCTATCGTGAGTGCACCTGCTGTGGCGATAATCATGGCGCTGCGATAACCCACTTGATAGGCGGCGGCTAATGCGGCTTGCATCTTTTCTGGGGCGGATTCAATTCGAAAGGCATCAATCACAATATCTTGGGTGGCGGAAGCAAAGGCGACCATTAACGCGAACAGTGCCAAGCGTTCGAGATCCTTGAGCGGATCGCTGAACGACATACCTAAGATAGCCCCCACCAATAACAGCTGAGCGAACAACATCCAGCTGCGGCGTCGGCCTAGAAAGCGAGTTAACAGTGGTATCGAGAGTCGATCGACTAAAGGCGACCAAGCCCATTTAAACGCATAGGCCAAGGCTATCCAGCTGAAATAACCGATTGAAGTGCGATCAACACCGGCTTCACGCAACCAAAAGGATAGCGTTGAAAATACCAGCATTAATGGTAGACCGGCGGAAAACCCCAGTAATAACAGGATCAAAACCCGCTTGTGATAATAGACACTGAGCGCATCGAGTGTACGTTGAATAAAACCTGTTGCGGACATAGGTATGAGTCTAAGTGTTTAATCCGCCTAGCTTACGGGTAAGGTGCCATAGGGTTCAAGGGCTAATGGCATTCCTTTTGTACAAGGCTCTCGTTTGGCGCATTTTGGTGATTGAATATGGCTTAAGCGTTAATCTTCTGTTGCTAAGCGTTTGCAGTGATTTTCATCGTCAGCATTAATTGTCGGCATTGATTGCCTGTATTAATACCTTGAGTAGAAGAGAGCACAAAAATGAAGGGGGAGGAATCAATTACGCGATATAAAAAGGCCCTGATAACAGGGCCATTTTCTATTGATAGGCATGCAGAACTTAAGGTCTTATCCCAACGCATCCCTGTGGCACTCGGCCGCCTAAACTCAGAAAGTCACAGCAATCATTTACTTGCTTACGCAGATATTGATTACCGCGGATCACACAGTCAGGCCACCTGTTAAAGCTGTGAAGCAAGTGCCAAAACACTTTTTCAGTTTCCGTTTGCGCTTCGCCAGTCGAATTCAATTGTTGCCATTCTTCTAACGTGTCCCATAAGTAAAGTTGCACTTCATGGAAGTCGAGTTCTTCACTCAAAAACGCTTTTCCATAAAAGGCGAGTTGGGGCGCTTTATTATCGATGAACTCAGTTGCCGTCATCGTTTGCCTCCTTTCTGTTTGCTATAACAGTATAGATGCAAAATTAGCGCTTTTGCTCGAAATTATTTTTGGATTACTGTTTAGGTAATAACTTAGCGGTTTTCAATACGATAGGTGTCACAGGGACGTCAGGCCAATTGAGCTTAGTGTTCGTGCCTGTCTCAACGACAGCCATAGCTTCGAGGACAGTTTTACCTTCAATCACTTCACCAAATACGGCATAACCCCAACGGCGTTTGGATGGGTCGAGCTTAGTATTGTCGGCCACGTTGAAGTAGAACTGGCGTGTGGCTGAGTGCGGCTCGTTTTCCCGCGCCATGGCGATAGTGCCTATGCTGTTGGTGAGACCATTTCCTGATTCGTTGACTATCGGCTTGCCGTCAGGCAACTCTTCATACTTAGGGGTGAGTCCACCGCCTTGCACCACAAAGTCACTGATCACACGGTGAAATATCGTGTTGTCGTATTCGCCTTTGACGACATAAGTTAAAAAGTTATCGACAGTGATAGGTGCGCGTGTTCTATCTAGCTCGACCACTATTTTGCCTAAGCTAGTGTCAAACTCGACTCTGGGATACAAGGTATCGGCTTGAATGTCGAGCGCGAGGCTATTGTGACTCATAAAGAGAAATAAGAGGGCTGATATCCAACGGAGCATATTGATTTCCTTATAATAAACTGACGCTGTTATTGTTGTAGAAACTGATTAAGCTCAGGATCATTGAGAATTTCACCTGTGAGTTGGCCGAGTAATTTATTCATATCCAGCTCTAAGGTCGCAAAATCGGGTGTTAAAGGGCCTTTCAAGGTGCCTTTTGCCTTGTAACGTTTAACCAGTTCTTGGGTTGAGTTTTTGGCTTGCACTGCGATTAACACACTGTGTTTTGCCTCATAGCCAAAAGTCTTTTTAGTGACATCCATTTGCAATTCTTCTAATTGAATTTGCACTGAATTAGTCGCGCTAGGATCGATTTGATAACCCGCTTGGCTAAAGCCTGCGCGGAATACTTCATCGAGCAGTAATTTAGGCGGTTCACTCGGGCCGACCAAACGTGTTTTTGTCCCTTCTTCAATAAAACGCGCCACGTAATCGACGGTGCGCGTATCGACTGTTTCAAGAGAGATAGGTACAGATTGCGCCGTTTGTTGACTGATATTGGGCACTTGGGGACTGAAAGCCATATGAGTCGGGTTTTGGCTGGCACAGCCCGCGAACAGCAGGGGAAAAGTCAAAGTCAGTAATAGCCGTTTCATGGGATCTCTCGTACAAGTAAAAGTGGCTACAGCATACCAGAAATCACTTTTGATGCCACAGAACACCTTGATTCAGTTGGAGTACAGCTTTTAGTGATAATATCCAGCGTTCACTATGGGTTAGTTCATTTCTTTAGGTGCAAAATATGCCAAAACTGTCGTTAATTTCGTTTATTGTGGGCCTGACACTGGCGTCCAGCATCATTAGCACCAATGCATTTGCTGGGGACTCTGCCCATATACTCGGCGGCAGTTTAGGCTACGGTAGCCAAGAGTTTGAAACTAAGAATGGTAAATATGATGCCGGTGACACCCTGAGTGGCGACTTATATTACCGTTATATGCTCAACGAGCATTTTGGGGTTGAAGCGGGTTATTTAGCTGGTTCCGGTGGTGTTGCGAGTGCGCTTGTCAGTATTATCAGCGAGATAAAAAACTTGAGTTATAACGGTGTTAGAACCACAGCCTACGGAGAGTATGCGTTGTCTCGCGGTAACAGCCTTTATGCCAAGCTGGGCGCTGCCTACACTCAAGTGAGCTATGAGATGGATAAGCAGGAGATGGACTCGAACGATGTCGGCTTTTATGGCGCGGTTGGTTGGCAATATCGCTTTAAGTCAGGATTCGGTTTGAATTTGGAATATGAATATCTTCCGATGAAAGAGTTAGAGTTGCAGGGGATCAACTTTGGAATGAGCTATCGATTCTAGTCCTGCTTAGCATTTAGCATTTAGCATTTAGCATTTAGCATTAAAGCGCCTTAGGGCGCTTTTTTCGTTTTATAACCTAGGATGATAAAGCATTAAACAGAATACTGGTTGGCAACAAAATGACAACATTTTGACCTTGCACTCTTTTAATGCAAAGGGAGACGGGTTAGAGTAAAAATTCGATGTTTAGAATGAGAGAGCACAGATGCTCCCGCGTCCTTTCTGTAAGGCATAGTCATGTTAACGATAGCTACGCAAATCGCCCCAGATAGCCTGATCAATCCAAAGGGGTTACCCCATTTCGGGCATTTCGATGGCATAGTCAAAACCTTAGGTTTAGCGGACTTTGCTTATTTCGATACTATGGATAAACCCGCTTCAGCGTGGGCCAAGCATTTCGATTATAAACAGTTTCAGTTTGTCTCTTTGGTCACGCCGCGTTATGTCCTTGGTATCGCACTTGCCGATATTGCTTACGTCGGCAGTGCGTTTTGTTATTTATACGACATAAAAACCAACACTCTCACCCAGCTTGATTGGCTAAAACCTTTAAGATTTGGCTATCAGATGACGCCATCGCCCGCCGAGGGGCGAAGTAGTATTGGCAGTAAAGGGGCGAAGTTAAGCTTTGAGATTGTAGAGGGTGGTTGGCGGTTAATGATTGATACTAAAAATATTCAAGCCGATGTGACTTTGCACTCAGCACCCTTAAGTTTGCCTATGGCCATGTGTAGCCCTACGGGATACAACGGCTGGACTTACACACAGAAACATAATGGTTTGACGGTTAAAGGTAGTTTGACTGTAGCTCATGAGCCGCAGCCGCTGAATCACGCTTTAGCTGGTTATGATTTTTCGGCGGGTTACATGCGCCGCGATACGAGTTGGCGCTGGGCGTCGATCAACGCGCGGATCCATGAGGGCATTATGGGGCTTAATTTAGCTGCGGGCGTCAATGAAACCGGCGCTATTGAAAATGTCTTTTGGATTAATGGTGAGCGTCATTTACTCGGACCAGTGCAGTTTGAATTTGATCGTCACGCCACGCTCGGCGCCGAAGTCTGGCGAGTTTACAGTCAAAATGGCCAAGTGGATCTACAATTTGCAGCGCGCAATTGTCGCAGTGAAAAGCGTAACTTGCTCTTGCTTAAGAGCAATTTTCGCCAATTCATCGGTCATTTCAGCGGCACGATTACCGATAATCAAGGGCGCAGTTACCAGTTGAATAATGTGCTGGGACTCGCCGAAGATCACTATGCCCGCTGGTAACCAAATGCGGGTCGTAAAACGCGACTAACCGACCACTGTTGTCTGTGTTGTGGCGTTTAATGCGGTTTATAAAATTCGCTCAGAATCGATATAAAAAACACTAAAAATAATCATAAAACAACAAGAGAACAGGACGACCTTATATGGATATCGCCTCGCTGATCCAGCACCCCGAAGTGTTACTGCTCGTGCTCGCGCCGTTGTTTTTCGTGTGTATTTTGCTGGAATGGTATTTTGGCGATAAAAAACAAAAGCTACCCTTGAGTGCACGTTATCGCGGCCAAGAAGTGCTGTGTAATTTCAGCCTCGCAGCAATGCATCAAGGTGCCGATCTGCTCACTGGCTTGTTGATCGCTAAGCTGTATCTGGCGATGTTTGGTTGGAAGTTATTCGATATTGAAATGGGCCCATTAAGCTTTATTGCCTTGATGGTTGCGCAGGATTTTTGTTACTACTGGTTCCACAGGGCGAGCCACAGAGTGCGTTGGATGTGGGCGGCTCACGTGGTGCACCACAGCTCTGAGAATATGAATTTTAGTACGGCTTTTCGTCAGAGTTTAATGTATCCATTGGCGGGAATGTGGGTATTTTGGTTACCGCTGGTGGTCATAGGTTTCGATCCAAACTGGGTGGTATTTGTGGTATTACTCAATCTGGGATTGCAATTTTTTGTGCATACCCAAGCGATTAAATCACTCGGACCGCTGGAATGGGTCTTTAATACACCGTCACATCACAGGGTGCACCACGGTCGTAATCCCCAATATATAGATAAAAACTATGCGGGCGTGCTGATTATTTGGGACAAGCTGTTTGGCACTTTTGAGCCCGAAGTGGAGACAGTGATCTACGGTATCACTAAGCCTGTGAATAGTTTTAATCCCCTTAAAGTGACGTTTAGCGAATGGCGAGACATGTTTGCTGAGGTCACCGCAATAGGCTTGAGTGTTAAACAACGACTACGTATCTTGTTTGCTCCGCCTTCCAGCAGTTTAAAAAACGAGGAATAACAATCCACTGTATTTTCCAAGTTAAATAGCGCAAATGGCTAATAGCCTCTTCAATTTAGCCTTGCTAGCCTATATTCCGTTTTTTGCCAGTATTTTGGTGTAAAAATGTACAACATCATACTTTGGTGGTACTTTTTGGGATAAGGAATTTAACTTGGGAGGACTTATCATGATGGATGAACCTCGATTATCCGCGGAGGAGCTTGCTTGTTTTAGCGAACTTTTTTCGCCGACTCGTGTGGGCACTGCCTTGACTAACGATCCCCTTGTCAATCACGTGCTCACAGTCACAACTGAAGTGCCGCAAGTTATCGCTTCGATTCTCGGTAAGGCAAAACTCACTCTATTAGCCGAAGTCGGGCCCTATAAACTCTGGTTTCCGCTACTGATGAAAGTGGATGACTTTGGACAGTTTCAACCCACTTTAGGCGTGCCTGAAGTGCTCGATGCTTCGGGAGTGGAGCGCAGTTGGCGGTTAACCCAAGCCGATGATGTGTGGATATTCGACCACGATCAAGGTGAGCAATGGTCAGTTGCCTCGTTATCCAGTTCTGGCATGGCTATTCGCGCTAAATCACAGCAGCAATTTAAGCAATTGCTAGGCAGCAAAGAGCTGCAATTACAATTGCCTAATGGCGAGACTTTACGTATCGATATTGAGCCTATCCGTAGTGAGAAAGGTTTGGCCTTTGTTAAGTTTCAGGCCGAAACCGAAGAACGTGAAGCGTTACGTCAATTCTTATTTAGTCGTCACCGCTCTCAGCATGCTCAGCTCTATCGAGACTTACGCTATACCCAAGCAACCTGAAGATACGAGTTTCAGAGCGCCTAGGCTGCTTCAATTCAAGGCGCATCAATGACAGAATGTCGGCCACCTTTTGAATTGATGCAACACGGAAGTGAAGCACCCTAGGCGCTCCGTCCCGGCGGGTTTTAACGCACTTTATGCTGCGTTGGTTATTTTTAACTTAGCCCGCTAGGTCTGCAAATAACCGCCTTGCCTAAAGTGCGTTAAACTCCCGCTGAATCCTGCATCTTCAGGTTGTTTGGGTATGGTACCCTGCATTGCAACAGTTTTCGGCCTTGTGTTAGTTTTCCTGTTATCTAAAAATCTCAGTTCTGCAACTCGAATGTGAAATCCACGGATTTAAAAACTGTCATTTGCGATTGCAGTGCTTTTCGCCGATTGTTACCTGCCAATCTGTCGCCCGATGGATTAGAATGGCATTGAATTCAAAACATCAGAGCGAGCGGTATGCACGTACATATTTTAGGAATTTGTGGAACCTTCATGGGTGGTCTAGCGTTATTGGCTAGGGCAAAAGGGCACAGAGTGACGGGCTCGGATGCCAATGTCTATCCTCCAATGAGCACGCAACTAGAGGACCAAGGCATTGAGCTTATTCAAGGTTTTGATCCCAGCCAGCTGGGTGAAGCAGGGCATTATCCTGACTTAGTTGTCATTGGTAATGCTATGAGTCGGGGTAATCCTTGCGTGGAAGCCGTGTTGAACATTGGCATCCCTTATACCTCTGGCCCGCAGTTTTTAGCCGATCATATTTTGCCTGAGCGTTGGGTACTGGCAGTGTCTGGTACTCACGGTAAAACCTCGACTTCTAGTATGTTAGCTTGGATTTTAGATGATTGCGGTTATGAGCCTGGGTTCTTAATCGGTGGCGTACCGCAAAACTTTGGTGTGTCGGCGCGTTTAGGCAAGACGGCTTTTTTTGTGGTTGAGGCCGATGAATACGACAGTGCCTTCTTCGATAAACGTTCGAAATTCGTGCATTATCATCCACGTACCTTAGTGATCAACAATCTTGAGTTCGATCATGCCGATATTTTTGCCGATCTGGCCGCGATTCAAAAACAGTTTAATCATTTAGTTCGCACTGTACCTGGCGAAGGAAAGATCGTTTGGCCAGCCGATTCCCATGCCGTTAAGCAAACGATTGATATGGGTTGCTGGAGCGAGCAGGAAAACTATCATTTAGCTGAATCGATCAGCGGTTGGTATGGCAAAGCCTTAAGTGATGATTGCCATCGCTTTGAAGTGTTTTTTGATGGTGAGTCCCAAGGCATTCTCGAATGGGATTTGATTGGTCAGCACAATATTGAAAACGCCATGATGGCCATTGCTGCTGCGCGTCACGTGGGCGTTAAGCCGAATGCCGCGATTGACGCCTTGGCTAAATTTATGCCACCTAAACGTCGACTCGAATTACTCGGAACCGTTAATGGCGTGAGCGTATATGATGATTTCGCTCACCACCCAACGGCGATTGCGACCACCTTAAAAGGCATGCGGGCTAAGGTCGGTCAGAGCAAGATTACTGTAGTACTCGAGCCGCGCTCAAACACTATGAAGAGCGGTGTCCATAAGGACACTTTAGCTTTTTCTATGATGCAAGCCGACGAAGCCTTTTTATATCAAGCCGATACCATCGACTGGAATATGAAAGAAGCCATGGAAGCGGCGGTGATCCCTGTGACTGTGTTACATCAAATTGATGATGTGGTCGCCAAAGTGGCGGCAACGTCCAAAGCGGGTGACACCATAGTGGTGATGAGTAACGGTGGCTTTGGCGGTTTACATAAGAAGTTATTGGCCGCATTAGAGCTACGTTCAACTGCAGAGCAGGTTTAAGATGAGCTACACAAAGTCGACAAAGGCGATTAGCTTAGCTTGGACAGGTGCCTCGGGTGCACCTTATGGGCTTAAGTTACTCGAGTGTCTATTGGTATCGGGTTATCAAGTGTTTTTGATGATCTCCAGTGCCGCTCGGGTAGTATTAGCGACTGAACACGGTTTGCAGTTAAGCGCCAACAGCGACAAAGCCCATGCCCAGCTGTTGGCTTTGCTGCACGAAAAAGGCGTGATTATCACTGGCGAGTTAGTGGTGTTAGGCAAAGATGAGTGGTTTTCACCGCCCGCATCGGGCAGCGCCGCACCTAAACAGATGGTGATTTGCCCTTGCTCGACGGGGACGTTAGCGGCTGTGGCTACCGGAATGAGTAATAATTTACTCGAACGCGCCGCCGATGTGGTGATTAAAGAGCGCGGCCAACTTATCCTAGTGCCGAGGGAAACTCCTTTTAGTGCCATACACTTAGAGCATATGTTGAGCCTTTCTCGCCTCGGCGCGACCATTATGCCCGCCGCCCCCGGTTTTTATCACAATCCCAAATCGGTTGAAGATCTGGTAGACTTTATGGTCGCTCGAATTCTCGATCATTTGGGCGTTGACCATGCATTAACGAGTCGCTGGGGTTATGACAAACAGTCTAACCGCGACCTCGACAATTGAGACTTATATGAAACACACCACCGAAGTGATGATCTCTGCGGAAGAGATAAGCCAGAAATTGGATCAAATGGCCGAGCTAATCAATGCCCATTATGCCCACAGCGAACGTCTGCTGATGGTAGGCTTGTTAAAAGGCTCAGTGGTCTTTATGGCTGACCTGTGTCGCCGAATTAAAGGCCATGTTGAAATCGATTTTATGTCGGTTTCCAGTTATGGCAATGCTATGACCAGCTCACGGGATGTGAAAGTGCTGAAAGATGTGCAATCAGATATCGCCGGTCGCGATGTATTGATTGTGGAAGACTTGATTGACTCAGGTAACACCTTAAGCAAAGTGCGCGAGATGCTGTTACTGCGCGAGCCTAAGAGCCTTGCACTGTGCACCCTGCTGGATAAACCTGAACGTCGTGAAGTGGATGTGAAGGTCGATTTTATCGGTTTCACTATCCCTGATGAGTTTATCGTGGGTTATGGTATTGATTATGCAGAGCAATATCGCAATCTGCCTTACATCGCGAAAGTCGTGCCACTCGATTAAGTGTCCGATATCGTTTAAAACTCCCGCAACAGGCGGGAGTTTTGCTTTTTACGGTTATATAAAAAATAGTATAAATAATTGAACCATTAAAGATTGGTTTTTCAATTGATTAGCTAATTTTTTGCTTTAGTTCTGCAACCCATCATTGTAATTGTGTTTTTTAGCACCATCTTATTACTTCCTAATGTGTAAGGATCGGTACAAATATGGCGAATATTACCCATGCTCTGGTACTCGAAGGGCTTAAAAAAACCTATAAAGGCGGTGTCGAAGCGGTCAAAGGCATCAGCCTCACCGTCAATCAAGGGGATTTCTTTGCCTTGCTCGGCCCCAATGGTGCGGGTAAATCCACCACGATTGGTATTATCAGCTCCTTAGTGCAGAAGAGTTCAGGTTCGGTCAAAGTCTTTGATTATGATATTGATAAGCAGCTAGAACACGCCAAGCTCTGCATTGGTTTAGTGCCGCAAGAGTTTAACTTCAACCAGTTTGAAACTGTGCTGCAAATCGTGGTGAATCAAGCGGGTTACTATGGTGTGCCAAAACCGGTTGCCCTTGAGCGTGCCAAAAAATATTTAAGCCAACTGGATTTGTGGGAAAAGCGCAATAGCCCTTCGCGGGAATTATCTGGTGGCATGAAGCGACGGTTAATGATTGCTCGCGCCCTGATGCACGAACCTAAATTATTGATTTTAGATGAACCTACCGCAGGTGTGGATATTGAACTACGCCGCTCTATGTGGGAGTTTCTCAAACAAATTAATCAGCAGGGCGTGACGATCATCCTAACGACCCATTACCTCGAAGAAGCGGAAATGCTTTGCCGTAATATCGGCATTATTGATAAAGGTATTTTAGTGGAATGCACTAGCATGAAGGCGCTACTGAGTAAGCTGAATATGGAGACGTTTATTCTTGATTTGCGTAGGGATACAGCTACTGCACCCGTACTCGATGGCATGACTTGCCGCTTAACCGACCCTCATACTTTAGAGGTGGATGTGGTGAAAGAGCATAATCTCAACGATGTCTTTAGCCAATTAAGTGCGGCCAATATAGAAGTGCTATCGATGCGCAACAAGTCTAATCGCTTAGAAGAACTCTTCGTCGAACTCGTGAAGAAAACTCAGGGAGTCTCTGCATGAACCAGCTCTACTTTATCGCCTTTAAAAGCATCTTAAGCAAAGAAATCAATCGTTTTACGCGAATTTGGATCCAGACCTTAGTCCCGCCAGCGATTACCATGACCTTGTATTTTTTGATTTTTGGTAACTTAGTCGGCAGCCGGATTGGAGAAATGGGCGGCGTATCTTATATGGAGTTTATCGCCCCTGGTTTGATCATGATGTCGGTGATCACTAACTCTTACTCGAATGTCGCTAGCTCATTTTACAGTGCCAAGTTTCAACGTAATTTAGAAGAGTTGATGGTGGCACCAGTGCCCCATTATGTGCTGATTGCTGGCTACGTAGGTGGCGGCGTGGCGCGCGGTTTGTGTGTTGGCCTGATAGTGACGTTAGTGGCCATGTTCTTTGTCGACATTAGCTTACATCATGCAGGTTTAGTGGTGATGACAGTGTTTTTAACTTCAGTGTTATTTTCATTGGGTGGCTTAATTAACGCTGTTTTTGCTAAAAGCTTCGACGACATTAGTATCATCCCCACCTTTGTGCTTACCCCATTAACTTACCTTGGCGGCGTATTTTACTCCCTGTCACTCTTGCCCCCTTTCTGGCAAGGCGTGTCGGCACTCAACCCTGTGGTCTATATGATCAACGTGTTCCGCTATGGCTTTTTAGGCTTCGCCGACATCAGCGTGCCACTATCCATTGCCATTATGATCGGTTTCTGTGTCGCCCTGTGGACCTTAGCGTATTACTTAGTCTCGCGCGGAATAGGGTTACGTTCGTAACTGCTTAAAAATCAAGGTTGAGATTTTGAAGGGCATAAATTGTTATGCCCTTTTTTATACGTAAATTTTGGTTTAGGCATTATTTTGCTTCATTTGTTATAGGAACTTGTTAAGGTAAATCTATAACTCGGCTCGTCATTTTTAAGGATAAAAGTATGAGAAATACTTTATACATACTCGTTGTGAGTTGTTTATTTGGCTGTAATAATGCAAAAAATGAAACGGTAGCCACTGACAACCTTTCAGATAACAGTGCTAAGGTTGCAGCTTCACCCGCACAAGATCTTGCGTTAAATCTACAGCAAAAAGTAGCTTCAGCACCCAAAGGTGCTAATTCATCTACAGAGAAAAATAAATTGTATCGTTATCAATTTAATGGCCGTCAGTTTACTGTCTTAACAGAACAGTTAGTCAAAGGAACTGTGGTTTACGATACCCAAATGTCTGTATTTGGAAAGATAAAAGGCTCGTTGGTACTTGTTACTCAGTTGCCATTATCAACCTTCTCCTCAGGCTTTAGCATTGATAACATTGCTGATAATACCTATCGACTGATCCCACTCGATAGCCGTATTTTATTGCTTGATGTGCTTAAGCATCTACAGGAGTTTGGTCAGGTTGAGCTGGAAGTTGATTATAGTCCAATGGATAAAGTCCCCACTATTTAGAGAGTTAGGTCGCAGATAATAAAAAAGCCGCAAATTGCGGCTTTTAAATTTTGGTTATCTTATTATTTACGGCGGCGTAGTGCAGCCAAAGGTAACAAGATGAATGATAGCCAACCTAAACTACCACCAGAAGATTTACTCGGTGTTTCGACTGGAATGTCATTTACTTTTATTGACACGGTACTTACCACGTCGTCCATTCCATCATTTACTGTCAAGGCAAACGTGAGTGTTTCAGTTGCACTGACTTGCGGTGCCGTGAAGCTCAACGAAGCCGAATTTGCACCGGTTAATGTTACTGTATTTCCTGACGTTTGAGCCCAAGAGTAAGTAAGTACATCACTGGAGTCAGCATCAACTGCTACAGCGTTTATGCTAACTGCTTCACCTTCTTTAACTTCGGTTGCACTAGGGGTTAAATTAACGGTTGGAAGACTATTATTGTTTACGGTGATTGACACCGTACTTACAACATCGTCAGTACCATCATTCACGGTTAGTGTAAATTCTAATACCTCAGAGGAATCCAACAGTGGTGCGGTTACACTTAATGATGCAGTGGTTTCACCTGTCAGTGTCGCTGCAGTACCTGAGGTTTGAGCCCAAGAGTAAGTAAGTGTATCACTAGTATCTGCATCAACTGCTGTTGCATTGATACTCATTGAGCCACCCTCTTTAACTTCTGTAGCGCTAGGAGTCAAAGTGACGCTTGGACGATTATTATCATTTACTTTGATAGATACAGTGCTAACAACATCCGCTGTACCATCATTCACTGTTAGCATGAACTCTAAAACCTCATTGGCTTCAACACTTGGTGCATTGAAACTTAAGAAGGCGGTATTGGCTCCTGTCAGCGTAGCAGTCGTTCCTGCGGTTTGTGTCCAAGTATAAGTGAGGACATCATTGGCGTTAGCATCAATTGCTGTTGCATTAATGTTAACAGTCTCACCTTCTTTTACTTCTGATGCACTTGTAGCTAAAACTACATTAGGTACGCGGTTATCACAGGCATTGAGATCGCCCGCAGTTTGTTCATTAAACACACTCGTTACAATATTTGAGAAGGTAATGTTATCGACAATCCAACCAAATTCATTCGAGTTAGTATCTGAAACAATACGGAAGCGGAAACGAACTTCGTTACCATTTAATTTAGTACCGAAGTTCACTGTTTCATTCGCGCCTGGGAACGCCATGAAGCCAGTAAAGGTTTGACGTCCAGGAAGTAGATCTTCGAGTACACCTGTATAGCCAGCACCTTCAAATACGCCACCAACTTGTGTTACATCCGCCCAATCGCCTCCATTGATACTGATTTCTACCACACCGCCATCATAGTTTTCTTCAATTTCAAAGTATTGGAACCAGCTAATTTTAAAGTCGCCACCATAGCCAACAGTTACAGGCTTAGTCTCGTAAGCAACGTCTGAAGCAAAACCGTTGTTGGCGATACGAAGGTATTGAGTGTCAACAGGGAAGTAGTCTACATAATCGCTTTCAAGTTTCGCAGTGCCTTTGGCCATATCACCACCGCTGATGACATGCTCTTTAAAATCGACTAACCCTGCCTGATTTTCCATATCACTTATAGACATATTGCTAACAGGGGCTTTATCTTTGAAGTCCATGTTAACTGTAGTCGTAAAGCTATACTCATCAGCCTCAGTTCCTTCATCTAACGATGGGAACGTCAGTTTTAATACTACGCTATCTGCAGTTGCAGCCTCATTGAGCGTCAGTTCAATAGGAATACTCGTCGCTTCCGCAAATAAGTCAAGAGAACCAAATGTGACTTTGCCATCATTTGCAAAGGTAATATTTTGGCCACTTGTAACCTCAACCTTACCTTCTAGTCCTTCAAATGTTTTGCTGCCTCGGTTAGTTATTGTGAAGCTAACCGTTCCTGTCTCACCTTTATCAAGAATGCCATCTTTACTGCAATAACCTACTGTCAAGCCTTCGTAATCGGCATTGACTGTGTGATTGCTAACCCCAAAACTAGATAGTTCAGCTTTATAAGATTCTACAACACCTTGATGTTTGGCATCGTAGCGAGCGGGTGAAACAGCACCAAGACCCATACCACGACGAGCAAAGGCTTTAACGAAAAGCTCATAGTCTTTCGGTTCATTTGCGTAGGCAGCGGCAAGTAAGGCGTCACGAGCCTCGGTATAAGTTGGCGCAATTGGTGTCATCTTATAAGCGGCAACGAGGTAGTTCATCATCATGCTTCGAGCTTCTGCAAAGCTATAACGTTCGTCGTTGATTAATGAAACATAACAGTCCCAAAGCATTGCGGCCCAAGGTTCACCTGCATCATGGACTTCAGCATTACCATTGACATCAGCTCCAGTTCCTTTGCCAAGTTCAACATTACCGAAGGTTAGTGGGTTGACTTCCATATCAGTACTATAAGGGTAGTTACGTATGCCGTTAAAGAAGGATGCAACATAAGTAATTGCAGCATAAGGTTTTTGGAATAACTCGTTGCCAGGGATCAGTGCATCATTTTCTTCAGAAATCACTAACAATGCATGGAAATCTCCCCAGCCTTCGCCCATCGAACGGCCTTGTTGGTTGATTAGACCTGATGAGTTACCTACTAAACGGTTACTGATGTAGTGCCCCCATTCGTGGGCAACAATCGCATTATCCCAAGAGCTATCTTTAAATGGCTTAGTATTGAACATGGTGACTGTGACGGGTTTAGTCGCATCGAGTTGCGCATAAATCAATGCGCCATCATTTTTTGATAAACCAATACTAGGGATTTTAACTGTATCATCGGTGCCACCCATAGGTGCTGGTTCTACAGTGCCAGAGTTATTCGCAATAAGCACACCAATAGCACCTGCTTGCTGAGCAAACTTAGCTTTAACGGTAAATCCACAGACACCACGATCGATAATGGCAATTTTTCCAGCTAATTCAGCAGTATTTGTTGGTGCACTACAACCATCGTTAACAGGAGCTACTCCGTCAACTAAACGAACCACATCGCCACTGATTTCAAATTGACCTTGTCCAAAGCTGGCGCGTTGTGTTGAATCGAGCAAACCGATAGCAGCATCAGAGGTCACTGTAACGCCATAGTCTTCCCCGTTCACGGCATCTTTGCTATCCCAGAGATACATTTGCATTCTAGGTGATCGGCCATCAGCAGGTGTACTCATGTTGGCATTATTAAAGCCTGAGTTGTCTTGAACTTCAGCCCTAATCGCATCACCTTCTTCGCCGCCACGACCATAGTTTTGAGCTTGAGCGTTACCCGCTGCTTCATCAAAACCGTGATCATAAAACAAATCATGTAGATAGTTGTTCATGTAGAACAAGTTAACGATCGATGCCTTACGGTTATTAACTGAGCTTTCAGCTTGAGTTGTATTGTATTTGTAGTCGAAGGTTTTATCGCTGGTGATCTCAGCTGTAAAGTCGCCGTTGGTAAAGCCATCTGGAGCAAGGGCGTCCACGTAAGCAAATACGTTATTACCAGAGGTTGTTGTAGCATCTTCTGCTAACCAAGGGTCCATTGTGCTGATAGGGCCTGAAGTGATAGTAACCATAGGAGCATCTAAATATTCAGTCGCATCGACTTGGTCTTTGCTCTCAGCTGGGACAACATTACCATGAGGCCCATCCCATGGAATACCTTGTTCGTCAGCGTATATACGGTAATTGAATGCAGCTTCCTGTGCGGTAAGATTATGTTTAAATAAAACTTTGTTATCTACATCACTAATGACAAAAGAATAGAATTCAGAATCCACACTTTCATTGTCGGCGACTTCAATTTCGACATAATGCGCAGGAACAAGTGAGCCCTTTAATTCAAAAAATACCGGTTTAGCTCTAGGTTCCCCCTTAAGCATTTTTGAACTATTAGACGCGGCTACATTAAAGGACTGATATTTACCAATCTTAGACGTCGCACTGATGCTCACATCGGCAACGCCCATTGCTCTTGATGCTGCTTGTACTGCATTTTCGGGATCATTGAAATCTGTTTTTATACCTTTCAATTCAGTGACATTTGCAGTGCTTGTGGGTGATAAGCTGCCAGAAGTTGCAACTAAATTAAATTCACGATCCATTAAAACATTGAAACTGCTATTGAATACCTCAACTCCTTGATATTCTTGTTGATATTTTGCAATCATAGCGCCACGACCAGTATCGTGTAGGCTTGCTAATATTGGCTTCAAATTGGTGTTTTTACTTGTCGATAATCCGGTGACTTGATTGAGGTAAAAATCTGCAGCAAATGCGAGTTTGTACTTAGCATCTAATGCACCCATATCTGGGGTTCTTTGACCAGATTTCGCCCATTGGAAAGTCGCAGTGCCAGTTTGGACATCATACTGATCTTTCATACCGCTGACTGAGTTAGCGGCCTGAGTTTGTTGACTGTTGGTCAGGTTATTTGAGATTTGGTTGATACGGAGTGTATTGTTGTCTGCATTGGCGGCAGCTGAAAGCAGCGCCGCTGATATGGCGATCGATAGTTTTGTCTTCACAACTTCTTCCTTGTCAATTAATGCTTTCAGCACTATAGGGAACGTGCATTCAGCTTGATTGTTATAGTTATGCTGCAATCTTTGATTTTAGCAATGAAGTTGTAACACAATTTTATCACCCAGTTAACACTTTTGGTTGAAAAAAGACCTGTGTCACATTTTATGGGTCGGCACATTATTTATGGTGAATTTACTGTTTTTCCTGTTTAAGGCTTAACCGCTCTGACTATTGGATTTTGTAGGCTGATTAAGGTTTCTGTTGACTGGATTTCATCGATAGATTGAATGCGATTGATGAGTACATGCTGTAAACCATCGATGGATTGGCACATTACCTTTACGAAAATACTGTAGTTGCCTGTGGTGTAATAGGCTTCGACGACTTCTTCGAGTGCATTGAGTTTGGCTATGGCGGCAGGATAATCACCAGCACTTTTAAGATTGATACCGATAAAACAGCAGACGTCATAACCTAAGGCTTTAGGATTTACTGTGATCTGCGCGCCTGTGATTATCCCCGCTTGCTTCATTTTTTCTACCCGAACATGGATAGTGCCGGCGCTCACGCTAAAGCGTTTAGCTAGCTCAGCAAAGGGCGTGCGGGCATCCTGCATTAAGGCTTCGAGGATATGATTATCGAGTTGATCGCGCTGAAATGCGGTATCCATAAATAAATTCTCTATAACGTAATGAATTGTCATAAAGTTACGTTTTTTTATGGGGAATTGCTACCGATTTTGCCCGTCTTAGTTGATTTTAGTGATCATTGTTCGCCCAAAGGCTCACAAAAAGGCACTTCTGCGCTAAAAGTCATACTGACACCCGTGTAGGGATGTTTGATGGTGAGTTCTGCCGCATGCAGTAATAGGCGAGGGGCTAAGGATTTGGCTAATGGGTCGGCGTAAAAACCATCGCCTAAGATCGGATGACCGAGCGCCATCATATGTACCCGTAATTGGTGTGAGCGGCCAGTGATTGGCGTGAGTTTCACCAGCGTTGAGCGTTTGGCACGACTTATTACTTGGTAGTGAGTTAAAGACGGTTTGCCCACAAGATGATCGACTTTCTGTTTGGGGCGATTTGGCCAGTCGCAGATCAGAGGATAATCAACGCTACCCGTGTCATTTTTAACATGGCCAGCGACCCTTGCAAAGTAGGTCTTGCTGGTTTCTCTGTCGTGGAACTGACGTTTTAATTCACGTTCGGCGCTACGAATAAGGGCGACAACGATTACGCCTGAGGTCGCCATATCGAGGCGGTGGACGATTTGGCTATGGGGATGTTCAGCTTTTACCCGAGCATAGACACTGTCGTAATGGGCGGGGGAGCGACCGGGCACAGACAACAATCCCGAAGGTTTGTTTATGACGATAATGTCTTTATCTTGATAAAGAATATCGAGCCAAGGAGTTGTCGGTGGTTGGTAAATAAAATCAGTCATAATGAGGCCTATTCGTCAATGCGCCGCAAAGATACTCTGCTAGGCTTGAGGGTGCAAGTGCGACGCCCAAAGATTGCCTGTGGCATGAACCTTTCTGAGATGACTAAAGCATCGAAGTAAAGCACATTAGTTGATGATTTGCTGATAGAGCTGGATTTGAGTTCTTGCTATAATTACGCTCTTTTTTGTTAACGACCCTGTTGAGCCTTTGAAGCCATGAGCCAGCCAGAGATATACACTCCCGAGAATCTTTCTCACGTCCATAACCGCCTTGAGTTATTGGCGCCTGCAAAAAATGCTGACTACGGTATAGAAGCCATACGCCATGGTGCCGATGCGGTATACATAGGGGGGCCCGCATTCGGTGCGCGGGCAACGGCAGGTAACAGTGTTGAAGATATCGCGCGCCTGTGTACTTATGCTCATCAATATCATGCTCAGGTATTCGTCGCCCTCAATACCATTTTGATGGATAACGAACTGGCCGACGCCGAAAAACTCATTTGGCAATTGTACGAAGCCGGTGCCGATGCGCTGATTGTGCAGGACATGGGTGTGTTGCAACTCAATTTGCCGCCGATTGCCCTGCATGCCAGTACTCAAATGGATAACCGCAGTCCAGAAAAAGTGGCGTTTTTAGAGCAAGTTGGTTTTTCACAGGTGGTGCTCGCCCGTGAATTAGGCTTGAGCCAAATCCGTGATGTGGCCGCGCATACTAATATGCAGCTCGAATTCTTTATCCACGGCGCTCTGTGTGTGGCTTACAGTGGTTTGTGTAACTTGAGTCATTCCTTTAGTAACCGCAGTGCTAACCGCGGTGAATGCTCGCAAATGTGCCGTCTGCCGGGCAATCTTAAAACCCGTCAAGGCGATGTGTTAGCGCAGAATGAACATTTATTGTCTTTAAAAGACAATAACCAAACCGAAAACCTTGAAGCGCTCATCGATGCGGGCATTCGCTCGTTTAAGATTGAAGGTCGCTTAAAAGATTTAAGTTACGTTAAAAATGTCACCGCGCATTATCGCCAAAAGCTGGATGCGATTATGGCGCGTCGCCCTGAGTTTAAGGCTTCGTCCCACGGCCGCTGTGAACATTCTTTTATCCCCGATCCTGAAAAGACTTTTAACCGTGGCAGCACAGATTACTTTGTTAACGAACGTAGCCAAGGCATTAAAGATTTCCGCTCGCCAAAATATATCGGTGAAGAAGTCGGTAAAGTGGTTAGCATAGGCAAAGACTTTATCCAAGTGAGCTCAACCCATGAGTTTAATAACGGCGATGGCTTAGCGTTTTTCCCTGCGAATTTTGCCATGGCTAAACAATCCGATGACAAGCTGCAAGGCCTGCGAGTTAACCGCGCCGAAGGCTTAAAGCTGCATATTTTGCAGGTGCCAAAGGATTTAAAAGTCGGCATGACTTTGTACCGTAACCATAACCAAGCCTTCGAAGCCCTGTTATCGAAAGAATCGTCTAAGCGGATTATCGGCGTCGATTTACGGTTGAGCGACACCGAAGACGGACTGGCGCTGACCTTGACTGATATCTATGGCCTAAGCGCTACAGTGAATTTAACGGTCGAGAAGACACCTGCGACAGATGTCGACAAGACCCTACAAAATACCCGTACTCAGCTGGGTAAGCTCGGCAGTACTGACTTTGTTGCCCGTAGCATTAGTATCGATACGGCCCAAGCTTGGTTCTTGCCTGCATCTGTACTCAATGGTCTGCGCCGTGATGGTGTGGCCGCCTTAGAGGCTGCTCGTGTGCAAGGCTATGTGCGTCCACTGCCGTGGAAGCATAATCAAGATGCAGTCTATCCCGTCAAGCATTTGAGTTACTTAGGCAACGTTGCCAACGAAAAGGCCAAGGATTTTTATCAACGCCACGGCGTAATTGAGATCCAAGACACCTATGAGAAAAATGGCGTCACCGAAGACGTGCCATTGATGATCACTAAGCATTGTCTGCGCTTTAACTTTAATTTGTGTCCGAAGGAAGTACCAGGCATCAAGGCCGATCCTATGGTGCTTGAAATCGGTAACGATGTGCTCAAGCTGGTCTTTGACTGTCCTAAATGCGAAATGATGGTGGTCGGTGAAAACCGTCAAGTGCGAGGCCAGAAACACCTTTAACATCTGTCATTTGGAGCATTGCAGAGTGTAATGCTCCTCACACCCATTCAGCCTGCATCCGCGCGCTTAATTTGTCTACCTATATCTATGTTACCCTCACCATAGCTACTCCCATATTTTCATCAAAGCCCAATATTGCACATTCGGTTATCAGCAGATATCTTATTGAAAATAATATCAATAATAAGGGATGTTAAAATGGGACTGTTAGACGGTTTACTCGGTAATGCTGCTGAGGTTGATTTACAGGAATTAGCCGAAGAATTAAGGCCTATTATGGGCATTCAAGAAGAATTAAAACTCGCCTACAAAGTGATCCGCGATTTGTTTATTTTCACCAATAAACGTTTGATCTTAATTGATAAGCAGGGGCTTACTGGCAAGAAGGTCACCTACCATTCCATACCGTATAAATCCATTACCCATTTTGAAGTGGAAACCACTGGCCATTTTGATTTAGATGCTGAGCTCAAAATCTGGATCTCAGGCCAGAGTGAGCCTTTAGTCAAAGAGCTTAAACGTGGTACGGATGTCGTTGGTATTCAAAAGACTATCGCCACTTTTGCACTTTAGTTTTAAGTGTTACTACTTAGATTTCCATTACTTCTATCGAGCTGGCGATTAAGGTAAGTAAGACAAATAAGGTAAGCCAAGTTAAATCAGGGCTTACCGCATTATCTATACTACCCTTCATATCTATTGGTACTGACATTATCCATATCAACTTGATTAATTTAACAATATCGCATTCGTGCTGGTGGTGTGCTCTATCGGCTCTCCTGCCATAGTGTAGGTTTCTGAGAGCTTGAGCTTACCTTGCTCATCATATTGATTGTGGATACCGACCCAGAATTGTTCTTCTCCTTGGATCTGTAAATTACCTTCTTCGGCAATGTGGCTATTGGGATGATAGCGCTTCATTGCATAAAGCTTACTTTCGTCGTCAAATTTTAAGTGGTAAGACAATATCGGCTCTTTGGCGTCGACATCCGCTGCGGCTTGAGCTTGTGCTTGTTTCGCTGTGGCATCGGCATTGGGGCTGTGATACTTGTTGCGGGACAAATATGCGCTATTGCTACTATGGCTAGCACTGTGTTTACTGTTATCTGAACGCTGGTTTAGCCCGTCATTTTCCCAATCAGCACGATCATAATCAAAGTCATCACCCTCGTCTTCGCTTGCATCATAGTCACTGATATCACAGTCATCATAGCCATAATGACGGGGCTCTGCGTCTTCCCATTCTGCTTCGTTATCTTCTTGAGTCGATAGATACTGATTAAAATCAAAGTAGTGACGGCTTTCTATAAGCTGGCCTTCTTCATCTAGCCAGACTTCGCGATACACTTGTCCTTGGGGCGTAAACCGTTGCCAATGGCCGACATCGAGGTAACGGCCATCGATAATTTGAATTGTGCCAGTTTCTAGAATTAAACCTTGAGGGGACAAGGATTTAGAGCTAAATAAATCCCCTTGAGTTCGTGTGAGCAACCAGCGAATGGCGCCATCTTCATAGTATTCGATGCGAGTATCGGCAATACCTTCTTGATAGTATTCCCTTTGATTATTCTCAAGATGATAGCCACAGCGGGTATTTGAGTGACTTTGATAGGATTCGAGAACCCCTTTTTTGTTATAAAAACTGGATTCTCTGAGGTAGCCTTGGCCGTCGCGCACTTCATACTCAGAGATAGTGCGTATCGTGCCATCTTGGTAAAACCAGCGGGCAGTGCCATCACGGTTGCCTTGGGTGTGCGGTAAATACATTTGAACTTGCTGGTTTTCGTAATATTCGATAAAGGGGGCTACCGAGAGGTTATTTTTATATTGGCCTTCAGCCGAGAGCACGCCACTTTTGTAGTAGCTTTTAAACAGGCCTTCCCTGAGTCCTTTCTCTAGGTACATTTCGAGAGACAGTTGGCCATTGTCATGGTACCAGTAGGCCATGCCTTGCTCTTTACCCTGTTCAAATGGGATTTTTGCCTCAAGCTGGCCATTGGCGTACCATTTTTCACGATTCCCCTGTGCGAGACCGTTGTCGAAGTTAAGTTGTAATGCGAGCTGGCCATTAGGGTGCCATTCTTGGCGAATACCATAGATAAGCCCCTGCGGATTAAATTGCTCACGCCATGACAATTGACCATTTTCAAAAAAGGTTTCAAAGCTCTTGCCCGCGTCATTGACGAGTATTTTTTGTTTGAGCTGGCCATTAGGATGAAACCATACCTCTTTAACTAAGTTGCCATGCTCGTGACTCAGTTCGGCCTGAAGGGCGCCACATTCATAGTACATATATTCAATGCCGTGGATTTTATTCGCCAGCATAGGTCGAGTCAGCCAGCGTTTGCCAGACTCATAATAGCGACTCAAGGTATTGACGTAGTTGCCATCACGATCAAGTTCAGCATCCTCTCTGACTTGCCCATTACTGTAATAGCGTTTGACTAATATGCCGTTCGTACTGCGTTCTTCACTCTGGGTTATGTTGCCCTCATGATCATACCAAGCTTGCTGTCCAAGTTGTTGATCATTAATAAAGTTACCTTCAAATAACAAGGTCCCCAGAGCGTCGAACTGGCGGGAAACGCCATGACGTTCACCAAAGTAGTTTGAGTCAACGGCTTCTGTGAGATTGGGCGTTTGGGTGACAATTCTGAGCATACCCGCGCCGTCTTCAGAATCGAGTTGATGATAAGTGCGATGTAGTTGGCCAGTTAAGCTGGCGTAATCTTGAATGTCGCCTTGTACTTTATAGTCTGCATCGAGCGTAAAGTGGCTTATTAACAGAGCATCTCGATTGTTAAGTTCAACCTGCCATAATGTGGTTTCCTGGTGGTTCTTTTGAGCTGTGATACTGCAGACTTTTTCTGTGCCGAGCCAAAAATGTTGCTCTGGAAACGGGAGTTGATTGCCCATTTCGAGGCGGTCAAATTCGGTATGATGAAATTCGCAGCATTCATTAGCATTTTCCCAGCCTAAGAGTTCTATTGCTTGGGGCGCATCGTAGTGATAGAGAGTTAAGTTGTGGTCGGCATTTTCTTCACAAGCGGTCGCGTCTGCCTTTGTCGCATAGATTTTTAAGCTGAAGTGACGCTGGAATAGCGGTACAGCGACTGACGGCGCCTGAGTTAGCGCTTGTTCTTGGCAGGCTACAGGTGATTCAGTTTGAAGCTGAATGTCTTTTGGATCGCGGCTAGTTTGGCTTGAGGGGAATAACTTGGCTTTGAGTGCGCGAAACAACGACATCAGGGGAAATCTCCATATCCATATGTAAAACAATAAGCTTATCTGAGGGATACTCATGGACCTTGAGTATTTCAGTGCGCATATCATAGCGGTTAATGGTTTCGTTTCTCAATGTTTGATTGTTAAAAATACTGTTTAATCAGCAGAGAGAGCGAATAAAAGCAGAGGAATAAACACAAAATGCTTGATAACTTTTTTGCAAAATTACCCACAGATTTATCGGCGGAAGTGTTTGAAAAACTGGCGGGTAATGACTCTGTGACCATAGAGCGCATCGTTTCTAATGGGCAAGCTACGCCTGACGGTAAATGGTACGATCAAACTCAGCATGAATGGGTGATGTTACTTAAAGGGGAGGCGACGCTTGAATTTGAACAAGGTAACCCCGTTACGCTAACCCCAGGTGATTACTTAACGATTGTGCCCCATCAAAAACACCGCGTCGCTTCGACTTCTAAAAGTTCAGAAACCCTATGGCTCGCGGTATTTTACGATTGATGAGGGCAATCGCGTTAACACCGCCGACTAACGATTCTGCCATAGCCAACTGGGCGTATTGAGCAGGTCTTGGCCTTGGATCTGCGTTTGGCCTAAGGTTTTGTCTAGGGCCAAGGTATTGCAGTGTTCAAATTGACTTAAAGCATTGATAAGCCTGTTGGCGTGGGACACCACCCATAGCTGGCAATCCTTAGACACCTTAGCGATTAAGCGGGCAAGTGCGGGCAATAAATCCGGATGCAGACTGGTTTCTGGCTCGTTTAACACCATAAGTTCTGGCGGTCTTGGGGTCAGTAGGGCGGCGATTAACAGCAAATAACGCAAGGTGCCGTCCGACAATTCACTGGCATTGAGTGGCCTTAATAAACCATGCTGATGAAATGCGAGCACTAAAATTCCGCCCGCTTGAGGTTCGATTCGAACCTTAGCACCGGGAAACGCATCGCTCACCGCATGATCGAAAGCGGTTTTATCACCAATCTCAAAAATGGTTTGAATTGCCGAGGCTAAATCACGGCCATCGTGGTGCAATACCGGCGTGGCCGTGCCTAATTGTGGTCGCCTTGCGGGGGCTTCGGTATCGGTTCTGAAGTGATCGTAAAAGCGCCACGCGCGGATACTGTCGCGAAGCTTGATCACTTCAGGGCTGCGCTCTGGATCGGCAAGCTCAGTAAAAATACTGTCGCCAGTTTGCAGGTGGGCGCCTAAGGTTATCCAGCCTTGCCCATCAGCGCTGCGGCTTTTCACCATAGGACCACGGCGCTCGACTAACACAGTGGAGGGGCGATACTTAGGTCCGTTCCAAATGGCTTCGCGCTTGATTTGTGGATCTAAGCCAAACAGCGTAGTGGCGTCGGGTTTGGGTAAACCGAGTTCAATAAGATAGCTAAAATCTTCGCCAGCAAACCCAAGCTTAAGGCGTTTTGGCGCTTGCCTGACGGTGGCTTCAATGGCGGTGTCGCCTGCTAACATGCCTTTGGTGAAGTTTTCTGGCCCCGCCCAAAAGCTGGAGTCGAGTCCGCCTTCTTGGGCTAAGGCGTTGACGACGCCGCCTTGCGCCGTTTGTGCCAGTAAACGTAGCGCCTTGTATAGATTCGATTTACCACTGCCATTTGCCCCTGTGATTAAATTGAGTTGCCCTAGGGGCAAGACGATTTCACGCAGAGAGCGATAATTGAAAATGGCGAGTGTGGTCAGCATAGAATATCCAAGACTGAAGCGGGCAGATAAGCCAGTAAAATTATCGACAACGTAAATTAAACAGAGCGATAAAACAATGGCGTTTACAATAGTACTTTATTGAGCACGCGTTGCCAGTTACCACCCATAAAACGGTCGCGATCGGTAGCTTTAAAGCGCGCCTTGGCTAAGGCATCATCGATACGGCTCATGCGATCGATATGATTTAGCTCAGGGATCACGACATGCCTTGGCTCTGCATCGAAACCTAGCACGCCTTTCGCCCTTAAGCTGTACCACCATTCTTGATATTCTTTAATGCCTTGGGCGTTGTCATTATTAAGAGCGAGCAAGTTTTCTTGGCCGCGCAGTGGGAAGTCGTTGGCGATTGCCACGCTATCTACACCGCCGACGCGCGATACGTATTCCAACTGGCGAATATAGTCATCGATCGTAGGCACAGCATTATTAGTGAGCCAGAAGCTCATCATAAATACGCCGAATACGCCGCCGCTATCGCCGATAGCGCGGATCACTTCATCTGGGGAACAACGGGCATGGTTTACTATGCCGCGCGCCGCGCCGTGACTCTGCACTATGGGAGATTTCGTGATTTTTGCGACATCTAAAGCGGTTTGAGCGCTGGAGTGACTCACATCGACCAAGATATTGGTGTGATTGAGTTTGGCGATAAGTTCGCGTCCGTGGGCGGTGAGCGGCCGATTGAGTCCGCCACTGGCATCATTATCTAAGGCGCCACCGGCAAAGGTATTGCCGTAATGATGGGTGAGTTGCAATACGCGTAGCCCTTGTTGATGAAACTCATCTACCCGCGCCCACTGGTTAGCTTCGCTGTCTTCTTCGACACAATCTGCGCCTTGGATTTGAAAGTATACCGCAGTGCGCTGGCTGTCGCGTGCACGTTGAATATCTCGCCCCCTCAGACCTTGCAGTAAAATATCGGGATGATCGCTCACCCGTTTAGCGGCCTGCTTAATGCTTTCCATGCAAGCTTTATAAGTGCGTTTGTAGTTTTGAGTGCCATCGGCTTGTTCTATGGTCTCAATAGCCGAAATATCGCAAAGATAGGCATCGAGCTTAGCGGCGGTTACATCACTTAAGTCATCGGGTAGGAAGGATAAACCATCGACATATATCCGCCTCTGTGCGGTGGCAAAGCTAGGTAAACTGGCGAGTGGGCTTAACAGGGTTGCTGCGCCAAGACCTTTAAGGAGTGTACGACGGTAGTGATTGACTGCCTTGATGGGCATGCTCGATTCCTATCAATAACGCAAATGTAACTTCTTTATACCTTTTTAGGGCGTAGAAGTCTTTGATTAAATCCCTTTTTTGGCCTTTTCCCCTAGGCTGGAGTGATGATGATTTATTGTTGCAGAGCTGTGTTCATTATCGTTTGTGCCAGTACTTTTGCCAGAAAATGAAACCCTAAGGTTATGATCATCGAGTGGCTTCAAGCATGGCTTTGGCGAGAGAGTTAAGGCCGTTGGTGCGTGATGGGCTGAGCTGACCTTCTAGTCCCAATTGTTTGAAGTAAGCTGTAGGATCAAATGCTTGGATCTCAGCGCGACTTTTGCCATGGCAGGCGCCAAGTAATAAGCCAATCAATCCCTTGACGATGCGGGCATCGCTGTCGGCTAAATAATAGTGTTTACCAGCCTGTTCGAGGTGATAAATCCACGCATCACTTTCACAACCTTTTACTTGAGCGGCTTCGACGCGAAGTTCTGGGCTTAAACTCGGTAAGTCTTTCCCTAGCAACATAATTTGGCGATATCTTTCCTGCCAGTTAGGTGCCTTGGTAAAACTTGCCAGCAAGGTCTCGGAATCTTGCACTGAATAGTGAAAATCGGTCTCGCTTGGCATAGGCATAGTCGAATCTGTCATAGGGCTAAATCCTGTCTCACTTATTTGAGCGTAACTTGTCTTGAGCGCATGAGTCGCGTGGTTCAGTGGCTAAATACCTGATCACAGCAGTAAGTCTTTTACCGAGGCCAACGCAGCAATAAAGCGGTCGATGTCGTCTTTATTGGTGTAGATACCGATAGAGGCGCGGCAACAGCCCTTAAGATTCAGACTCTGCATTAATGGCATGGCGCAGTGATGGCCGCAGCGCACGGCAATCCCTTGTTGATCCAGTAAAATACCTACATCTTGATGATGTTCATCGGCAAGATTAAAGGCGACGACGCCGATATTGTCATCAAAGGCGCCGTATAAATGCACTTCACCGAGCGCGCGCAATTGGCTTTGTAAATAGTTAACTAATTCAGCTTCATAAGCTTGAACCTGCGGTGTAAGCTCGGTTTGTAAAAATGTAATGGCCGCGCCTAAACCTATGACTTCGGCAATTGGTGGCGTGCCCGCTTCTAAGCGATTCGGTAGGCTGCCAAATTCTGTTACCTCAAAGCTCACACGTTTAATCATCTCGCCACCAGTTAATAGTGGCGCGATAGTATCTAACACGTCGAAACGGCCGTAAAGCACACCAACGCCAGTGGGACCATACATTTTATGCCCCGAAAAAACGTAAAAATCGCAATCGATTTCAGCCACATCCAGCGTTAAATGTGCCACTGCCTGCGCACCATCAACTAAGGTTATTGCACCTTGCTTCTTCGCTAACTGCACTAGCTGAGCCACTTGATTGACTGTGCCTAGGGCGTTGGAAACATGGCATAGGGCGACGATTTTTGGCTTTAACTCGAGCAAGGTTTTATAGGCGCTGAGATCTAAGCGGCAAGCTTGATCGAGAGGGATAGGCTCAATCACAGCGCCCGTGCGTTTCGCCAGCTCCTGCCAAGGTACGATATTGGCGTGGTGGGCGGCGGCGTCAATTAATATCACATCACCAGCGTTGACGTGTGCAGTGAGTCCAAAGGCGACTAAGTTGATTGATTCTGTGGTGCCGTGGGTAAAGATGATTTCTTCACGGCGTTCGGCCTTTAAAAATTGCTGCAGTTGATCGCGTACTTTTTCATAACTTAAGGTCGAGCGCGCCGATAACTGGTGCGCCGCGCGATGCACATTGGCATTGTCGTTAGCGTAAAACTGCGCCATAGCATCTAACACCATTTGCGGTTTCTGGCTGGTGGCTGCGGTGTCAAGATAACACAAGGGATAGCCATCAAGCATTTGATGTAACGCTGGGAATTGCGACCGGATCTGAGCATTTTGCTTTTCTGCCTCTGATGAGCAAAGTGTCACTGTGGTATCAGGCACAGCATTCGCCGAGGCATGGGATGTTTCAATGTCGGCCATTGTATTCGTTGCTGTGTGAGTCACAGTATTTGGCGTAGGTGATGCAGCTTGAGTCATGAATGAGGCTAAAGGCAAAGAAAAAGGCCAAGGGATCTTCTGTGATCTACCATGTTAATGCAAGTTTTAGCAGTTTGTTGAGGTGTAGGTATTGGAAGGCGGTATTGAGCGTCTAATTTCACCAACGTTTGTTCAAACTTCTGCCCTCTAGTATTTCGCGCGCCTTAAACAGGTTTTGACTTTCTAACGTATCATCGAGCTTAGCTATGATGCGATTTTTCTAATGTTTCAGTTTTTCTTTTAAATTCAGCTAATACTTTAGGCTCAATTCAACCACCCAAAGTGAAAACTGCGACTATTCTAAATGTGACGTCCTTTGATATCTGTGTTTGTTGGAGACCCGTTTTATGGTGCAGTTTTTAAAAGATTTACGGATTAAACATAAGATGATCGCCCTCGTTGGGGTGATGTTAGTGCTGATCCTGATTTTGTCTGGTTTTAGTCTGTTGAAGATGCAGCGAGTTTCTGAGGAAATCCAAGGCATTGCAAAGGAAAATATTCCATTAGTGAGATTATCAACCGACGTCACCATTAAGCAGCTCGAAAGCTCAGTGATTCTGGAGAAAGCATTTCGTGCCGCTGATGTTGACGCCGTATCCAGTCCACTCATTTTAGCGGCTTTTATTACGGATGTTATTCAGCACAATGAAGACATTAGCAAGGAGTTGCTCTCGACTCAAACCATGCTTGGAGAGGCATTAAAAAACGCTAACACTCCTCAAGTACGTGAGAAAACACAGCAGCTAAATCAAGATGTTGACACGATCATTTAACATTTTACAGCTTATAAAGCCCTGCTTGGCACCGTTATTTCGGGAATTCAGCAAAAAGAAGACCATACAGCTTTGGCTAAGCGGGTTGAATCCTTAGAGGTGGCGCAAAATGTGTTTAATGCTGAGCTAAGTCAATTCGTTGAGCGCTGATGACTCAAGCTGCAGTTTCTGTAACAGAGGAAGAAGAACTCAGGGCGATTTATGGTTTAACGATTATTTCTATCGTGTCTTTAGTCATTGGCTTATTGATAGGCATAGCTTGCAGTCAATACATGGTCAAATCTATCAATCGGTTACGTAATTCTGCCGCTAAGATGGAACAGGGTAACTTTAACCAAGAGCTGCGCGTCGACTCTAAGGATGAACTGGGCGAACTTACCGTCAGTATGAATCAAATGGCGTGGACCTTAAGTAAAACCGTCGGCCAAGTGATTGCTCGAAGTGAAGAAATTGCCTCTATGGTGACTGAGCTTAATGCGGTGGCCGAAAATAATCGTGAGGCCATGTTAAGGCAGCAAGATAATACCGACCAAGTCGCCGCCTCTATGACCCAAATGGCGGCAACGATCACTGAAGTGGCGAGTAGTGCCGAAACCGCTTCTTACTCAGCGGGACAAGCCGAGCATAAAGTGAAAGAAAGTTGCGAGGTTGTCGATGCGAGTGAAAAAATTTCCAAACAGTTAGTTACCAGCGCCCAGTATTCTAATCAACTTATTCAACAGGTTCAGGCGAGTACTGGAAAAATCCTCAATTTTGTCTCTGTAGTCGATGCGATAGCGGGGCAGACGAACTTGTTGGCCCTAAATGCATCGATTGAAGCGGCGCGGGCGGGAGATCAAGGTCGTGGGTTTGCTGTGGTCGCTGAAGAAGTGCGGGCGCTGGCAACTCGTAGCCAAACCGCCACGCAGGAGATCAGCGATCTTATCCAAACACTTGTGAAAGATGCTAAGTCCTCAGTCGATTCCTTTGCCAATAACGATAAGCAAATCAGTGAATCGTCACTGCTTGTTAATCAAGCCAAGCAGCACCTATTTGAGATTTTAGATGCCTTAACTGAATTGACTCAGGCCAATGCTCAGGTCGCGACCGCAAGCGAGCAGCAAGCCGTCACCGCTGAGGATATCAGTGAGCGTATTAATGAGATTCGAGATTCAGGGGAATTGGTACTTGGCAGCGCCAATGAAACTGCAAAAGCCAGTGAGTCATTGTCTCAGCAGGCCAATTCACTAAGGGAAACCATGCAGCAGTTTAAGGTACGCGCTGTTTAATTGAAAAATAAAAGCGAAGTCTAGGACTTCGCTTTGGGCTTAACTTATTGTCTTTTACAACTCCTGTTTTTAGAAGTTATAGGTGACACCTAACATAAAGTTGCGTCCCATCAGTGGGGCGTAATCTTTGAGTAACGAGGTGTGTGGCCGCGCGTCTTGGTCGAGTAGATTTGTGCCTTTGACATAGAACAGCATGTCACCCGCAGAAGTGTATAAACGGTAGGTGACGGCGGCATTCACTAGCGCATAGCCTGCTGTTTCGGTTTCATTTTCGGCCGTATCCGTTTGTTTGGCATAGCCAATCGCGCCGACTTCAGCGTGCCATTGTTGTTGGTCAAAGTTTAAAGTTGAACCGATACGCATGGGCGAAATGAGTGGCAAGTTACCACCATCGACCAGCTTGCCACGGGTGTAATCGCTGAACATATCCAATGACCAAATATCGTTAAACGGGATGCTGGCTTGGGCCTCGAGGGAATAAAGCTCGGCATCGCCTTGGGTGTATTGGTAAACCGGTAAATTACCTTCAGCATCGCCGTTGACTATATCAGAGGCGATTAAACCCGTATTTTTCTCGTAATAGAAATTATTGACTCGGTTGTAGGCCATGCTCAATGAGCCTGTCCACGCACCCTCTAATTTGCGCAGGGTTAAGTCGATATTATTGGCCACCTCTTTATCGTTATTGCCACTATTAGTGATGATTTGACCATTTTCAATGCTGAACTGCGAACCAAGCTCGAAACTTTGGGTGGCATCGTGGGGACCATAGCTGTAAAGCTCTTCGGCGGTGGCCGAACGTTGGGCGCGGGTGAGCGATAGTCCTAAGTTATAGGCTGGATCTAAGTCCCACACCATGCCCGCCGATACGGTGAGATCATTATCGACTAGGTCTTCGGCTTGGTAGGTTTGTTCGCCATTTAGTGTGTCTAACGTCATGCTGTCTGGCGCTAAGCGGTAATGCTCTAAGCGGCCGCCAAGCTCGAAGCGAAAATCTCCGACCTTACGTTCTTGCACGATAAAGGCGGCTAAGGTATCGGTTTTGCTGTCTGGTGTCAGCGCTTCTTCGCCTTCAACGGCAAAATCACGGTGTACAGCATGCAGCCCCATAGTGCCTTGCCACTCACCCCAAGGACGATTGTTAAGGCTTAAGCGCGCTTCACTTTGCTTGTTAAAGAAAGTCGTGCCGGCAACCCCATCTTCTTCCTCAGCATGTTGATAATCGGTATATCCCGCATCAAAACGCAGTTTACTGAAGCCGGCAAATGGATCTAACAAACCACTGTGCAACTGCCATGCGGTTTTCTTTAAATCTATGGTGATATCGGGTGCATCGGCTTCGCCGCGGCCGGGAATACCGTAATTCGATTCAGTACGCGTGCCGGACACGCTGACAAATCCCGTGTCACCCGTATAGCCAACCCCCGCGGCATAGTCGTCGAGTTTTTGATTACTATTCGCCAGTTTTCCATGGGTTTCGGGCAGATTGGCAATGGCATTTCCCGGAATATCGACATCATCGGTAATGCGGTGGGTGCCATCTACATGCCAATTGAACTGACCATTGCCGCCATCGATATCACCGTTAAAGGTGCGGCCATTGCTGGCCGTGTCGTAGCGAGTGCCAAATTGCCCCGACAGCTCATCGACTGGGCTCTCGTGGTAGCGTTTATCCACCACATTGACCACGCCGCCAATGGCGCCGTTCCCGTAAAGCAATGTACCTGGGCCGCGCAGGATCTCAATTTGCTGCGCCGAGGCGGCTTCCGCTGTTACCGCGTGATCGGCCGATACCGTTGATGCGTCACCAACAGACAGGCCATTTTCAAGCACTTGCACTCGAGGACCACCCATGCCGCGAATGATGGGGCGACTCGCCCCCGCACCAAAGTGAGAGGCTTGTACGCCGGGCAGTTTTTCTAAGGTGTCACCTAGCGTCGGCTCGATATTGAGCTTGAGTTGATCTTCGGTCAGTACACTTATTGGCGTTGTGCTTTCGAGCGCAGAGCGGGCGAGCGGCGATGCGGTCACGACAATGTTTTCCATCGCCGTTTTTGTCAGTGAAATATCCTGCGTCATCGCGCCAGTGGTTATCTGCAAATCCCTATCAACATGCTTAAAATCGGCATCGTTAATGTGGAGATGGATATGACTATTGTCGGCGACAGCTAACTGATACTGGCCCTGTGGATTTGTGCTTGTACTCGTCCCACCGTCGATACTGACAAGGGCGCCAGCGATAGGTGCGCCTTGCAGATCGGTCACTTGACCTTGTAATTGAGCGGCCATAACCGGTGAACACACGCCAGCCACTGCTAGCGCTATTGAAGATAGTGCAAGTTTCATTGTGCCTTTCCTTTAGATAAGCAAAAAATAGATTTTTTTAAATGATTGAATTTGCTTAAGACAGTAAGGGCGGTGCACGCACGTTGAAGTGACGTAACCAAGGTAAACTCGGTTGTTGATAAGGTTTCTGCGGGATGCTTTCAGCTTGCTGCAATCCCATCGGCGGCATAAGCACAGACGATGGACCTGCATTTTGCTCATGACCAAAATCGCACAGGAAACAGTGGGCATGCTCATGTTCTAAACTGTGTTCAGCAGAATGCGGCAGCGCAACCGATTGGATGACAATCAGCCACACGCCGAGTAGTAGCCAAAGCCACTTTCTGTGAGTTGGGGAACTTGAGTGAGTCATTATTCTTCTATGGGTCAGATTTATCTTAGCGTCGCACCAGTCGTCGAGCGCGAGATACAGTTGATCCTAATTTGTGACCCGACCCTACTTGAATTGTCAGTATTGGGTCTAGTTAACCTTTGTTAATAAAGAATGTTTAATCGGTTTCGATGATGGGATAATTTAATCTATTAAATTGTTTTTATTATTGATTTTAATCATTTCAATTTATGTGGATTGACGAAGATGAAGGTTTTAATACCTTAGTTACATCCTCAATCGATTCAGCTGATAAGCGTATTGGGTGCGAAGTTTCCCCTCGCTTAGGTTCACTTCCTTGCGCTTTGCTGACTGTTCTTGCTATCTGACGATATTTTCGTCGCAAAAATGCAACGGGTTGTGCAGTGGCGGATAAAAAGACTAACAAACTGTTGTACTATGTAGCGCTAAATAACGACTAGAAATGTGGATTAAATGGGCATGCGTATTCTTTGGTTTTTTGTGTTAACGCTCAGCATGCTTTCCGGTACCGCTGCCGCATCGGATATTGCAAGCAGTGTCAACGGAGGCACCAATCGCCTAGCCGATGGCGGTGATTTTGAACTGGGTATGAGTGTTTACGGGATCAATCAAATTGATGTTCGGCAAACCGATTCTGGCACTGCGCAATTGTCGCTGTTGGTCAGTGGCATGTATCAATACAAAGGCATGTTTGTTGAGATGATCCACCAATCTCAGGATGGGGTTAATCTTGGGGTTAATCTTTGGAGTTCAGAGGATTGGTCCTTTGATCTGTTACTGGCGAACTTACAAGGTTCATGGTCTCGCCCAGATGTGGATCCCAGCACACTCGATGAAGCTGGCCGCAATGCTTATCTGCTATCGGAAGATTCGCTCTATATTGGCGCAGGTTTTCGTGCGACGCGTTATTGGGGCGATAACTACGTTTTCCAGTACAGATTAGTGTCTGATTATTATGATGATCAAGGTATTCAGAGTTCTGCCAGATTGGGTAAGTCTTGGCAGGTACGTAATTGGAACTTTCACGTTTTGGGAAGCGTAGGCTATTCATCAGCCACCTTGAATCGCTATCTTTTTGGTGTCAGTAAAGAAGAAGCGACCGAACGCTTTCCCGAATATCACCCGAGCAGTTCTTTTAGCTACGGCATGGAGCTCGGTGTTGCCTATCCGCTGAGTGAAAATTTTGTCTTCCGGGCCATGTATCGCTTCAATGTATTATCCAAAGAAGTGACGGACAGTCCCTTTAATCAAGCCGGATATGCATCGTTTTTTAATGCCTCTATCAGCTATGTGTTTTAGGAGCGTGGGCATGAAGCGATTTTATTTATGGCTAGTGTTACTGAACGCGCCTTTTTTTGCTTGGGGTCAGGACGATTCGGTGATTTTTACTGCGACGCCTGAGCGCTGCATTGCGCTCCATAAGGGGCAAACTTGCTATCAAGATGTGTTGTTTCGATGGCAAACACCGACGAGTGGCGAGTATTGCCTCATACTGACTGACCGCCAGCACCAGCTAATCTGCTGGAGCGGCAAAGCCATGCAAGAATATCAATATAGTTTTGAAGGCGATAAAACGGCGACCTTTAGTTTGATCCGTAATGATGATGTGCAACCACTGGCGCAGGTCAAAGTGGTGGTGACTTGGGTTTATAAGGCCCCTAAACAGAGTCAGTCAGGTTGGAGGTTATTCTAATATGTCAGTTGAAAAGCACATCTTAGTGGTCGAAGACGATATCTCGCTGGCAGAGTGGATCAGTGACTATTTACTGGACCACGGTTACGAAGTCACGGTTGCCAGCCAAGGCGATTTTGCCTTAGAGATGATAGCCGAAGAGATACCTGACTTAGTGTTACTCGACGTAATGTTACCCGTTAAGAATGGTTTCGATGTCTGTAAGGAAGCGAGAGCATTTTATGCTGGGCCGATTCTCTTTATGACGGCTTGTGTTGAGGATGGGGATGAGATCCGCGGATTAGATGTCGGGGCAGATGATTACCTGACAAAGCCGATCCGGCCACAGGTGTTGTTAGCGCGGATAAAAGCCCTGTTACGCCGTGTGGGTGATGAGGAGCAAAAACAGCAATTAGTTTTTGATTCGCTGGTGCTCAATGCCACGGCAAAATCGGTCACTATCGATAAACAGCCGCTGGATTTGAATGCCAATGAGTTCGATGTGTTGTGGCTTCTGGCATTGAAGGCGGGCACGATAGTGAGTCGTAATGAACTGGTGGCTCAGCTGCGGGGCATTGAATACGACGGCCTAGATCGCTCAGTTGATATTCGCATATCGCGTTTACGCAAGAAATTACAGGAAGCGTTGAGTCAGCCCTATAAAGTAAAAACCATCCGTGGCAAGGGATACCTGTTTTGCCGCGACGAAGGTGAGCAAGCTTTATGAAGAAGTTGATGACTTCTCTGGTGCTGGTAGTGCTGGTGGCCATTGCCAGCCTAGGCTGGTCGATAAGCGAGTTTGCCAGTCTGCTAGATCCTGATAATGACACGCAAACCCCAGCCACTCATCTTGCGGCATTAAAACTGCTGGGCGGCACACTGGCGCAAACGCTCGATAACGATAGCGTTAACAATCACAGTTTTATCGCAAACTGGAACCAGCTAAATTCAGAGCAATTGTCTTTAGCGAGTGAAGCCGATTTCGTTTTACCCTCAGATCTAAAAACCGCGTTTTATGCGGGAGAATCGCTGCTGCTGGAGTCCGATGACGGTATCTCCTTGCATTATTTACTGCCGAAAACGGGGCAGGTATTGAACATCAATACCGATATTGTCACGCCCACCGATGGCAACTTTGACTTGAATAAGCTGTATACCATGCTTTTTTATGGTGGTGTGGTGCTGATATTGTTGGTGTGGGTGTCGCCCTTGATCCGTCAGTTGGTTAATCTCAGTCAGGCGACCCAAGCGTTTGGCATGGGGGAGTTGCAGCAGAGAATTCCTGTTAGAAAAACGTCTTACATAGGCACTATTGAAATCGAATTCAACCGCATGGCGGATCGTATTCAGCAATTGATCGATGATAACAAACTGCTCAGTCGAGCGGTTTCTCACGATTTAAAAACTCCGATCGCACGGCTAAGATTCGGCATTGAGGCGCTGGAAGAAACCCAAAACGAACAGCTTAGAGTGAAGTATTTCCAGCGCTTGAACCGCGATCTAGACACTATGGAAGACTTGGTGATGACGCTGCTGAGTTATGCCCGCCTCGATGAAGCGAATATTCAGCCCGATTGGCAGTCGATTGAACTCAATGCTTGGCTACTCGAAAAGTATCAAGGCCAAGTGTACCCCGATTTTTCAGTTGAACTGGTTTCCTATCCCACAGCACTTAAGATCAAGACAGACCCTAAGTACTTATCAATGCAGGTGAATAATTTGCTCAATAATGCGCTGCGTTTTGGTAAGGCAAAGATTCGGCTGACGTTGGCAGTCGAGGAGGGCGCGACCTGGTTACACGTTGACGATGACGGTCCAGGCATAGATGAACTGGAGTCTGCGCAGGTGATTAAGCCTTTTGTGCGTGGTCAGCACAGCCGTGGAAATTCCGGGCATGGCATGGGGTTGGCGATTGTCGACAGAATTGGTTGTTGGATGAATTCCCCATTACGTATTGGACGTTCTCCTGAGCTCGGTGGCGCTCGCATGTCACTAAAATTCAAGGCTGAAATTTAACGCTGAGTTTAAGGCTGAAGTTTCGGACTGGAGATTTAGACCGGAATTTAAGGCTGAATTTTAAAGCAGAGTTTAAGGCAAGAGTTTAAGACTGGATTTTAACGCTGCATAACCATCAGGCAAAGCGAGCAATGTCACTATGTAGCGATAAAACAGCACCAGCCTAGGAGCTAGGCTGGTGCTGTTTCAATGAGCAATTAACCTTTCACATCGACATTGTTAAGTATGTAATCCGTGTCGTAGATACGTGAGTTTGTATTTTCGGGTTTGCTATGTAAACCTGTGACTTCGACCATGACAGAAGTTTCTTGATTCATCGTCGAACTCCCCCACAAAATGTCGTTACTGCTGTTTTTTCCTACCCCAAACTGGCCCACTGCGTCACGATCGGTTTGTTCGCGAGTGAAAGTGAAGTAGCTATAACCAGCCTGTTTGCATAACTCAGCCGATTTACGCATGACGTACTTTCGGGCCAATGCGCGGTCAGTGTTGGTATTGCCAACAAAGCTTATCTGCCAGCTATCGGGTGCAATCTGTGCGGTTTCAAAGCCTTTACCGAAAGACCAAAATTGCTTTTCGGTATCGTAGGAAGTGGCGCAAGCTGAAAGCATCAAGGCTAATCCAGCACATAAAAACGTTTTTTTGATCGATGTCATGGTCTTGTCTCGTCAGGTTAGTTAGAAGCTATAGCTCACGCCAAGAGTAGTAACCCACTGGTTGCTACTGTCGATTAGCGGAGAGTCAGCCATGTTGGCAGCTATGTGCGAGTAACCAGTGGCTTGAGTAATGTCTAAATGCTTAGTGACTGGAATAACCAAAGCGTAACCCAGCTTATAGGCAAAGGTGCCGTCGGCTTGATAAGCAGGGCGCTGCGCAGTGGCTTCAGATGACGTCACACCTGTGTAGTAGTTTGCGAAGTCTTTACTGAAATAGTGCACACCCGCATAAGGCACCAGATCCCCAAAGCCTAGATTTATTGGATGGTAGTAGGTGATATCAGCTTGAAAACCATCATAAACATTTGTCACATCGTGTTGGAATTTGGTTGATAACGTGCCTGTGCCTAAATGAATGTCGGCGTTTAAACCCAGATCGCCACTGAATTTGCGATCCTTCATGCCCGTTAAAATATCGGCGTCATTGGCATCAAAGCCAGGATTGGCAACCACAAAAATGCTGAAGTTAACGGCACTGTCGTTGGTGCCTAAAAAGCGGTAGTTGATACCGGACAGATCGGCGTTGAAATCCTCACCGTGGTAGCCGCCATTGAGATAGATACCTGTTTGGTGATCTTGACCCTTATAAAACTGACTGCCAGTAGCAACACCTGCGCCAGCAAAGAACTGATCTTGATGACTATAGATATTACCGTTACGAATGTAGGTATTGCTTTCAGCAAGCGCGTGGCTCGACATCAAAACACTTGTGATTACAAAGCAAAGTTTTTTCATTTTTTGATCCTTAAGACATCTGTCTAGTGACTGTGGCGCCACTATATTTCAGTTCTTAACAGGACTCTGTATCCGAATGTAACCTGAAGCATTTTGCCGGAGGACCGTCGAAGGGTATCGGGCTGAGTATGCTGCTGTGAGTTTAACGGGAGTAATACGATAGCTTTGTGTTTGGTCAGTACAAGAGAGTTTGGGTCAGATGGTTTGCCGTTAACCTAAAGCGAGGTGCGACAAGGAGGCGGTATTTAGAATGGGAAAGCGGCGTTGAGCTGAATGAAATCAATAGCATCAGGGGGATTGGCCTGATGCTATTGATTATTCAAACGACTTGCCGGCTAAGCCTAGGGGCTGAGATTCGGGGGCTAAGGGCAAGGTAATCTGAATTTATCGGACAGTTGGTTTAATCGCACTAATAGCTCGGGCGATAGTGTGACTTTCAGGCTGTCGATATTTTCTTTAAGTTGATATAAGTCCGTGGCGCCAATGATATTTGAGCCAACAAACTGACGCGAGTTAACAAAAGCTAACGCCATTTGTGCGGGCGAGAGTTTGAACTCGCGGGCCAAATCGACGTAGGCTTGTGTGGCCTCGAGTGCCAGTTGCGAGCCTGTGTAACGGGCGAAACGCTTAAACAAGGTCAGGCGCGCACCTTCGGGCCATTGGTCGTTGCAATATTTTCCGGTTAGGGCACCAAAGGCTAAGGGCGAGTAAGCGAGCAACGGCAACTCTTCACGGTGGCTGATTTCGCTCATGCCGACTTCGAAGCTGCGATTGAGCAAGTTATAAGGGTTTTGCACACTCACAATACGCGGCAGGCCATGTTTTTCGGCGAGTTGCAGGTACTTCATCAAGCCCCAAGGCGTTTCGTTCGACACACCGATATAGCGCACTTTACCTTGGCGAATGACTTCGGCGAGGGCTTCTAGGGTTTCGAGGATCGGGGTTTGATGTTCTTGATCCTGTTGATCGTAAAACAGTTCACCAAAGAAGTTTGTATTTCGGTCGGGCCAATGGATTTGATAAAGATCGATAGTGTCGATTTGGAGGCGTGCTAAGGAGGCATCGACCGCTTGGTGGATATTGTTCCAGTCCAGCGCCATATTCTTGCGAATATAATCACTCTTACCACCCGGTGCGGCAATTTTAGTGGCAATCACTAGGTCGTCACGGTTGCCGTGTGCCTTGATATATTGCCCCAGAATACGCTCGGTTTCCCCTTGGGTTTCGGGCTTAGGTGGGACGGGATACATTTCTGCCGTATCGATAAAGTTGATGCCATTTCCTATGGCGTAGTCCAGCTGTGCAAATGCTTCTGCTTGGGTATTTTGTTCGCCCCAAGTCATAGTGCCCAAACAGATTTTGCTGACCTCGAGATTAGAATGCGGTATGCGTCTGTATTCCATCTATTTCTCCTACGAAAACTCTCTTAGTTTGAGGCTACCAAGCTTTTGCTGTAAAGCAAAGGTTAAACCATAGGTTGAAATGTTAGTGCGCTAAAAATAGCCAGCCCGCTAAACGGTATTGCGCCCTGTTGAGGCATGTTATTGGTTGAAGTTTGTTCTCTGAGTCGCGCTTTTAACGGTTTTATCGCTTTGCTGCACTGAGATGGGGATTTTGGCTTATTTTTGTAAACCTTAGGTATGACTAAATCAGTAATAACGTATTTATGAATAAATTGTTATAAAACTACATTTATAGATCGCGGCGAGTTTGGAAGTGAACCTATGTCACAAAACGGCGTAAATTTATGTATCTAACTTACGAATTTGCGGCGGAATGTGACGCCAATATCGGAAACTGGGTTAACAAATCTCTACCCTGAATTTATCTAAAAATTTTTCATGGTTGATATTTGTGATGGCAGATTTTTCAAACCAAATTGTAACGATCAAAAAAGGCCTCGACTTGCCGATTGCTGGCGAGCCGCGACAGGTCATTGAACTCGGTGCTAAGCCATCCCAAGTGGCTGTTCTGGGTGAAGAATTCGTTGGGCTTAAGCCGACGATGTTGGTCGAAGAGGGCGATTGGGTTCAAAAGGGCCAAGCCCTGTTTGAAGATAAAAAAACACCGGGCGTGTTGTTCACTGCACCCGCTAGTGGCCAAGTCGTGGCGATTAACCGCGGCGAGCGCCGAATTCTACAATCGGTTGTCATTCGTTGTGATGACGGCGAAAACCGCGATGGACAGATTTCCTTCGAGATCCATCAAGACATCGCCGCTTTAGCAAGGTCAACCGTTCAGGCGCAATTAGTGAAAAGCGGTCTATGGACTGCACTGCGTACGCGGCCTTTCTCGCGCGTGCCTGCGCTCGATAGCACGCCCGCAGGGATTTTTGTTACCGCAATTGATACTAATCCACTGGCCGCCGATCCGCGTTTGATCATCGCCGAGCAAACCGAGGCTTTTAAAGCTGGCTTGCTGGTGTTGAGCCGCTTAACCGAGGGCAAGGTTTACCTGTGTCAGGATAAGGGCGAAGCGATTGTGAAAGAGGCATTGCCGCAACTTGAGCTGCGCCGCTTTGATGGGGTTCATCCAGCTGGTTTAGTCGGCACTCATATTCACTTTACTTTACCCGTGAGTTTAGAGCGTCAGGTATGGCATATCGGCTATCAAGACGTGATTGCCTACGGCAAGTTATTCCAAACCGGTGAGTTATATACCGACCGCATCGTCGCCTTAGGTGGCCCGAGCGTGCTAAATCCGCGTTTACTGCGCACTCAGTTGGGCGCCGAGTTAAGTCCCTTAGTCAGTGATGACATCAAACCCGGCCAAAACCGTGTGGTATCGGGCTCTGTGTTATCTGGCCATACCGCGGTTGGTGTGCATGACTTTTTAGGCCGATTCCACAACCAAGTGTCAGTGCTGAGCGAAGATGCGCAGCACCATGTACTTTCTTGGGTACGGGGTGGCTCGGATAAATTCTCTATTACCCGCGCAGTGACATCACGTTTGTTTGGTGCCACTAAGCTGTTCGAATTCACTACCCATCAGGGCGGTTCAGCCCGCGCTATGATGGCCTTTGGTCAGCTAGATCGCGTGATGCCACTGGATATTTTACCCACCTTGCTCGTTCGAGACTTAGTGGTGCGAGATACCGATGAGGCGCAGGCCTTAGGTGCATTGGAGTTAGATGAAGAAGATCTGGCGCTGTGTACTTTTGTGTGTCCCGGCAAATATGACTTTGGTAAAGAATTACGTGCCTGTCTAGATGTTATCGAGAGGGAAGGTTAATGACTAAGCAAGTTAAAAAACCTGATTCACAGCAAGCTACTGATTTACAGGAAGAATACTACGCAACGGGTAAGTCGATGAAGGGCTTTTTGCGTTCACTCGTCATTGCCAGTGGCCACAGCACTAAGGGTAAAGTGCATGTGCGTGACGCGATTGACGTGAAACGTACCATGACGCTAGTCGGTTTGTGTTTACTGCCCGCCATTTTATTCGGTCTATATAACATTGGCCTACAGGCACAACTTGCGCTTGCGGGCGGCTTATCGACCCCAGATATTTGGAAGTTAGAAATCTTTAATACCCTGTTTGGCGGCCTTAGCCAAGACACTGGGATATTAGGTTTATTCCTCTATGGCCTTAGTTTTTATCTGCCGATTTACCTGACAGCGCTGCTCACCAGTTTGTTCTGGGAAGTGGTATTTGCGCGGGTTCGCGGCCAAGAGTTGCACGAAGGTTTCTTCGTGACGGCGCTGCTGTTTACCTTAATCTTGCCAGTATCGACACCGCTATGGCTGGTGGCCATGGGGATTTCCTTCGGTGTGGTTGTGGCTAAAGAGCTGTTTGGCGGTATGGGATATAACTTCCTTAACCCTGCGCTGGCGGGCTTGGCTTTTATCTACTTTGCCTATCCCTCTGAAGTTGCAACCATTAAACAGCTGGTTGCCGTTGATGGTTTCTCTGGTGCGACTGCACTGGCACAAACCGCAGCGGGCAAGCTGAGCTTTGCCGATTACGCTTGGTTTAGCGCCTTTAGCGACCCTAACTGGTGGAACAACTTTTTTGGCTTCACCGTGGGCGCAATTGGTGAAACCAGCACCTTAGCGATTTTGATCGGTGGTTCATTACTGCTGATCAGCCGCTTAGCCGACTGGCGCATTGTGCTCGGTGTGTTGCTGGGCATGATAGCGACTGCAACGCTGTGTAATTACATCGGTTCTAGCAGTAATGACATGATGGCAATGCCGTGGACTTGGCATCTGGTCACTGGCGGTTTTGCGCTGGCGATGATGTTTATGGCCACCGATCCTGTGACCACTTCCTACACTCGCCAAGGCAAATTTGCCTACGGTGCCTTGATTGGTTTTATGACAGTGCTTATCCGTGTCGCTAACCCCAAAATGCCTGAGGGCGTGATGTTAGCCATTCTGTTCGCCAACCTTTGGGCGCCGCTGTTCGATTATCTGGTGGCCCGCGCCAACATCAAACGGAGATTAAAACGTCATGGTCTTTAAGAAAGATACTGTGGTGGGGACCATGATCTTCACCATCACGCTCTGCCTCCTGTGCTCGTTTATGATCACAGGCACAGCAGGCATATTGAAAGAACGTAAAGTCGCCAAAAAACGTGACGAAGTGAAGCGTTATGTGTTGATGGCAGCCGATGTGAACTTAGGTCAGGAATCTGATTTTAGAGAGATTTTCGCTAAATCGGTTAAGCCATTATTGATCAACCTAGACACAGGTAAGGTGGACTCAGACGCTAACGTGCTCGATTTCGATGAGCGTATGGCGGCGATTAATCCTGAGACCTCTAGCGCCCCTAAAAAGGACATCGCCAAGATTAAAACCCGTGCGAACGATGCCCGCGTATTTAAAGTGCTTGATGCCGATGGCAAGTTAGACAGTGTGGTTGTGCCTTTCTACGGTAAAGGTCTGTGGTCGATGATCTACGGCTATGTGGCGGTTGAACCCGATTTCAACACCATTAAAGGGCTAGTGGTGTACGAGCACGGTGAAACCCCAGGTATCGGCGACTTTGTGACGGATCCCAATTGGTTATCGCTGTGGAAGGGTAAGCAATTATTTGATGAAAAGGGCAAATTTGCTATGCGCCTCGTTAAAGGCGGCGCTAAAGAAGGCGATGTCCACGGTGTCGATGCTGTGAGTGGCGCGACCATGACAGGCCGCGGCGTGCAGCGCGCAATGGAGTTTTGGTTTGGGGTTGAGGGTTTTCAAACCTTCTTCAATCAGCTGAAAGCGACGGCCGCGCAGGGTGAATTGCAAGGTGAGTTGGGAGAGGCAAAATGAGCAACACTTTATCCATGCGTGACATGTTAACGGGGCCAGTGTTTGCCAATAACCCCGTCGCGATGCAAGTGCTGGGCGTATGTTCGGCGCTGGCGGTCAGTAACTCAATGCAAACCGCTGTAGTGATGACGCTCGCAGTGACCTTTGTGTTGGTGTTTTCTAACCTGATTATCTCTGCCATCCGTAACTTTATCCCAACCAGTGTGCGCATTATCGCGCAGATGACGGTTATCGCCTCCTTGGTGATTATCGTCGACATGGTACTGCAGGATGTGGCTTATGAGTTATCTAAGCAACTTTCTGTATTCGTTGGGTTAATTATTACTAACTGTATCATCATGGGCCGTGCAGAAGCCTTCGCCATGAAGTATCCACCGCATTTAGCGGTCGTCGATGCGCTCGGTAATGCGACAGGTTATGGCTTGATTTTGATCAGCGTTGCCTTTGTACGCGAGCTGTTAGGGACAGGTAATTTATTCGGTCATAGCGTGTTCACCACCATTGAAAATGGCGGTTGGTACTTGCCAAACGAGATGTTCAAGTTACCACCGAGCGCCTTCTTCCTGATTGGTGTGCTGATCTGGACTATCAATGTGATCCAGCGGAAACGGGGTTAAGGAGCAGATATGGAACACTATATAAATCTATTTTTGCAGGCCACTTTTATCGACAACATGGCGCTGTCGTTCTTCTTGGGCATGTGTACTTTCTTGGCCGTGTCTAAAAAAGTGTCAACCGCCTTTGGTCTAGGTGTCGCTGTGATTGTGGTGATGACCTTAGCCGTGCCGTTAAACCAGCTTATTTACGTCAAAGTGCTCGCACCTGGTGCATTGTCTTGGGCGGGATTACCCGGTATCGATTTAAGTTACCTGCAGTTGATCACTTTCATCGGTGTGATTGCGGCGTTAGTGCAAATCCTTGAAATGTTTTTGGATAAGTACATTCCTAGCCTGTATGACTCCCTTGGGATCTTCTTACCTTTGCTCACAGTAAACTGCGCGATTTTTGCTGGGGTGATCTTTATGGCGAACCGTGATTACAACTTCGGTGAGTCGGTGGTGTTTGCTATGGGTTCGGGTTTTGGCTGGGCAGTGGCAATTGTGCTGCTGGCGGGGCTGCGTGAAAGAATGAAATTCAACGCGATTCCCGAAGGCTTACAAGGTATTGGTATCACCTTTATCACAACAGGCTTGATGGCGCTGGGCTTTATGTCTTTCTCAGGGATCTCGCTGTAAAGCTACAGTAGGCGAGCCAAGAATTGAGAAAGTGAAACCAGATTCTTTTTAGAAAAGAGCTAGAAAAGGGTAATACGATGGAAATGGCAATTGGCATAGGCATGTTCACGCTAGTGGTCTGTCTATTGGTGATAGTGATTCTAATCGCCAAAAAGCAATTAGTGGCTTCGGGTGAAGTGACGATCAGCATCAACGAAGATGCCGAAAAAAGCATTCAAGTTGCGGCGGGTGACAAGTTACTCGGCGCCTTGGCGAGTCAGAGTATTTTTATTCCGTCAGCCTGTGGTGGTGGCGGAACCTGCGGTCAGTGCCGAGTGAAAATCAAAGCGGGCGGCGGTGACATTCTGCCGACTGAAATGGGCCATATCACCAAGAAAGAGGCTAAAGAAGGTTGTCGTCTCGCCTGCCAAGTCTCAGTGAAAACCGATATGGAACTTGAGCTCGACGAAGAAATCTTTGGGGTGAAAAAGTGGCAATGTCAGGTGATCTCTAATGATAATAAGGCGACTTTTATCAAGGAGTTATTGCTTGAGTTACCCGAAGGTGAAGATGTTCGCTTTAAAGCGGGGGGTTATATTCAAATTGAAGCGCCAGCCCATGTGGTGAAATACGCCGACTTTGATATTCCTGAAAAATACCGTGGCGATTGGGACAAATACGGCCTGTTTGACATTGTCTCTACCGTCAACGAAGAAGTGTTGCGCGCTTACTCTATGGCCAACTATCCCGATGAAAAGGGCCGCATTATGCTGAACGTGCGGATTGCGACACCGCCATCGGCCAATGTGCCAGCGGGTAAGATGTCATCTTACATCTTCAACCTAAAAGCGGGCGATACAGTGACGATTTCAGGACCATTCGGCGAGTTCTTTGTGAAGGAAACCGATGCGGAAATGGTGTTTATCGGCGGCGGTGCGGGCATGGCACCTATGCGTTCACACATTTTCGATCAGCTTAAGAGTAAGAAAACCACACGTAAAATGAGCTTCTGGTACGGCGCACGTTCGACCCGTGAAGTGTTTTATCAAGCGGATTTCGATGCTCTAGCGGCCGAGAATGACAACTTCGTTTGGCATGTGGCGTTATCTGAGCCATTGCCTGAGGATAATTGGACTGGCTACACTGGCTTTATCCATAATGTGATTTATGAGAATTATCTTAAAAATCATAAGGCACCAGAAGATTGCGAGTACTACATGTGTGGTCCTCCAATCATGAACTCTTCAGTGATTAAGATGCTTGAAAGCTTAGGCGTTGAGCCCGAAAACATCTTACTCGATGACTTTGGTGATTAGCCGTTAAACTTAAGCTAGCACTTAATCAGAGCTTAATCAGAGCTTCAATTAGCGGTTAAAGCTTGAAACTCATAACTCGCGTTAAGGTAACTTAACGCGAGTTTTGTTTATTGCTTGTTAGCGTTTTTAAGTTCAAAGCCTCTAACAATGACATATGCGATAAGGGCAAATATGAATACGATGAGGTACATCCATGCGATACTTTGCAAAGTTTCAATAATTGTCCGATAGATCTCAATAGTCCAACGTTCTAGAGTTAGCTGTAGAATTTCAACATCTTTATGTCGAGCGGTAATGTAGCGCTCTAAATCATAAATCCTAACTCCACCTGAAATGCCCACAACGTATGTGGCAAAAATAATATATTTTTGCCAAGCGGCACTGATTGAATCTTGAATTATTCGAGAAAATATTTCTCCCAGTGGTTTTTTGAAAATCGAAACAACGAGAAATGAAACGGTTATAGATAGTGCAAATGTAATAAACAGTAATGTAAAAAACATGCTTTCTCCTTAGAACAGATAATCAAATTGAAAACTTTACCAGCCATTTAAAATCAACAGCATAATCTGCTTTCGGCTTACGTTAAAGTGAATTGTGATTGAGATCGCTTTAAGGATTTGTGCCTAGTGGGTGTCAATGTTTGTGAATGACTTTGCATTTAAAAACAATCAAACGAAGTTTGAAAAGCATAAAGTCGCCTCATAGTTATCAGTCTGTACTGGTCAACTCCATTCACTTTTAAAGGCTCAGTCCAGACTGTCATTCCAAATTTCAAACACAGCAACACTAAAAAAACTTGTGATATGCTTGCCGCTTTCAAATCTGGCCATTGGCCAATTACGTTAAGGATAACCCATGCGTTTGAGTGTTATCAGTACCCTGTTTACTGGTTTTTTATTATTTCCAAGTGCCAATAGTATTGCCGCATTACTAGAGACTGGGACTGAAAAAGCGCAGAGCGTGCAAGGTGATAAGTCGATTGCCGTTGAAAGCCAAACCGCATCTTCAGTATCGAAGGTGGCGGAGATTAAGATCTTAATCCAAGCCGCGATAAAGGATTCGCCACAGCCATTTAGTGGCAGTGTTATCCTGCTTGAGCAGGGCAAGCCGCAGTTTGAACTGCAAAAGGGCGAAGGTATTAGTCAAGATTCGCGCTTTGTGATGGCATCGCTCTCTAAACAAATCACTGCAACCTTGATATTACAGGCACTCGATGCGGGGAAACTCGACTTAAATCAAACGCTAAATCATTACCTTTTTGGTGATGCGAAGGGAGATAACGAGGCACTAAAAGGCACTGTGGCGGGTACAAATTCAAGTGCAAACGCTTTAAATCCCAGTCGTTATGACGAGCGGATTACGCTACACCAACTGCTGACTCATACATCGGGCGTCGATAAACTGGGTAAGGCCAATCGATTCGAGCCGGGTAGCCAATTTGAATACTCCAACTTCGGTTATTCACTTTTAGGGCAAGTGCTTGAGAAGGTCAATCACCAATCCTTTGCCGAGCAAGTGGCGCAGTTTGCAACGCGATACCAGTTTAATGGCCTGAGTGCTGAGCTTGGCAGTATTGAGGCTATTCGCGCCAAAGTGCCTTCACTCGCCATAGGTTTACAGGAAAGCGAGGTGATTGCCCCTGCTGACTTAGTGCTTGATGAAGCTTTGTTGCCCGCAGGGGGGTTAATTGCTTCAGCGCCAGCTTATGCCGCCTTTCAGTATCTATTACATTCTGGCAAGTTGATGAGCGCAGAGAGTTATCAACGGATGACAACGGCGTATACCGAGATCCAATTCTTATGGCCGAATATGCGCTATGGCTATGGGGTGAGGATCAATAAGGACGATGGCCTCGTCGAATACAGTCATACGGGCTATTTATCTGGCTATATGTCGATGACACTGCATTATCCCGAATTTAATTTGGATCTGGTGATGCTGGAAAATCTATCGCTAAATCTTAATGATCGCACTCGAGTATTTGAACTGCATAATCAGATACGTCAAATCATTCGTAGCCAGTTACTGCTTGCTAAAGTGTCTAATGTTAAGCCTTAAGTCTCTCCATTATGTTGGCTAATAGACGGCTAAGTCAGATGGTGTGAGTCTCGAAAGCATAAAGCCCCAACGTTAGGGCTTTATGCTTGGTACTCGTTGGTAGTTAAGGTGCTAATCGTTACCAGAAGCGCTTTCTCAGTGCGGTTTCAATTTCGATATCAACCCTAAAGTACTGCAAAATCGTCCAGACTGAATCGACTAAAGCTTCGGTTAGGGCGGGATAATCATCCTCGATTAACTTGTTTATCTCATCGACCGTATCATCGATATATTCCTGCACGCTTTCTTCAAACTCCGCTTGGGTGGCCTGATTGCGGAAAAAGCTAAAATCATTCAGTTTTTCAATCAGCAGATCGAGCTGTTCTTCTATGCCTTTAAATTGGGCGACAGTGATATCGGGATCCTTTGCGATAAGTTTAAAGAAGCTCTGCACTTTGGTTTTGAGATCGAACAGCGTTGGGATTTGGTTTTTATCTGAAGCCGCATTACTTACCTCTAATTTGGCCTTTTTAGACGCTATATCTAGTTGGCCAGTAGGAGCGTTATCATCCGCAGTCTCGGTTGTCTGCATATTTGAGATAGGCTTAGTTTCAGTCTGGGCGTGAACTTGAGTCGGCTGTTGCATTGTTTCGCCATTAATATGTTGCATCAGGCGACGGCTGAAATAGCTTTCTGGCTCCGCTACTTCGAGTACTCGCTCAAGCTGAGTTTCACTGTAGGAGGCTATTTGCAGCAGTGCTTCGAAAATCTCCTTATATTCCTGCTCTATAGCTGCGACCAGCGGGCTATTGCCGCGGCAGTTCTCAGTTGTTAAGTCGGCGCCATATTGTTGCAATAGCCTTAAGATCCGCACCGCCGTTGATTCAAAGCGAGGAAACTCGATTGAGCTGCCACCTATCACTGCGCAAAGGGCGGGGGTGGTGTCTTCAGCATTGATGGCATTAGGGTTTGCGCCATGTTCGAGTAGCGCTTCTACGCAGGACTGCGCGCCGTAGTAACAGGCGCACATGAGTGGCGTAAATTGCTCATCTACTGAGAATTCTTCAATTTTAGCTCCGTGGCGCAGTAAGAGTTCAACAGTATTACGTCGCATGGGGCCAGTGATTTGATCCCACCAGTAGGTCGAAATCGCCTTGTGTAGAATGGGCGAGTTATCATGGCCGCAATGGGTAAAAATATCCCCGCCTTGGTTAATAAGCCATTCAAGTAGTTGGGTTCGACAGGAGATAGCCGCCGCAGACACATAGTTAGTGTTGTAGATATTGGTGAGGTTTAAATCCAGCCCCTTGGTGAGCAGATATTCCATCACTTGAATAAGTGTTGCTTGATCTTCTTTACCTGAACCACGCTGGCAGAGGGTGAGTAAGGTCGGTTCATCCACTGCACCAAATTTTTTATTGATATCCATGCCATATTGCAGGAACAGATCGAGGAACTCGGGCAAAAAGGTTTTGTTTTCGACCATTGGATAAATCAGTAGTCGTAAGTTCGACCAGACTAACATCTCATAGGCTTTACCCGTATTTACAAATTCGGCATTAGGATTAGCGCCATATTTGAGCAAGAGTTCAAGGGCTTGATAGATGTAACTCCGTTTATTCACATCGGTAAATTTGGCGTGATCAAGATATTGGTTGAGCAAGGGGGAATGGTCGGCCTCGGGCGGAGTCATCCTATAGATGCGATTAATATCGACGGTGGCCTTAAGTAGCTTTTCGATAATCCCAAGGTCAAATTCTGAGGTCAATGCCGCATAGACTAAACTTTTGGCGTGGGAGTCTGCCTTGAGCTGCGGATAATGGTCTAGCAGATATTCAGTATATTCTTGTGATTTGGCATAAACACAAAGCTCGAGTAAATTGGCATCGTCCCAGAAGCTGCTGTCATTGGCCATAATATAACGGGACTTTTTAAATACAGGAAAGCGTTTTACTAAAGGAGCAAAGGCTTCAATCCCCCAGAATCCGCTCGAGGAAATAATATTTTCAATTAGACTTAATTTACCTATTTCTAATGGGATGTCTTTATTAATGATATGCAGGAATAGATCTTTACTTCGTTCATCATATAATATTTCTAGCGGGTGGTTTACTTCACCATTGGTCCAAAAGCTCACCGGTTTATTGATGTCTAACTTAGCTGCAAGTAGAAGATCTATCATATCTCTACGTTGATGATCCTGATAGATATACTGCGGATTAGGATGAAATAGATAGTTGAGCCAGCAATTATTGTATTGATTTTGAAAGTAAAGATTGGCACCAGAGTCTAGGTATAGGGTAACGAGTTCAGAGTTATTATATTCAATAGCCGAATGCAAGGCACTGAAACCATTGCATTCGATTTTAGCGCCTTTGTTGAGCAAGTATTTTATAAGCACTAAATCGGACTGAGGACTGCAAGATAGAGGAACTAATATGTTACAGGGCGAAACATTGAGATCAATAAAATTGAGATCTCCACTATCGGTAAGAAATTGATCAACTTTCTTTATTTTAGCCGAGGTCGAAAGTGTGTTATCTAGGCATATTTCCCGAAGAGTGAGTTTCTTATTACTAAAAATCCAACTGAGCATAATGTTCCCTATTTAATGCCGTTAACAAAATGGTATCAAACGCCTTTCAATTTATTAAAAATTGAGCGAGGTAAAATTGCCATATTTTAATGCAATTAAGTTAAGAAAAACTATGCCCTAAGACTGATAATTAAAATCATCTTGCTGAATAACATTTGCTGATACAAATTGATAATGCCAAACAAGTTGAATCATCGCTGCTTGGCATTGTTACTTCAGTTTGAATTCCGCTTTGTATTCTATTTATTCAGCTCTAGCAGCATTGGCATTTCGCAGGCGTCGTGGCCTGTATTCCCTAGGGGAGCGGATAGATGTACAAAGCCCAATTTCTCATAGAGTTTTACGGCTTCATTTAACGCGGCTGTGGTTTCTAAATAGCAGCTTTGATAACCCGTTTCGCGGGCGAAATCGAGTGCCATTAGTGCTACGCGTGTTGCGAGTCCTTTACCGCGAATTTCGGGCATAAAGTACATTTTCTGCAGTTCACAAACACCCTCATTGTTGGCTAACGGCGCAATGCCGGCGCCGCCTAGAATGCGACCCTCTAATTCAATAATCCAATAGTTGGCGCCCGCTTGGGAGTAAATCTGGCTGAGGCAATCTAAGGTCGGGTCGGCCACGCTATAACCTTTATCCGCGGTTAAGCCGTATTCGGCCGAGACATCGCGGATGACTTTGGCAATCGCGGCATCATCTTGGGCTGTGGCTTGGCGAATGTGACAGCCACTTTGGTGTTTGGCGTTATGTACGGCTTGGTTATATAACATAAGTGCCTCTTCAATTTGTGAGGTTTGTGCCGGAGTCAGTTGGGCTAAGATCTCTTGAAATAATTGATTTTGTTGAGTATCTAATTTCAGGAGTAACTTCTTCCCCGCGGGCGTGAGTTGTACTACTAAACAGCGACTGTCCCGTGGGTGTATTTGACTCTGGGCAAGATTTTTATCAATCAGATGCTTAATGGCTCGGCTCGCATTGGACTTATCTATGCTGAGTTTGCAGGCCAGCTCTTTGATGGTCAGCGGCTGCTTGCCTATCTCAAACAGGGCGTGGGCTTGCACGGGCGATAAGGGGAGATCCCCAAAGGCGGCATTGAGCATGCCTAAATTCCTCACCAGATAGCGAGATAAGTGCCTGAGTTGGGCGGATGAGCCTGACTCCGCCGTTTGCTTAGCGTGAATTACAGGCTTAACTGGATCTGGAGTCGATGGTGCGTCTGTGTGAGCCATAGTCGAATGGGTTTGGTTGCATGTCACAACTAAGTTAGCGGGCTTCAACTGCGCTTGCAACATGTTACTAACAAGTTTGTGCGTAAATATCGGGATTTAATAGCGGCGCCATGGCGAGAATAATCGCTTGGGTGTAATTACTTTCACGGGTCGCGTGGCCGTGGGTGAGCAAACCTATGGCACCGCCTTTTTGTTTGATATTGACAGTATTGAACAATCTATCCATCACATGCCCGAGTTCTTCGCCTGCTTCTAATGCCCGATAAACCTGCATTGGCAAAGGTAAAATTGCGCTGCGGCCAATGGCAAGTTGGTCTTTATGCCCAATGGCGATGTAGGCGAATGTGGCTGGGCCAAAGTCGAAACAATCGACACCGCCTTCCATCGCAAAATAGTAGTCGGCTTGAGTATCTTGTAGATCCTGCTGTTGACAGTAGTGCACCCGATTAATCGCCCCTTGGCGAGTGTCTTTATCTGTCATTGGCTGCGCCGCAACACCTGAAGGCGCATCCATACCGCTTGCGTCTATAATGCTTTCGGGGAACAGTTGTGCCATCGCTTTGGTTGCCGCGTTGATTTTTACTGGGTTTTTAGAACCCACTTTTATCTTGATAATTTTTTGTTGCATATAAGTTGTTTATTTCAGCTTTTAATGTGGACGCTCGTTTGAATCATTGCTTAAATGGTCTGAGGTGTCTAAGCGTTTGGGTTTTCTATTCTGCCACAGTCGTCGGCGAAGCTCAGTAAAAAGCCAACAGTAGGGGAGGCAATAGCCAGCCTTAGGGACTAGGAAGCGACATATGACTATTGCTCCTTCAGTAATGTAGGCTGGGATAAGCAGTAAGGCTATGTCATTGAAGGAACCAAAACCAAGAGATAATAATAATGAAATTCAACAAACTCGTGATCGCTATGGGGATGGCCTGCGGTGTAATACTCGCCGGCTGTAATGATAGCGAAGATAGCACTACGCCTACCGAACCTGAAACTCAACTGCAAACTTTTGCCCCCAATGGTTTACTCAAAGCCAGTATTCGCCGTACGACCTATGGCGTGCCGCATATCCAAGCTGACAACTTAGAAAGTTTAGGTTTTGGTAGCGGTTATGCGCAGGCACAGGACAACTTATGTGTATTAGCCGATGGTTTTATCAAGGCGAACTCACAGCGTTCTATGTATTTTGGTCCCCATGCGTCGATTGACTTCACTACGGGTCAACCTACGGCGGAAGATAACGGTAACCTTATCTCAGATTTTGCCTATAAAGCGCTAAAGATCAGAGCGCAAGCCGAAGAAAAATGGCCACAGTTTAGTGAAAACTCTCGGGCGCTGATCCAAGGTTTTACCTCTGGTTATAACCAATATCTGGCCGATGTTGAAGCGGGTACACAAACGGCAGAACCTTTCTGTAGCGGTCAGCCTTGGGTTAAACCCATAGTGCCAGAGGATGTGGTAACTTATCTGTTTTCAATCGCTTTGTTACCGGGCGCCGCCAACTTCCTCGATTTGATTTTTTACGCGAACCCGGGAGATGCGCAGGAATATATGCCGCGTATCGTAGGGCCTGCACCAAGCCAAGACCAAACCGCATTTGTGGCCGATATGCAGTCTAAGTTGATTGCCCGCGCGGCCCGCATCACCACGCCAGAGACCAATCCCCGAGGATTAGGCTCTAATGGTTGGGGTTTAGGTAAAGATAAAACCGAAAACGGTAAAGGCATGGTGCTCGGCAATCCGCATTTCCCACACACGGGTAACCTGCGTTTTTGGCAGTCCCATATTACGATCCCTGGGCATTTAGACATGATGGGCGGCTCGCTTGTGGGTATGCCTGGGCCGATTAATATCGGCTTCAACAAAGATTTAGCTTGGACTCATACCTTCTCAACCGCCGAACATTTTGTGATGTATAACTTAGAGTTAGTCTCGGGCGATCGGATGCAATATCTGTTCGATGGCAAACCAATGCCAATCACCAAAGAGACAGTATCGATTCTGGTGAATGCAGGTCCTGCCGGCATGTTAGTGGCCGAGAAGGATATTTACACCACGGCAAAAGGCCCTATGGTTGAAGCGCCACCTGCTTTAGCGCCTTTTGGTTGGGATGATGGCAGCGCCTTTATGATCCAAGACGCCAACATGGGCAATATGGACCCCGTTGACCATTGGTTGGCGATGGACATGGCGACCAATAAAGAAGAGTTCCAACAGGCCTTCAAGGATTACGACGGCGTTATCTTCAATAACACTATGTACGCCGATAAAGAGGGCAATGCTTTCTACATCGACGACTCGACAGTCCCTGGATTGTCTGAATCGGCAGTGGTGTTGTTAAAAACCTCACCGGATATTAAAGCGGCTAAGGCTAAGGCCGGATTTACGATTTTACCCGGTAACACATCGTTGTTTAGTTTTGATGGTCCAACACCCTATGAGCGTGCGCCCAAGCTTGAGCGTACTGACTTTGTGCAAAACTCTAATGACTCATTCTGGTCGACTAACTTGAATGAACCGCTGACTTATTTCTCGCCCATGTATGGACCAGAAGCGGGGCAGTTGTCGCTGCGAACGCGGATGGGCTTGAGCTTAATGCAAGATGCGGCGGGGGCAGATGGCAAGTTTAGCTTGGAAGAACTCGAAGCGGCGGTGTTGTCTAATCGCAGTTATCTTGCTGAGTTAGTGCTGCCTGATTTGATTGCCCAGTGTGATGCCCAAGGCAGCACGCCTGTTGTGGTGTCGGCGAGTTTATCTAAGGATGTCACTTCGGCGTGCACGGCGTTAAAAGCGTGGAATGGTAAGCAAGATAACGACAGCAAAGGCGGTGCTTTACTGCGTGAATTTGCCCACCAATTCAGCCAAACGACCATGTTGACCCAAGGATTCGATCCCGCCAATGCGGCGACGACACCTAAAACCTTGACCACAGATGGCAGCGCCTTAGTGGCCTTGGCCCATAGCGCACTGAATCTTGAGGCGGCGGGTTTTGCCTTAGATGCGCCATTGGGTGAGGTGCAATTTGTGGAGAAATCGCTGCCGGACGGGACGCCAAGCGGGTCGCGTTTACCTTGGCCTGGTAGCCACAATGCCGAGGGTGGATTCAACGTGTTCTCGACCAGTCTGTCGGGTGACGACACTTTAATCCCGCAGCACAAGTACGCACCTGTGATGGACGTGGTTACTGGCAAGGCGATGAGTTCTGGCTTAACGGCGAAGGGATACCAAGTGCGTTATGGGTCGAGCTGGATGATGGCGGTGAACTTTACTGACGAAGGGCCAGTGGCGCGGGGAATTTTAACTTACTCTGAGTCGAGTAATATCCTAACGCCAGCGTTTGCCGATCAAAGCATTTTGTACTCAAGCGAGAAAAGTTTCCGTCCGTTATTGTTCAAAGAGGCCGATATAGCGCCAGCCGTGGTGTCGACCACTGAGCTTGTGCTACAGAAACCTTAAGTCTGATTTTGCGTTAATCGTTAACGGCTCACTTCGGCGTTGGTTCCGCAGTGAGCCGTTTTTTATGGCGTTTGCGACTGATAGCGATTTGTAAAAATTTAACATTAGCGGATGTGATCTTGATCGACTTTAGCTATCGATATGCGGCATTGGATCTCGTTTTATGGCTTTTTGTGACCTAGATCCAATTCGGTGTTTTTCTCGGCGCTTATGCTATGTCACTGGCTTTGGTTTGAGGTGAAAATATTGTGTCGTTAAGCGGTTTTTTATGTGTGTTTTTTGCTGCTATATTGAAAATTTATTACATTAAATCAGCGATCTAGATCTCAATATCAGTTTATTATGAAATTCCCTTACATAAAGCCGTGTCAGATCAACTTTTATGAGCTTTTTTTGGTTATCCTTAGCGCGAATTTATTATGCTAGTCACACCGTAAGGTAACTTTTATATGCAAAAAGATGCGATCAGTGTTCTTGGAACACCTCAAAGCACACAGAATCTAGATTCAACGAAACACTTACCTTGGACTCGCCAAGATACGACTTGGATGTTGAGTTTATTTGGCACAGCCGTTGGCGCTGGAATTTTATTTTTACCCATCAATGCGGGCATGGGCGGCTTTTGGCCTCTCGTACTAATGGCAGTGATCATCGGTCCTATGACCTATCTTGCCCACCGCGGTTTATCTCGTTTTGTTTGTTCATCAAGCATTCCCGGCAGCGACATCACCCAAGTAGTAGAAGAACATTTTGGTGTGGGTGCGGGTAAAGCCATTACCATACTGTATTTCTTCGCCATCTATCCGATTGTATTAATTTACGGTGTGGGTATTACCAACACAGTCGATAGCTTTATCGTCAATCAGTTGGGCATGGCATCGCCACCACGCTTTATTTTATCGGGTGTATTGATCCTCGGTATGATGGCTGTGATGGTTGCGGGCGAGAAGTTCATGCTGAAAGTGACACAATTGCTGGTATATCCGCTGGTGGGTATTTTGGCCTTTATGTCGTTCTACCTGATCCCAGAATGGAAAATGGATGCCTTGCAAGTTGTGCCAGAAGCGGGTGCATTTTTAGGCACAGTGTGGTTAACGATCCCAGTATTGGTGTTCGCCTTTAACCATTCTCCTGCGATTTCACAGTTTTCAGTGTCACTGAAACGTGACCACGGCGCCAATGCTTCTCGTAAAGCTGACGTGATTTTACGTAACACTTCGATGATGTTAGTGGGCTTTGTGATGTTGTTTGTGTTCTCTTGTGTGCTGTCGTTATCGCCAGCCCAATTGGCAGAAGCGAAAGCGCAGAACTTACCGATTCTGTCTTACTTAGCCAACGTGCATTCAAGTGGTTTTGTGAGCTACTTTGGCCCGTTAATCGCCTTTATCGCGATTGTGTCCTCTTTCTTCGGCCATTACATGGGCGCGACAGAAGGCATGAAAGGCGTGATCGTTAAGCAGTTACGCTCAAGCGGCAAATCAGTCGCTGACGCTAAGATTAACAAGTTCATCCTAGGCTTTATGTTTGTCACTATCTGGGCTGTGGCTGTGATCAACCCAAGTATCCTAGGCATGATTGAAGCTTTAGGCGGCCCAATTATCGCGGCCATCCTGTACTTGATGCCTATGTATGCCGTGTATAAAGTGCCAGCGTTAAAAGCCTATCGTGGCCGTATCAGCAATATCTTCGTGATCATTGCAGGTTTACTGGCGATGACGGCGATTCTGTTTGGTTTCTTCCGTTAAGTTTTACTAGTGCAGTGAAGCTTAACGAGGAGTTAGCGTTAGGTTTTTAATCTGAATCGTGACTCGTAAAAAAAGGATCGTGCCATTGGCCCGATCCTTTTTTATTACGAATAAGCTATTGAAGCACTTATTTTTCTTCGTACATTAAATAGTAACTCTGCTTCATCCCTAAGGCTTGATAGGTCTGCTGGGCGGCGAGGTTTTCTTGCTCAACATATAAACGGAAGCTGGCAGCGCCACCATTGGCTTCGGCCAGTTGTTTGACTTCACTGTAGAGCTTGCCATAAATGCCTTGGCGACGATTTTGCGGGCGAATATATACACTCTGGATCCAGTAATAATCCTTGGCGCGCCAATCGCTCCATTCAAATGTCACCATAAGCGAGCCGACTATCTCACCTTCAATTTCGGCGACGAGGTAAAAGCCTTTTTGCGGACTTTCAAGTAGCGTGCCCACGCCGCGGGTTAGTGTCGCTTCATCTAAGGCTAAGCCTTCGGTTTCTTGGGCCATCGCCTGATTAAATTGGACTAAGGCACTGAGGTCCTGAGCTTTAGCTTTACGGATCAACATACAACAACTCCTAGGCGGTTATTGAGTAATACCGCTCTTGTTTAGTGAACAACCATTTTGTGGCTCACTTTAGCATGGAACATTGTGGGATAACGAGTTCGGCAGTGGCAGGTTTGGCGCTGATATTATTTGTTACCGCTGATTTTTGTACGACTAAAGTCTTATCTGCTAGGCTTATCTCTAGTGCCCTTTTTGAACTAAGTGAGCTAATGATGGGATTCGTTAAGTCGACACGCCGCTATAAGCTTAAGGTTTTACCTGCCTTTGATCTTGGTGCTGATGAGAAAATTAATCATCGTTTACACTTTGTATTCACTTTATTGAGCTTTGGTTTATGGGGATTAGTTTGGTGGTGGTTGATCTTGAAAGCTAAGGGTAAGTCTGACTTTATTTTCAGTGGTTTTGATGACGATTACTGGAGTTACTTGATTGAACGTGAGCAACCGCCAGCAGCGCTTTATCGTCAGCAAATTGCACCCGTTATGGTGACAGTCTATTTTGATGCTTAATATAAAGGTTAAGTATGCAGTCGCGTTGGTCGATGTCGTTGGCATATTTGGCTGGTTTTACGGCGGTTGGCATCAACGTGATACAGATCATCCTTAGATTTTTGCCCGTTATGCTAGACTCTGCGCTCAGCTAATTTGGGGAATAAATTAGTGCCAGCCAAGGATAGGCATTCGCCCGTTCTTCATTTCAAATTCAAGGTTATTAACATGTCAAAACAAACGTCATCAATGTTAGGCCGTACATGGTCCTACTGGATGTCAGTGCCTCTGTGGCTACAAATTCTAGTCGGTATGGTGCTCGGAATTACGGTTGGCGTAGTATTAGGTGAGCAAGCGACGGTGTTAAAACCGATTGGAACCTTATTCGTCAATATTATTAAGATGTTGATTGTGCCGTTAGTGTTTTGTTCACTGATCGTGGGTGTGACTTCGATGGAAGACACTGCCAAGATGGGCCGGATTGGTTTTAAGTCCTTTACTTTCTATCTTTGTACTACGGCAATTGCTATCAGTATTGGATTGGCCGTTGGATATGTTATCCAGCCTGGTGCGGGTCTTGATTTACCCTTACCCTCAGGTGTTTCTGATGTAGCGAAGGAAGTGCCTTCGGTAATGCAGACTCTGATTGATATAGTCCCAACCAACCCTATCGCGGCGTTAGCTAACGGTCAGATCTTGCAAGTTATCGTTTTTGCGGTTGCCTTAGGGATTGCCTTAGTGTTGATCGGTGACCATGGAAAACCAGCGATTAAAGTGTTCGAGAGTCTTGCTGAAGCCATGTACAAGTTAACCGATATGGTGATGAAGCTGGCGCCCTATGGCGTATTTGGATTGATGGCTTGGGTGGCGGGAGCATACGGGATTGAAATGTTACTCCCTCTGCTTAAGGTTATTGTTGCCGTCTACGTTGGCTGCATTATTCACGTATTAGGCTTCTACAGTATTGTTTTGAGTATGTTTTCTAAGCTGAATCCTCTACATTTTTTCAAGGGGATCAGTAATGCAATGGCTGTGGCATTTACTACCTCTAGTTCAGCGGGTACCTTACCTGCGAGCATGAAATGCGCCAGCGAATACTTAGGTGTGAACAAGAAAATTTCCAGTTTTGTATTGCCGCTGGGTACAACTATTAACATGGATGGCACCGCTTTATATCAAGGTGTGACGGCTCTTTTTGTCGCCCAAGCTTTTGGTATTGACTTAACTTGGGTAGATTACCTCACCATTATTTTAACGGCGACCTTAGCCTCAATTGGTACGGCGGGCGTACCAGGCGCGGGTTTGGTGATGTTGACGTTAGTATTATCGACAGTCGGTTTACCCTTGGAAGGCGTGGCGTTAATTGCTGGGATTGACCGGATTTTGGATATGGCACGCACGGTAGTTAACGTATCCGGTGACTTAGTGGCGACAACTGTGATTGCTAAATCTGAGGATGAATTGGATATGGAGCACTACAATGCCGATATGGTGCAAAGTGCCGTGCTAGCCGAGCAGAATATCGCCCTCGAAACCGCGGCTGAGCAAAGCGCTAAAGTCTAGTCGTCTTCGGCTGCTGGTTGTAGAACGAAAAAACCGCCAATGGCGGTTTTTTTATGCGAGTCAATTGTACTTTGCTGAAGCTTATCTCGTTGAGTTTACTTCAGTTCGCTTACTTCACAGGGCTTACTTCAGTTGGCTCAAGATTAGCACTGGCTTGTCGTCGCTGTTGAGTAGCGTCAGGCGACCTTGCACTAGCTTAGCTTTAGCCACTAATGGCATTGCTTGCATCACTTTGTGCTCTTGCTGCATTAGCGCATCGACACAGGCTTTCATTGTGCTACCGGCAGGAGATAGCTTAAGCTCTTGGCCTTGCTGAGTATATTGACCGAAAAAGTTATTACAGCTGTTGTTGCCGTGTAATTTGCCTTCGGCCTCAAAGGTGATTTGCGCTGGGCTGTAATCGATAGTCGGTTGGCCTTGAACCATCTCAATGTGCCAGCTGCCCTCTAATGGAATGGTCTCATTTTGGGCGACATCGGTACTTTGGCAGGCGGTGAGTCCTAACAGTAGCGCACCTAAGATGAATGTTTGTTTTAACATCGTTACGGTTCCTTTTTCCATGGTTATGGCCATAGTGTGACAAGTTTTACTCAAGATCTAAAGAGGTTTATATGACGGACTCATTTAAAAGTACTATGAATTTGTTGAAGTTTTTACATTGGTTAGGTGTATTGATGCTAGTTTGTGGACTTGGGTTCTATATGTTGACGCAATGGAGTCTAGAGATAAGCGGCATGTTACTGATCTCAAGCCTGATTGGCTTAGGGTTGGTTCTAATGTCACCCTATCCCGTGGTGCTGTTTATCCAGTGGGCGAAGCGCCAGGATGAGCAATCTAAGTGATTTTTTGCTGCCTCAAATTAAATCTACATTTCAGTTAAGCCTAAAATTGATTACATCACTGCTTGATTAACTTAAAGCGCCGCCGAATCTGCGGCGGGATTATCGTATAAGCTTGAGTCTATGGCGGGCTTAACTGGCGTGTCTTCAACCTCAGGCTTTGGTGGTTGCATTGAATCAAGTTTGCCCCGCGCGAGTTCCATCATGGGCGCGAGTTTTGCACTGGATTCTGGAGTGAAGAAACTGTAACTCGCATCGAGTTTAAGCTGGTGGTTTTGTTGTTCTAACTGTTTTTCTACCCGCTTCATAATATGCTGAATATCCCGCTCACCATCGACAAAGGCCAGTACCACAAATTGCGTGGTGTTGTAGTGGGCGGCAACGTCTGCGGTCCGTATCGTATCTTGAATTAACTTACCCAACAGCCTGTGATGATTATCTTCGAGGGGGATGGGCGTGTTATCTGGGCTCAGTAATTCAAAGAAGATGATGCCTGCATGGGCACCAAAGCGGCGGCCTAAATTGAGCTGTCTTGGCGCCATCATCAAAAAACCATAATGATTGAGCATGCCGGTTTCTTGGTCGCGCATCGAAAGGGATTCAATGCGATGGTTCTGGCACAGCAGAGATAATTCCTGTTGCAGCAATATCTGAAACGGTTCGAGCATAGCGGCATTGGCTAGCGGGTCTGCCATATGTGGGTTGAGTACGCACAGGGCGCCAAATTGGCTGCCATCGGGCCAAGCAATTGGGCGCGAGAGAATGTGCTGAATGCCATCAAAATCCCGTGGTAAATCATCCAACATAAAGCTGCCGAGGTTTTGATATAAACCGTCGGGTTGGCTATTTTGTATCTGTTGAAAAAGTTCGAGTTCTGCGGAGTACAAAGTGCCCGCGGTAAATTGTGGTGTTTCAGTGATTGCACTGACAATGATCTCAAATCCTGCGCTGGTCTTTTGGAATATAAAAACCGTGTTAGCGTTGTAATAGCTGTTGATTAGCTCACATTGGTGCATCCAGCGAGTGAGATTCACTTGTTGATTGTCGCTATCAAGTAAACTCAAGTTGGGATTAATGGTTTCGGGCAACATACAAACGCCTAACTAGGGCTAAATATTCATTAAGTTTGGGAAATAAAAGGGGATTTAGCAAATCAAGGCACTAAATAATACCTTGTTCTAGCTGTGTCTATTAATCCAACCGAGTATACTGACGGCCTTAAATTGGGCCTAAAGCCAAGATGATGCCGTGAGAACACTGTGAAGATTAGATTAGCCTTACCCCAAGATGTTGATTTATTAGCGATGCTAGAGAAAAAACATCTTAATGACGAATTAGCCTCCGCCAATATGGGACTGCAAGGGCAAGCTTTTTCTCACAGTGAATTGAGCGAATTAGTGCAGCATCATTGGGTCGTAGTGGCGCAGGTTGAGCAGCAGATCGTCGGTTATGTGATTGCCGGCCGCTGGGGATTTTTCGAACATTGGCCCATTTACCGCACTTTGTTGAATCGTTTGCCACAACTCGATTGGGATGGGCCTAAATTAACTAAGGCCAACTCTTGCCAATACGGGCCGATTTGGGTACAGCAAGCCTACCGTGGACAAGGGATTTTTGAGGCATTAGTCAGTGAAATTCGTCGCCAAGTTGCCCCGCATTTTAGCTATATGTTGACCTTTATCGCCGAAGATAATGAACGTTCCTTTGCCGCCCACTCGGGAAAAGCGCACATGCAGGTAGTGGATTTTTTCACCGTCTCAGCGCGGGATTACTATTTAATGGCGGCAGCGACCCAAGCTTAGTTGTTCGATGATAGAAATTAAGGATTTAATCTCTACTGTGTAAATAACCCGAGTTCAGGTTAAATAACGGAGATAAATACATGAATGTACAATTTGTTGAGTCACTATTAACGGCCTATGCCGAAGTCAATTTATCGGCTTGGGACAACTTGAGATTGGTCTTATCTGAATGCTCCCACCATGAATATGAGGCGAGGGGATTTGAAGTCGAGTTTGTCTTAGACTCAGGGCAAGCGCAGCATTATTGGGTACAAGTGGGGAATATTTGGCTCGATTGTGGCCGAACCAATGCCTATTCGGCGACGATAACGCAACTGAGCGATGCGCAAGTCCGCCGCGCGAATACAAAAAAGGCGCTGGAGTGCGCCATTTTATCCCAAGAGCAGATTGGTCTACTCTGCATGCAAAACGCCCATTTCGACCATTGCTAAGTGCGCTTATTCAGTCCGTTTCTCAATCGCTTTTTTGATCAATACTTCTTCATCAGAAAGATGCGCTGAGGGGTAGTGGTGACTGTGCCTATGATCTCAAACCCTTGTTTTTCATAAAACACAGGGGCTTGAATCGATAAGGTATCCACTTGAGCGACCAGGCATCCCCGTTGCTTCGCCTCAGCTTCGGCAAGCTCCATCAGTTTATGCCCAAGCCCTGTGCCTCTGGTTTGGTCATCAACCCAGACAACATTGATTAAGAAGTTTTTATAGATAGTCCGTCCACCCACACCACCAATCAACTTGCCATTTTCATCACGTGCTATGACAGTCAAAGGCACTGATTTCTCAGGCCCTAATAGCCCAGCATTAAATTGCCTAACGCCGTCTACCAGCGCATCCACAATCGCGTTATTTTCTTCATGAATAACTTCAAATTTCACTTAAATTTCTTCCTTAAAAATATTTTTTTGCTTTCAAATCATATAGCAACTATCAGTAAACTCAATGTTGGACAGAAGTGCGTTAGATTTAATGCACTAAAGGTGAGTAATAGCATTTAGATTCGTTGGCTGATATCCATTAACGCAGGCTTGCCATGGCATTCGCTCGTCAGTCCTTTGATGCTCGACCGCCCCGTCAATGGGGCGGACGGTCGTCTCGCTATCACCATGTCTCACTTTTTTGGTATTAGCGGAACCTGTGGATTGAAAAGATTACACAATATACTTTTGGACAGAAATGTGTTGGAAAGTAGTGTTTTGGGAGCAGTAATTTCAGTTGTTAGAAGTTTAGCGTTTACGGGTATCCACTCACACAGGCTTGCCATGGCATTCGCTCACCGACACGCAGCTAGTCCGTCCTTGGATGCTCGACCGCCCCGTCCATGGGGCGGACGGTCGTCTCGCCAATCACCATTGCTCACCTTTTTGGCATTAGCGGAACCTGTAGATTGAAAAGATTACGTAACATACTTTTGGACAGAAGTACTTTAAGAATTTCTGGATAGCACTGCTGAAGGATCAAACTTGGTCATTTAATTCTTTAAGTGTTGGCTTATGATGAGCCATGGCATTCGCTCACCGACACGCAGCAAGTCCGTATATGGACACCTCGAATAGATCAACCACTTTTTGAGTAACAGAAAGTAATACTGCGTACGTATATCCGACCTGTTTGTGAGAATCTTTGTTCTCTGGCCTTAATGAGAACCGCGCCTTTGCTGCTTATCGTCCTTTCGGAGTCATATGCTCCTTGTACT